>JAJBVP010000144.1 GCA_020859755.1 Bacteroidales bacterium | reverse complement strand
GGCAATGTCTCGGCTTAGGGGATGCAATCGGTGGGGGTTTCGCTGAATAGTTACGGGGGGTAAAGCTAATTTTTGTTTAATTTTGTTGTTCATTCAACACACATAAGTGTAACAAACAAAATCTGGATAGAAGAATCATTTATTACTAACTTACATTACTGTCACTATGAGAATACTTTATTCCGTGTGCTCGTTAGCGCTCGCTGCCACCATGGGCTTCTCCGCCTCTGCCGCCGATGCGATAACGGGCTATTTCCGAGTGCAAAGCGCGCTGGGCACGAGTGATGGCACAGGCTATGTGGAGGTGAAAAGTCCCTTCCGCACGGCCCCTGACAACACCAAGGCCGAGGCGTTGACCAAGCCCGGCACCGTGATGCGCCTCCGCGCCTTCCCTGTCGTGCGCAAAAGCCAAACCATCGACTACATGGTGTGCAACCTTAGTTCCCAGGGCATCGAGGTGTTTGGCACACCCAAAAGCGACTACATGGACGCCATTGAGGAGATCTTCACCGACATCAACCTCAACAACTATCGCATGGCCGCTTACGACCTGCAACGCGTGGGTCGCGACCTTGGCTATATGGCTACTGGTCGTGTGATCGTGCAAGCCCTCTTTGAGGTGGTTGCAACTCGCCTCGACGACGAGATCGCCAAGTTGACCGACGAGCAAAAGGCTTCCCTTGGCACTGCCTCGATGACCGAGACGCTCGCCGAGTTTGCACAGCGCTTCAACAAGGAGGTGTCGGCCAACATCGACCTCTTCGCTTACCTCGAGCCGGTTTCTGGTCAGCAGTATCGCTTGTACTTCAACTGGATCGACTGCACCAGCGTGAGCAAGTTCTACCTTGCCAACGAGCAGAACAAGAAATCATTCGAGATCGGTTTCGAGTGCATGCGCCACTATATGTCCACCAAGAGCGGCCTTAGCTCGGGCGAGACTATCGACGCCAGCGAGTATGCCCTGTGGAAGAGCTGGGGTTACGACCTCGACGTGAATTATCACGATTGCTACAATTCCGAGAAAAATCGCTACGACCTCACCTACGAGAAGATCTTCGCTGATCATGAGTTGCTTTACAACTGGTTGAAGATGTATGTAGAGCGCTTCTTGGATCCGGAAAAGGCTCCCGACGCCGAGATTCTTGGCATCAACTTCGTCGACTTCGCCACCGAGATGCAGAAGCACGAGATCATGCAGGGCTTCCTGAAGTACATCCCCTCGATTCAGGAGGGCCAGAAGCTTTACCTGACCAGCGGACGCTTCACCGATGGCGTCAACGAGTTTAGCACCGTAGGCACCGTGAGCGACAACTCCCAGATGTTCGGTCTGTTGGGCGAAACCCAAGCCAAGGCAGCCGGCAACGCCGCTATCTGGAACCTGATCCCCATGGACACCGAGGACAACTACCTGTCGATCCCCGCTGTGGCTCATCGCACCAACAAGCCCAACGAGGAGGATGGCCACTTGATCGCCTGGTATGTCGACTTCCCCTTCGAGATGTTGACTCCCGACAACGCCAAACTCATGCCTATGTCGTCGAGCTACAGCCTGCAATCCAAGGTTCTTCAGAACTTGGGGATAACCGCAAAATACATCACTGTCAACAACGAGGTATCTAAGGTTGACCGCCAGACTCCAGTATTGGTTGATATGAAGACCACTACGCTCGCCGATAATATCGTCAAGATCATTTGGGCCGATCAGGACAACGATTATACCCCCACCGACACTGGCTCCGACGGCTTCATTATCGGTGGTGACGATGATGAGATCGACATCCAGCGCGACGTTGACGTATCCACGACTTCAACGGCTGTTGTGTATGGCGTTCTGCTCGACACTGCCGTTGACAAGGATATCCTATACCACGAGTGGCTAATCGAATACGATCCAACCTCTCAGATGGTTTACGACCTAGGCACCCGCGAGAATAAAATTGAGGGTGGCCGCACCGATGGCGCTGTGGTGTATATGAACACTCCTTGGTTCTTCACTACCTCGACCATTCCTGCCAACCATACTATTTTGGTTGCCGACAACACTGATGTGCCCACCAATCCCGAGAGGATGATCTCGCTGAACGAGGCTGCCGACGAGTACGATCCCTTGACGGGCGTTTCCACCATCGGAGTTGACTCCACCGAGGGCACTCAAGCCATCTACGACCTTCAGGGTCGTCGCGTCAACACGGTCGTTCCCGGCAACATCTACATCATGGGTGGCCAGAAAATCCTCGTCACCTCCGTGAAATAAAAATAAGTAAGTGATAGCACTCTGAAACACGGATGACCCACAGTAGCAAAACCACGCACACCCATCGCCCGACACTCCTTCGCGGAGTGCGGGCGATAGGGCTCGCAGTGGCGCTTGCGATGGGAGCCGTGAATGTCAACGCCGAAGAGACCCAACAGTTCACCGACACCGTCATGGCGTCGATTCTGGTGGCCTCACCGGGACAATTGATTTATCAGATTGCAGGTCATGCCGCTTTGCGCTTACAATGCCCCGCTTATAATCTCGACAATGTGTTCACTTATGAATCCAACAATGTCGGAGGTTTGATAGGACAGCTCTTCGGTCATTCCAAGGGCCGTTTCGCAGCCACTACGCTAAGTAATTATATTGAGATGTATTCTCAATTTGGACGTGGCGTAAAGGAATATCCGATTAATCTCACGGATAAACAGATTCGCGACCTTTGGCGATTGTGCGATGAAGCTGTTGAGAGCAGGGCTGAAGATGAATTTAATATTCGTTTTCACAATTGCAATGAGCGATTGATGCAGAAGGTGACGCTGGCCATGTGGCCCGACACGATTTGTTTTCAGGAGAATGAATTATCACGAATGACCAATGGCCAGATGCAGAAATTCTATCTCCGTGAAAATCGTCCTTGGGCAGCAATGATTCTCAATGTTGGTTCGGGAACAGGAGCTGATGAAACCGATCCGTGGCAAACTAGATTAATGCCAGTGGCAATGCCCACCTATTTTCAACAAGCTGAAATTGTTTCGCCTGATGGAAGTAGACGACCATTGCTAAGTGGAAACTCAACGGAACTTGTTCCGCAACAGTGGCAACCAGAACCACCACTAATTACACCTACGGTTATTGGTTTAGCCTATATTATTCACACCATAACATTTAGGGCATAAAAAAAGAACGCTC
>JAJBVP010000161.1 GCA_020859755.1 Bacteroidales bacterium | reverse complement strand
GAACCCCTCTTTCAAGAATGAAAATCTTGCGTCCTAGCCGATAGACGAATGGGCCAAGTGGTAGCCGCTTGGTCAAAAACGACTGCAAATATACGGCTAATATTTGAGATACGCAAATTTACGGCGTAAGTTTTTAACTTTAAAGGATTTAAAGGTTAAAGGAGGAAAGGGTTAAAGGAGGAAAGGATTAAAGGATTAAAGGAGGAAAGGGTTAAAGGAGGAAAGGAGGAAAGGAATGTCTAAGATTATAGGGAGGTGAGTAGGTCGACGGCGCGGTCGAGCATGGTGTCGCGGCCCGAGAGGGCGTCCAGGGGGTCGAGGTCGACAAGGCAATCCTGGGTGGGCGACACCCCGTGCTCGGTGCCGTTCCCCTGCGCGTCGAGCACCGGGCATGCCGAGCAGCGCACGGTCCACCCGCAGGGGATTTCGGAGGAGTAGGGCATTCCCGAGCCTCCGCCCGTGGTGGCCCCCACCAGGTGGCAATTGGGCAACAGCCGCATGATCGACGCGAAATTGTTGGCGGCCGAGAACGTCGACCGGTTGGTAAGCACCGCCACGGGTTTGGCCCACAACCAATGGCCGTCGCTGGCCGGGTTGTAGTAAAACGCCATCGGCTCCGAGAAGTCGTCGTGCCCGGGTCCGGTTTTGTGGGAGATGTACCCCACGAGGGTGCGCTCGGTGATGAATCGGGCCACGAGCGTCTCCACGTTGGTGAGGCTGCCGCCGCCGTTGTCGCGTATGTCGATAATCAGGGCGTCGCACGTCGCGAAGTAGGCGAGCACGTTGTCAAGGTTACCCTCGCCGATGCCGTAGTTGAACGACGGGTAGCGCATGTACCCAATGTTCTGGGGCAGTATCCCGTAGTCGATGCCACCGATCGAGCGGTAGTTGAAATTGAAGTAATATTGCTGCACCAGGCGCTCGTCGTAGTTCTGGGGATAGTCGCTCCACCACGCGCGGTAATAGGAGGTGTTGAACGGCGACGAAAGGTTGACATGGCCGTCGCGCAACTCGTCGAGCATCTCGGCCATCACCGAGAAGAGCTCTTCGGCGGTCATCTGCTCGCTGATGCGCGGGGCGTAGCGCGAGTACACCTCGTGCCAGTCCACCCCCTTCTCGGTGAAGAAGCAGTAGTGCTGGTCAAGAACCGTCCAGAGCGCGTCAAAGTTGCCTTGGCGGTCGTTGTCCCACTCCTCGATATCGTGACAGGCCGTCGTCCCCACGGCCACAGCGGCCGCGAGCGCCACACGTGTACAGAATCTTTTCAAGGCGTTCACCTTGCAAAGGTAACGAATTTTTTTAGTATTTCAAGCCGCTACGCCATCATCAGCACAATCACTACGCCCCATAGGATCAGCAGGGTGTTGCCGATGGCGTAGGTGACGGTGTAGCCCATGGCGGGGATCGAGGAGTTCAATTGATCCTGCACGGCCCCCAGCGCGGCTGTCGTGGTGCGAGCCCCGGCGCAGCATCCAAGGGTGATGGCCGGATGGAATTTGAACAGCTTGGCTCCCATCCATATGCCGATGAGCAGCGGCGCTGTCGTCGCCAGGACTCCCGCCAGGAAGAGCATGCCGCCCACTTGCGCAAGTCCCGAGATGAAGGTGGGCCCGGTGGTAATTCCCACAACGGCGATAAACACGTTCAACCCCAGATTGTCGAAAATCCACACCACCGGTTGCGGTATTCGCCCGAAATTAGGCCGACGTGAGCGCATCCAGCCCATCACCAGGCCGGCGATCAACGCTCCACCGCTCGTCGACAACGAGATCGGCACGTCGCCGATGTGCAAGGTCAACGCGCCCACGATTCCACCGATGACAATGCCCCAGCCCAGGAACACCATGTCGGTCTTCACCGTCGGGCGGTCCACGTAACCCATCTGCGGAGCGGCCGTGGTCACCTCGCTTTCCAGCCCAACGATGGTCAACAGGTCGCCCGGGTAGAGCTCGGTTTGGGTAAGTACGGGGATGGCGACGCCTCCGCGGGAGATGGCCTCTACCATCACGCCGTAGAAGTACTTTTGGTGGCGTAGCTGGTCGATCGTGATCTTGCGCCCGATTTTCTTCTTGGTCAACATCACCTGCACGCGCTCCACCGGGAACGTCAGCAACTGGCCGTCGCTCACCTCCTGGCCGATCCAGCTCTCGTCCTCGATGACGAATTCACGGCGTCCGCTCAGCACCACCTCGTCGCCCTTGCCGATGGTAAGGCTCTCGGTTGTGGGAGACAGGATTTTGCCGTCCTTGCGCACGCGCTCGACGAAAATCCTGCGACCCATCTCCTCCAAGTGGGCCTCGATTTCCGCTACCGTCTTCGGCGTGTCGAAATACTCCGATTCCACGCGGTAGGCGCGGTAGGTCACCGGCCGATAGGCGCTCTCCAGGGCCGGATCGTCGTCCATCGCCGATTTGTTCATCTTCTCCTCAAGCTCCTTGGTGGCCGCCTTCACCTTCTGCAAGCCGCCCAGCAACTTGGGGCCAACATTGCCCAAGAGCCAAGCCGAGCCAATCGTGCCGTAGATGTAGGTCACCGCGTAGCACACGGGTATCATCTCCAGCCACTCCTGCTTGGTGTCGGCCGACACTCCCAGGGTGTTGATCGTGTCGGTGCCCACGCCGATGATCGCCGACATCGTCTGCGCGCCCGCGCACAATCCCACGGCCTCGCCGATGTTGTACCCGAACAGCAACGCCACAAGCCACGTGCATATCAAGCACGCCACGCACTGCGCGACGCCAAATCCCACCTGCTTCACGCCATCGCCACGCAACGCCCTGAAAAACTCGGGGCCCACGCTATAGCCGATCGAAAACAGGAACAGCAGGAAAAACACTTGCTTAACAGGGCCGGATATCGGTATGTCCATCTGGCCCACGACAACGCCCACCAGCAGCACGGCCGTCACCGAGCCCAGTGAAAAACCTTTGATTTTCAGGCTGCCCAGCCAAAAACCGATAGCCAGCGTAAGAAATATGGGTAGCGCGGGGTTGTCGCGCATCGTTTCCAGTAGCCAATGCATAGTAATCCGGGGTTGAAACGTTATACGTCACAAAATACAACACCCCATCCCCCTCTCTTGTTCATTCCCCGGCTCGCCCCCCCCCGCGGGCCACCCCGGGCTGTTTCAGGGCCCCACCGGCGGGCGAGATGCTCGCGCCACAGCTCCCGCGG
>JAJBVP010000068.1 GCA_020859755.1 Bacteroidales bacterium | reverse complement strand
TCAGGCTTATCAACCTATTTTAACTAAATCTGTTTGCTGAAATCATAAGAATATGGAGGACAAGACGATTAAGATCGATGAGGTGGTGATGCACTACCGCGTGTCGGGCAGCGGTAAGCCGCTGATCCTCATGCACGGCTGGGGCTGCAACTGCACCACTGTGGCATCCATCGAGGCCACCGCCGCCGAGAGCCACACGGTGTACAACGTTGATTTCCCGGGTTTTGGTGAGTCATCCGAGCCGCCAGAGCCGTGGGGGGTGGAACTTTACACCCAAGCAATCGAGCAACTCGCCCGCGAGGAACACCTCGACAAGCCCTCACTGCTGGGTCACTCCTTTGGCGGTCGCGTGGGCATTCTCTACGCCTCTCGCAACCCTGTCGACAAACTAATCCTTGTCGATGCCGCCGGCGTAAAGCCCAAGCGCTCAATGAAATACTATTATAAGGTGTACTCCTATAAACTCGGTTGCCGGCTGCTCCGCCTTGCCCTCGGCAAGGAGAAAGCGCAGCAACGCATCGACGCTCTACGGGCCAAGCGAGGCTCCAGCGACTACAACGGCGCGTCGCCGATGATGCGCCGTATCCTTAGCAAGGTGGTCAACGAGGATCTTAAGAGCGAAATGCCTAAGATTCAGGCTCCTACGTTGCTTATATGGGGCGAGAACGACACCGCCACACCCCTTTCCGACGCCAAGACGATGGCCAAGTTGATCCCCGACGCTGGTCTGGTTACCTTCGCCCGTTGCGGCCACTACTCATTTCTGGACAACCCACGGCAATTTCAAGCTGTATTGCGCTCATTCCTAAATAGTTGAACAAGATGTGCGGAGTTGATAATAAAGTATACATAGCACTGCTGTGCCGCGAGGTGGAGAACGCCTTGGGCCACGCGTTGTGTTCTCCTGCCGACTTCGACGAGGCCGCCGGGGCAATCATGGAGCGCACCCATCAGATGCTGTCGCCGTCGACGCTGAAGCGCATTTGGGGCTACATCCCGTCGGACCACACCACGCGATCGACCACGCTGTCCATTCTGGCCGCGTGCGCCGGATATCGTGATTGGGAGGATTTCTGCGCCAAGGCCGACCGCACGTTGCTGCCCGATTCGGGTTTCCTAAGCGGTAACGCATTCACTTCCAGTGATATACCCGTCGACGGCAAAATCGCGCTCACTTGGGCTCCCAACCGTCGAATGGTGGCGCGCTGCACGGCCCCAGGTCGTTTCCGAGCCGAGGTGGTGGAGAATGCATCGCTGCCACAAGGTACCCTCTTCTCTTGTTCCCTTTTCGCCAAGGGTTTTCCGTTGCAAGCTTTTGATTTGGAGCCAGCTACTGAAGGTGGACCAACCGTCTACGTGGCTGGCGCTAAAGGAGGATTGACCTCGGTTGAACGGCTGTGAACGACGATGCCAACAGCGGCTTCTTCAACCTCGGCGCTGAGCCTGATGGCCTCGAGGGATGGATCGCCGAGAATGAATTCACCGAGGTCGAGCCCCTCGGCGGCGAGGGTAACGCTTTCACCCGGCTTTATTCTGCCCGTAAACGTGGCAAACGCTTTGTGCTCAAGTGCTTGCGTCCCGAATTGATTAACGATCCCTTGGCGCGCCAACTTCTGGCCAAGGAGTTCATGATCGGATACAATCTGAGCCATCAGGGGGTGGTGGCTACACTCGAGTACGCCGTCATCGACCCCCTTGGCCCGTGCATCGTGCTGGAATACATCCAAGGCACCACGCTTGCCAAAGCGTTGAAAGAGAAGTCGTTGACTGCCAAGCAAGCGCGCCATGTTGCACGCCGCCTGGCCGAGGCCGTCGATTATCTCCACTCGATGCAAATCTACCACCGCGACCTCAAGCCCACCAACATAATGCTCACCCAGGGTGCCCTCATGCCCAAGATTATCGACTTCGGGTTGAGCGACGCCGCCTACATGGCCGTGCTCAAGCAACCCGCCGGCACCGTTGGCTACGCCGCCCCCGAACAGACATCGCAAGAGGTTGACTCACTGGCCGATATCTACTCGCTGGGAAAGGTCGTCGAGGAGATCGCCCAATCCACGGGCGACACGCGTTTGCGCCGACTCGCTCGACGCTGCCAAGCCCCCAATCCGGCCCGGCGCCCCTCCACCGCCGCTTCTCTGTCGTGGGAGGGACGCCCCAAGAGCTCATGGCTACCTTGGATAGTCGCGCTATTGGCCCTCGGTGGGCTACTGTTTATCGTGCTGTATCGCCCGCAACCCGAACGTTCAGTCATGGAAGTGCCGATACCTTTACCTGTGCATGATACCATTGTGATGACCCCTCCCGTCGACACCGCCCGCATGCAATTCCTAAGGACCCTGCCGTTGAAGGTGGAGGAGATCACCCGGCGCAATTGGGTCGATTATATTATAAGTTTGGAGAACAACACAGCACGGGTTGCCCACGACCCGTTGAAGATCGGAGAAGATGCTATGCGGGTGTTTGAAAAAAATTACCTCGAAATTGAGGCCTTGATACGCAAGCAGATACCCGAGGACGACCCCGATTATTTCCACATCGTGTCAAATGCCAAGGACCATTCTGACCGTTACCAAGAGCGGATCTCTATGGAGTATCAAGACCGCTTCCAGCGTGCCATGCGCGCCAATATCGACTCCCTCTCCCGCATCACCCCCTAACCATCCCGCGTCTCTACCCAACCTGTGAGTGATGGAAACCTCCAGGGTGCTAAAATTCGATTTTGACGGCGACGGAGTCGAGCTCGGCCGAGAGAGGCGGGGTCAATTTTGCTACCCGCACCATTCCACCCTCGATTGCGGGCCATTTGCGCATCAGGGCGCGCCAGATTTGCCATGCGGCGTGCTCGATCAGAGCCACGGGATGCGACATCTCGGCCTGGATGATTTCGATGGCTTGGGCGTAGTTGACGGTGCCCGAGACATTGTCGCTCTGGGCAGCGCGTATAAGGGGATAGCGGAGGCGGACGTCCACCTCGAAGAAATTGCCGCACACGCGTTCTTGCGGCAGGATTCCATGGTAAGCGTAGATTTTAAGCCGGTTTATTTCAATTGTGCCTGTCATTGGGTCAATCTCAACATATTCATTTCATTGTTTACGCGAATTTACTCTAAATTGTCGAATTATTCAGTACATGACAAAATTTGAATTCTTAAATTTAAATATCTGATTTACA
>JAJBVP010000145.1 GCA_020859755.1 Bacteroidales bacterium | reverse complement strand
ATCGGAAAATAGGTCGTCATTTTTCCAATTAAGCAAAACGCCATTTCGCCAGCACATCATCGGCATATAAACAGCAATAACAAAGCTATTTACAGTTTTATCTGCCAAACAAAATTTTCTCATCTCTTTGCTGTACGGATGCAAATAATTTGTTACTTTTGTGTTGCTATTCTGTTACTCGGCCAAAATGAGTAACAGAAGTAACAAAAATCATTCAACGCAAAAGGATATGGCGGAGATCAAAGAACCGATCCGGATCAGGCGCAAGAAGCTGACGAACGGGAACGTCAGCCTCTACCTCGACATCTACCTGAACGGAAAGCGGGAATACGAATTTCTGAAACTGTACCTCATTCCCGAAAAGACAAAAGCCGACAGGGAGGCGAACCGGCAAACCCTCCAACTCGCCAACTCGATCAAGGCACGGCGCATCGTCGAGGTGCAGAACGGCGAGCATGGTTTCAAGTCGGCATACGCCGAGGATACCCTCTTTTTTGATTACTACCGTGCGATGTGTGCTCGGCGGCTCGGTGTGGAGAGCACAGGGAATTGGGGCAACTGGAAATCATGCCTGAAACACCTCCGTAAATACGAACCGAACGAGCGGATCAAATTCTCGCAGATCACGCAGGAATGGGTGCAGGGATTTCGGGACTATTTAGAAAAAGATGCGTGTGCGTGGAGCTGCGACGAACGGGAGCGCATCAAGGATCATCCGCTGTCCCGCAATTCACGGGTCAGCTACTTCAACAAACTGCGGGCCTGCCTGAATCAAGCCTACGAAGATCGCATCATACCGATCAACCCCATGCGGGGCGTCGAGGGCTTCAAGGCCGAAGAGGGAACGCGCATGTACCTGACCATCGAAGAGGTGCAGCGGCTCGCTCAAACCGAATGCGAATATCCGGCCATCAAACGGGCATTCCTATTCTCCTGCCTGACGGGACTACGCCGCTCCGACGTGATCCGCCTGACATGGGGCGACGTGCATCAGCAGGGAGAGTTCACGCGGATTATATTCAAGCAGAAAAAGACCAGCGGACAGGAATATCTCGACATACCGCCGCAGGCCGCTGAACTCATGGGAACAAGAGGTAAAAATGATGAGCATATCTTTCCCGACATCCACTCTCCGAGCTGCACCAACGAAACGATCAAAAGGTGGGTATTGCGGGCCGGAATCCACAAGGATATAACCTTTCACTGTGCCCGTCACACGTTCGCTGTGATGATGCTCGATCTCGGAACCGATATTTATACGGTCAGTAAGTTGCTCGGACATCGGGAGCTATCGACCACGCAGATTTACGCAAAGGTGCTCGACAAGAACAAGCAGGCGGCGGTTGCCAAGATACCCGACATATTCTAATTGCGGCGAAATCGCCATAATTGAAAAGACCATATCGAGATCGTCCTCGGTATGGTCTTCGTCTTTATTGCTGGAACATCATGCCCCGTCCGGTCAGGAGCCACGTCGCGGATATGCCGCAGTCCCGAACCAGCGGAACGAGCCATCCGACCTCGAAATACCCCCTATTGCGATCTTTGCGCTGCGTATAGAAATGAGGCGGAGCAATCGAATTATCCCTGCAATACTCGGCGATGCTCTTTATCAACCGATTCTGTACGGCGACATCGAACGCCGCAAAGAACCGATCCATAATAGCCAAAGTGTTATCGTTGTAAACCCGTCTGCGGCTCATTTCTTTTTCTTCCCCTTAATTAGCGTCTTTTCCTCCGATTTGAGCCGCCGCTCGACTTTCTTCACATCTTCCCCCGCAGGGAGCTGTTCGGGGACGATACCTCGGCTCAAAAGCATATTGCGAACGGCGACGTTGTTATCGACGTGCTCCTTTTCTATCGCCATCTGTCCGTGCAAATTCTTCTGCTCGGCGTTTACGGAGGTCATTTCAGCGGCAAAGTCTTTCGCCTTGATGCCTATCGTCGGCAGGAAGTCGGCAAGCGGACGGCTATCGGGCGCACCGAGCTTGCGTTTGAGCAGGGCCGTATCGAGATGGAACAACGCCCGATCCCCTTTCGAGCGGATGATCGCAAATCCGCGACTATCCACACCCCGCTCGTACAGGACACCCGACAAACGCTTCTCGGTCTCGGCCAACTTCGCGCGGGCCTGCACCCGTTCGTAATCGGAAAGCCTCTTTTGCACCAACTCCGCACGGCGGGTCTGCACGGCGAAATAGTTTTGCGCGAAAGCGATCTGCGGTTTGCGGGGATCGCCATTCTGCGCGATCAGGTAGCAGGCATAGCGCGTGAGCATATAGTCATCCACTTCGCGCTGCGCTCCTTTGGCAAGCTCGATCATTTTGCTGACGTCGGCAAAATGATCGGCAACGGGCATACCCGCCGATTCACACGCACTCTTCGCCTTATCTATGATCTGCTCGAAATTGCGCCATTGCACATATCCCAGCACCGAGCATAATTCCCGCGCACTCCAACACTCCACCCCGTCATACAGGCAGACGATTGATTCAAACTGCTCGAACAGCTCCTTTATCTCTTCCGTTTTCATATCTATTTTTCTTTTTCTATAATCGTCAGAAGCCGATCTATTTGCTCGTCCTTTTTTTCGAGCAGGGCGATAAACTTCTCCGAAAGCGCATTGATCTGATTCGAATCGCCCGATACCGCAATACCGTGATCCGTCGCTACCGCGTTCCCGCTACCCTCATAAAAATAGCAAACACTTTTGTTGGTAACGCGGGCAATATCTTCGATCAATCCGCTTTTGACATCATCGGATTTCAGGGCACTATGCAGGCGTTGATCCCCATTGTGTCCGAGCATTCGCGCAACATCCGCAATCGTGATGCCTTCCGAGCGAAGTATGTCCTTTATCTTCTGTCCTGTCATATATGTTTGTATATCACAATGTTATCCTCTTAAAAATGGGACATTCCATCTTTTGCAAAGATTTTTCTTTGCAGAAAACAAAGAAAAATGTTGGTTATCCAAACAAAAGTATTTATCTTTGCCCTTGCAATACGGAAAGATATTGACGCATCAATAAAATCCGTCGGGTGCAAATATATAAAAATAGTACCTAACAAGTGAATAATTAACGACGAAATATGAGCAGAACAGAGAAAAAATCATTTTTCGACCTCTATGCGGAGCAGAAAAAGAAGCCGACGCCCGCGCAGAATTTCATCGCCGAGATCGCCGCACTCACGCATCGATCCGAAAATACGGTCAAGATGTGGCTTTGCGGTCGGCAAGTCCCCGACGAACTGACGCAGAGCATCATAGCGCGTCGCTATAACCTGAATATAAACGGCCTCTTCCCAAGATCGGAGGCACAATCCAATGAAATATGAAAGCCCTGTTGAATTGGCGATACTACATTCTGATGGTCGTCGGACTTATCGCCATCCTCGGAGTGTTCTCCGTGCCTATCGACGACCAGCCTTTCGGGAAATGGATCACGGCCTTGATTCTCTCAAAAGTCATCGGTCTCGGCGCATTATACCTCAATTATAAAATGGTCGTCTATTGGGAAGCCCGCAACCGTATTCCCGAAATGACGAAAATGACACAGGAGGACGACGCATGGGAGTAGAGGAAAGATTGGAACGCATCGAGCGGCTTCTGCTTCTCGGCTCGAAAGAGGTGCTCAACACCTCGGAGATCGCCCTGCTGCTCGGCATATCCGAAAGCCGCGTGCGGCATCTGACGAATGCAAAGAAGATTCCCCACTACAAGCAGGGCAATAAAGTCTATTTCAGGAAAAAGGAGATCGAAGCATGGCAACTTCAATCCCGCGTCCCGACCGACGATGAAATCCGCAGCATGGGCACGACCTACGCCGTAACGCATAAATAAGAGATAATATGAACGATAACCCTAACATTCAGAGTTCCGAAAGCCAATGCAAGCGCATTCTTGCCTACTTGCTGAACGGCAGCCGGATCACGAGCCTCGAAGCATTGCGGCTCTTCGGGTGCATGAGGCTCGCATCGCGCATCAGCGACCTGCGGAAAAGCCATCCCGAAATCAAATTCAAAGCGACGAGGGTTGAGACGACGACGGGGAAAAAGGTCGCTCAATATTACATCGAGAGTATTCAGTAAACATTCAATTCAACGCAAATGAAAACGGTAATCATCAAAGAAGAGTGGCGTCCGATCAAAGGCTATGAAAGCTACTATGAAGTAAGTAATTTCGGTCAAATACGCTCAATAAATCGAACCATTCTAACCAAAAGTTGCTGCGGTTATGAATTCTATATTCGTAAAAAAGGTATAATCCTAAAACCCGCAAATCATCCTTGCGGATATTTGGTAGTAGCACTATGCAAAAACGGCAAGTCTAAAAATTTCCTTATTCATAGATTAGTAGCAGAAGCCTTTATCCCAAACCCTAATAATAAAGAAACGGTAAACCATAAAAATGAGATTAAGACAGATAATCGCGTCGAAAATCTTGAATGGGCAACTTTGAATGAAAATCTTCATTACGGGACAGGTATTGTAAGGGGGCATGCCAATAGAGACAGGCAATGGCATCGCATACATCATGGAGGACTTAATCCTTATGCAAAACCAGTTAAACAATCTACATTACAAGGCGACATAATCAAAGAATGGGCGTGTATCGCTGATGCCGTTCGGGAATTAAAAATCTCGTATAGTTCAATTTGTGCAGCAGCCAAAGGTAAACGCAAATCTGCCGGTGGGTTCAAATGGCAATACATCAATCAATAAGCATATGAGACAGATATTATTAAAAAAGATGTCCCTGATTAATTTCAAGGGACTGCGCGATCTGACGGTCGAGTTCGACCCCGCGCTCACGGAGATTTACGGGCGCAACGGCATCGGCAAGACTTCGATCTTCGACGGGTTCACATGGCTCCTGTTCGGCAAGAACAGCGAGGACAGAAAGCAGTTCGGCATCAAGACCTACGACGAGGTCGGAAACATCATCCCGAAACTCCCGCACGAAGTATCGGCCGTCCTGCTGGTCGATGGC
Source organism: Bacteroidales bacterium (assembly GCA_020859755.1). Taxonomy (GTDB): domain Bacteria; phylum Bacteroidota; class Bacteroidia; order Bacteroidales; family Muribaculaceae; genus JAJPXC01. The sequence goes on along the minus strand of JAJBVP010000145.1, from coordinate 10,942 downwards.
GAGACCGTAACCCTCTGCCGTCGATTCAACGAAAAATGGACGAAGAAACGCGGCTCGGCGGTCGAGGAGTTCGTCGGGCATGAGGAGGAACGCCTCTACAACGACGTGCCCTGCTCGGTCAAGGAGTGGAACGATAAAATCGCCGCCATCTGTCCCGAACAGGTATTCAAATTCATCACCAATCCTCTCTACTTCACGGCACAGTCGGTCGATACGCAGCGGTCGATGCTCTTCCGCATGGCCGGAGGCATTACCGATGAGGAGATAGCCGCCGGAAATGCCGATTTTGCGGCTCTCCTTGCCTCGCTGACGGGAAAGACGATGGAGGAATACAAGAAAGAGATTGCCGCGAAAAAACGCCGCTTGAAAACCGAAATCGAGGCTATCCCCGAACGCATCGACGAACGCCGCCGCGATGTGCCGGAGGCGGAGGATTGGGCGGCCCTCGAAGAAGAACTCCGCCAAAAACAAGAGGCACTCGCAAAGGTCGAGGAACAGATTAACGACGCATCGAAAGCCTATGCCGCCGCGAATGAGGAACGGCTTGACAAAATACGCAAGATCGGCGACCTGAAAAACGAACGGCTGGCCCTCGAACTCAAAATCAAGGACGAGGTACAGGCACTCTACCGTTCCGATAAGGCCAAGCAGCGGGCCGCCGCCGAGGATTTGGAGCGGGCAAAACGCGAGAAAGCATCAGCCGAGCGCGACCTCGCCAATGCCCGCCGAGAAGTAGAGGTATGCACCGATCGCCGCGCCGCGCTTATCAAGCAATGGCAATCAATCAATGCCCGCAAGCTCGTATTCGATGAGAACGAGTTTATTTGCCCGACCTGCAAGCGTCGTTTCGAGATCGAGGAGATCGAGAGCCGCCAGCAGGAGATTACCGAGAACTTCAATCGCCGAAATGCCGCCGACCTCGAAGAGAACAATCGTCGCGGTAAGGAGAACAAGGCTCGCATGGAGGAGGTGCATAAATATATCGGCGAAATCGAGGAAAAGATCGCCGAGCAGGTATCTATCATCTCCGAAATAGAAACGAGCGGCATCCTCGCGGCAAAACTCGTCGAACCAGACGCCACACCTACCATCGAAGCCAATGCCGATTATATCGCACTCGGCAGGCAGATCGACGCACTCGAAAAGGAGATCGCATCCTCTGAACCCGCGTCCGATGATGAACTGCTGCGCGAGGGCCGCAATTCGCTCGTTGCAGGAATCGACACCCTCAAATCACGGCTGATGAAGCGCGAGCAGATCGAGAGGAACAATCATCGCATCGCCGAACTCGAAAAGTCTCTCCGTATGCAGTCGGAAGAACTCGCGCAATTGGAGGGAATAGAGTTCACGATGGCGGCGTTCTCGAAAGCCCGCACGGAGGCCATCGAGAACAAGATCAACGGACTGTTCGACTTCGTAAAGTTCCGCCTCTTCGAGACGCAGATCAACGGCGGCGAGGTAGAGACTTGCGAGGCAATGGTAAACGGTGTGCCGTTCTCCGACGCCAATACCGCAGGGCAATTCAACGCGGGTATCGACATCATCAACGCGATATGCCGTTTCGAGGGCATTTCCGCGCCGATCTTCGCCGATGGGTCGGAGAGCGTCAATACCCTGCATCCGACGCAATCGCAGGTTATCCGCCTGTTCGTATCGCTCGACGACAAGCTCATCATCAAGCACAACGGAAATCCGGCTCAACCGAAGAGCCTTTTCGACTAATAATCATTCACTTTTAATTCAACGCAATCATGAAAACCGAAGAACAGAAAAGCGCATTCATCCTCCGCGTGGAGGAGATGGTAAAAGAGATCGAAACGCTGATCCCGGAGGGGGGGGGGTAATGAGAGGTCTTGCATCCTCCTCGTAAACGAGAAGCTGCAAGACAGCGACATGACGGCCCAATGTGTAGCGATCATGGGGAGCGGCAAAGGGCTGGCGAAAAGCATGGCCGCATTCCTCGAACGCCCCGATATGGCAGAAGTCGTATCTATCGGAGCAAAGCTCGCGGCCCTCAAAAAAATAATTATCAACGACTAACATTCAAAACAACATCACACAATGAATCAAGCCATAGCAAAGCAGGATCGCCCCGTCGATATGCTCAAAGCAACTATCAATGCTCCGTCGGTACAGGAGCAGTTCAAAAACGCCCTCGGCGAGCACAAGGATACGTTCGTCGCATCGCTCATCGACCTCTATACGGGCGACCGGTCGTTACAGACTTGCAAACCCTCGGTAGTCATCGCCGAAGCTCTCCGTGCGGCAACCCTCCGCCTGCCTCTGAACAAGGCCCTCGGTTTCGCCTACATCGTGGTTTACAACAACTCGGTGAAAGTAACCAACGAGCAGACCGGACGCGAGGAATGGATCAAAGTTCCGACGCCGACGTTCATCCCCGGATACAAGGGTTATATCCAGCTCGCCATGCGAACGGGGCAGTACCGGACTATCAATGCCGATGTCGTCTATGAGGGCGAAGTCCGCAAGGTGAATAAGCTCACGGGCGAAATCGCTTTCGACGGTGAAAAGACCTCCGACAAGATCATCGGCTACTTCTGCTACTTCGAGCTGCTCAACGGCTTTTCCAAGACGCTCTATGTAACCGTCGAGGATATGGCCGCCTACGCCAAACGGTATTCTCCCTCCGTGAAGAAAGAGACGACCGTCGCGCAGCTCATCGCCAAAGCTAACGACGGCATCATCGGCAAGAAAGTCGGATGGGAGGGCAACTTCAACGACATGGCTCTGAAAACGGTGATCCGCCGCCTGCTGTCGAAATACGGCTATCTCTCCGTCGAGATGCAGAACGCGATGGCTCACGATGTCGAGGATGAAGCCATGTCGAACCGCAACGGCGCGCTCGATAATGCCGCAGCGCAGACGGTCGATCTCTCGGCAACGGAATACGAGGAGGTCGATACGACGACCGGAGAGGTCAAGACGGCTGAACCGGAGCAGGCCGCGCCCGCTCCTGCACCTGAATACTGATCTAACGGCACGGGAGTATGTTCTTGAAGTGTTTGGGGAGTTCATCACGGGGCAACTGCTACATCCTCGAAGCGGCCGATGAAACTTTGATCGTCGAGGCGGGGGTTCCTATGCGCGACATCAAAAAGGCTCTCGGTTGGCAGCTCGGCAAGGTGGTAGGATGCCTCGTATCTCACCGACACGAAGATCATGCAAGGTCGTTGAGCGACTTTCTCGCCTGCGGCATTCGTGTACTGGCCCTCGCCGATGTATTCGACGCTGCCAATCCGAGAAATCGCGTATTCTGCAAGATAATCGAACCGATGCACGGCTACAAAGTGGGAGGCTTCAAGGTCTTCGTACTGCCAGTCGTCCACGATGTGCCGTGCGTCGGGTTCGTCATCGAGCATCAGGAAATGGGACGCTTACTCTTCATCACCGATACGATGATGATGGAATACCGGCTGCCGAACCTGAATCACGTAATGATCGAGGCGAACTATTCCGACGCGATCTTACAGCAGAATATTGACCGAGGGTTTATGCCTCCCGCCATGCGGGGGCGATTGCTGGGTTCGCACATGGAGTTGCAAACGACGAAAGAGATTTTGCGGACGACCGACCTATCGGCGGCAAATGAGGTGATTTTACTGCATCTCTCCGACGGCAACAGCAATGCCAAAGGATTCGCCGAGGAAGTGCGTCAGATCGCCGGAAAACCGGCATATATCGCCCGTGCAGGATTGGAGGTAAATCTCGATAAAATGCCCTACTGATATGCGACCCGTGCCGAACGATATAGTTTCAACGCTGATCCGCTGCCTGCCGCAGATACTCGAAAATGTGCAGATAGACAGCGGGAATACGCGGCTCATCAACGCCGTAAGACTGACGAAAAGGATTATTCCACGATTAAAGAAAATTGAGAATGAAAAAAATACCAAACCCTAACGGAAACAAATTCGTCTTGCCAAAGGGATATACCGACCTCGGATGGCAACTCGATTTTAATGCTTCCGAACTAAAAAAATGCAGGGAAGCCGGGCATATCCGGCGGAAGTTCGATAACTCCAAATACCTGTATCGGTGTAACGATGTGGTATATATCTGCGATCAATGCAAGAATGTACACCATGTCGATATGAGTGATTAAAAAATCGAATGCAATGCTGATAGTAAAGCAGGACAAGACCCGCAAGGAGGAAGAGGGACAGATATTCGTCGAACTCACGATTTACCGTGATGTCAGGAATATCGCAGACTGCAACCGCCTCGGCTATTGGTGCGACAAAGCGCATCTGTCGCACTTCATCATGGAATGCGCGAAATGTTTTACGCAAGACGAATTAAAAAACATACTGAAAATGAACGGAAACAATATTTACATCGAGAAAAACAACCTGCTCGATGCCTACAAGAACGGCAATACCGACAACAAGAAGATGCTCGAAAATCTCTTCGGCAAGGAGATGTTCCGCCCGAAGAACATCATGGAGCGAATCAAGACCTTTGATGACGCATTCAAGGAACTCGGCGAGAACCATCCGCTCGTAAAGGAATACCACAAACGGCATCTGTTCCTTGAAAACGATTCGGATATTAGCTCCGATCTCGTAGCCTACCTCAAACTCCGCATCATCACGGCAGCTCTCAATGAGGGATGGACACCGCAGTTCACCGAGGACGAATACCGCTACTATCCGTGGTTTTGGCTCTACACCAAGGAGGAGATCGCCAAGATGAACAAGGAGGAGCGCAAGAAAGTTGTCCTGTTCGGCGGTAATGCGCTTAACGGCGCGGCTGCCGGGTTTGCGTTTGCGAATACGCATCACACTCCCTCGACTACGTCTGCGTCTGTCGGGTCTCGCCTTTGCTTCAAATCGTCCGCGCTGGCGAAATACGCAGGTGAACAATTCGCTGAAATCTACTTTGCTTTCGTGGGGAAATAGGTGATGGGCGGATGGATAAAAATATATCAAACCATTCGGGAGCATTGGATTTGGGAGCGGCCCCGCTATTTGAAGTGGTGGCTCGACCTGCTGATGCTCGCCGAATGGAAAGATAGCAAACGCCTTGTGAAGTCAGTCCTCGTCACCATCAAACGGGGGCAACTGATCGCATCCGTCCACTATCTCCAAGAGAGGTGGGTGTATAAGGATGACGACGGCGTGAAACGCAAGCCATCCGAGCATACCATCCTCAAATTTCTATCTCTTCTCGAAGCAGATCAGATGATAAGCCGAGCAAAACACCCCGTTATCCGTGCAACGATAATTGCGATAGTTAATTATGCTGATTATCAGCAAAATAATGCGACGGGGTGCAATGGGTACGGCAACGACCCCTGCAACGAGGGGTGCAACGACCCCTGCACAGAAGATAAGAATAATAAGAATATAAAAGACAATAGAGAGGGGAAAAGTGGAAAAAGCGAAAAACGCTTTTCCCCGCCCTCTATTGAGGAGGTTGATTCTTATATCAGGGAAAAGGGGTACACGGTGGATGCCGAGCGATTCGTGAACTTCTACGAGAGCAAGGGCAGGAAGGTGGGCAATAGCCCGATGAAAGACTGGCGAGCAGCCGTCCGCACATGGGAGAAACGCGACGGACGAGGCGCAAGGAAAACAACAACGGCTGGCGGCACTACCCTCGGTGTTGGCGAGTGGATAGACGAACAGGGAAACCGCCTCTACGGAAGCGGCAAGCGTGTTCCATTGAACGCACCTCCCCGTCCTGGGGCTGATTACTATTGGAGTAAGGAGTCCAACAGCTGGATAGCAGGAGTGTAGGCGTATGAGCAATTTCAACTGGGAAAAGTTCGGAATAGTGGGCATTCCTCGCGGACGGACATCGGGCAATGTCAAGGTGTTCTGCCCTCAATGCCGCGACCAACGCCATGACAAGCGCGACAAGTCGCTCTCCTGTAACCTCGCTACGGGCGCATTCAACTGCCACTACTGCGGATTCAGCGGCAACGCTACGGAGTACACCGACGACGAGAAACAGCGGTGGATGGAACAGCAGCCGTGGTTTACCCCGAAGCAGATACGACGGGAGCCGAAGACCTACAAGAAGCCCAAGGCGACGGGAAGCTCTCGGCTCTCGGACAAGGCTGTGGCTTGGTTTGCCGGTCGTGGCATCAGCGTGGCGACCATAACCGCAATGCGTATCACCGAGGGGCAGGAATGGATGCCGCAGAAGAACGGACAGGTGAACACTATCCAATTCAACTACTACCACAACGGGGAACTGATTAACACGAAATACCGCACGGGAGACAAGTGCTTCAAGCTCGTATCGGGGGCAGAACTCCTGCCGTACAATATTGACGGGATAAAGGGTACGAAAGAATGTATCATCACGGAGGGCGAAATGGACGCTCTGACATTCTACGAATGCGGACGGCACGACGTGGTTAGCGTACCGAACGGAGCGAACGCAAATCTGACCTACCTCGACGACTACATAGAGGAATACTTCGACGACAAGGAGACAATATACATAGCCTCGGACACAGACAGCAAGGGCGTGGTACTCCGCGATGAACTGCTGCGTCGTTTTGGTGCGGAGCGATGCAGGGTGCTGGAATACGGAGAGGGATGCAAGGACGCGAACGAGCATCTGATGCGTTATGGGCGTGATAGCCTCATGCAGTGCATAGCAGACGCTCCTGAAATCAAGTACGAGGGTGTGTTCACGGTGTCAGACTTCGAGACCTCGCTGGACGCTATCTTTGAAAACGGGCTGCAACGCGGACTGACCGTAGGACACGAAAACCTCGACAGGCTGCTCTCGTTCGAGACCAAGAGGCTATGCGTTGTAACTGGCATTCCGGGAAGCGGCAAGTCGGAGTTCATTGACGAGATAGCGGAGCGGCTGAATATACGCTACGGTTGGCGTTTCGCCTACTTTTCGCCGGAGAACTTTCCGCTAGCCTATCACGCAAGCAAGCTGATTGAAAAGTTCGTCGGCAAGAAATTCAGCCGCAAGACTATGACTATGGGCGAGTACAGACAGGTCAAGGAGCGGCTCGAGAGGGACTTCTTCTTCATAGCCCCCGAAGCTGACTACAGGGTTGACAGCATACTGGATCGGGCAAAGTACCTCGTGCGCCGCAAAGGTATCAAGGGACTTGTCATCGACCCGTACAACCGACTGGAAAATGAGCAGGGGCGCGCCAACGAGACGCAGTACATCAGCAACCTGCTCGACAAACTCACGAACTTCGCCCAGCGTCACGACGTGCTGATAATCCTCATGGCTCACCCGACCAAGATGCAGAAGAACAAGGAGGGCAACATCGAGATACCAAACTTGTATGACATAAGCGGCTCGGCAAACTTCTATAACAAGGCGGACTTCGGTATCGTGGTACACCGCCACCGCGCAGAGAATACGGTCGAGGTGCGCGTCCAAAAGGTAAAGTTCCGACACCTCGGAGAGACAGGTAGCGCATTCTTCCGCTACAATCTCAACAACGGACGTTACACCCCTACCGTTCAGGGAAGCGAGATTGACCCGATATGGGACAACGAGAACCATTTACAGGCGGAAATTCTTAGACGGGAGCAAGAGATTGAACAGGCGGCTGCGTTCGACTTCGACGACCTCCCCGAAGATGATTGCCCGTTTTAATGACAAAAATATGAAAACAGAGATATGAAAAAGAATGAAAGAATCCACCACCGATGCTGCTGTCTTGACAGAAATTTCACGTTCGAGGAGTGGATAGAATGGCTGGAAAATCCAGATTCGCATTCGGCTGTCCTGACTGTCGGGACGTTCCAATTCAATATATGGGACGTTTGTTTGACGCCGAACCAACCTGTCAGGATTGAGAAAAACAACTGTAAATTAGAAATCAAGACGGCTCAATCCCTGAATGGTCGCTGGGAATACGGAATCGTTCTTGAACTCTATAATGAGTGTAGCTCTCACGGGGCATCGTTTGTAGATGATACCTCTCTTGGTTATCCGACCGAGAGGGAAGCGATTTACGATAGCCTCCTATTTTCTGAGGCAAGAACGGTTAAAAAAATCGGAGAAGTAGAAAACAGGGGCGACACCCAAGACGATTACGACGACGAGGAATCAGGACGACAGCCGAAAGCGTCTGCGATTCTTTCCTCCATGCGTGCGTTCCTGAAAGAGATTCAGAGATATAAACAAAATTACGACCTGAAACAATTAAGTCTGTTTGAGTTATGAAAACATTATACCTGCCGCTCAAAAAGGAGTGGTACGAAATGATAGAATCCGGCAGAAAGACGGAGGAATACAGGGAGATTAAGCCGTACTGGGAAAAAAGGCTTTTACGATACGATGAGATAGAAAGAGACCTCGATGATTTGATAATGGCGAAATTCATGGGGGACAAGGTGAATGTTTGCGCAAGATACTCACGTGGATATACCCGTGTTTGCTTTCCTACGGCTACACGAAGCGCACGATGACATTCGAGTGCAAAGGGATAACAATCGGAAAAGGCAATCCCGCATTTGGAGCGCCGGAGAATGAAGAGGTATTCATCATCAAACTCGGAGAACGGCTATGAAACTGCTCTATATCGACTTGTTCTGCGGAGCTGGCGGAACCTCTACCGGCGTTGAGAACGCCCGATATGATGGACGGCAATGTGCAAAGGTCATCGGATGTGTAAACCATGATGCAAATGCGATTGCTTCTCATGCCGCTAATCATCCCGACGCGCTGCACTTTACGGAGGATATTCGGACGTTGGAACTCTCCCCGCTGACGGCTCATATCGCCGGAATGCGGCGGCAATACCCCGATGCGTTCGTCGTCCTGTGGGCGAGCCTTGAATGCACGAATTTCAGCAAGGCCAAAGGCGGCCAGCCCCGTGATGCCGACAGCCGGACGCTGGCCGAACACCTGTTCCGCTATATCGAGGCTATCAATCCCGACTATATTCAGATCGAGAACGTCGAGGAATTTATGAGCTGGGGCGACCTCGACGAGAACGGCAAGCCGATCAGCAAGGATGCAGGACGACTATACCAGCAATGGGTGTCGAATGTCTGCGGGTACGGATATCGGTTTGCATACCGCATACTCAACGCGGCCGATTATGGAGCGTACACCTCCCGCCGCCCCTGCAAAGGTTATCCGAAGAGGCCGTTTTGGCAGCGAATACGCTCGAATCCGATGCGACGTAATTACCATTAAGGCCGACGGCAGATAATGCAAAATACCCGCGTTTCTGCGCGAAATAGCAATAAGTTTTGAATCATGGAAACAACAAACGAAAAAATGACAAAGAAGAAAATCATCATCACGCTGTCACGTGTATTCCCGACGACGCATAGCCGGAAAGGCCAGCCGACAGGCTTCAAGGAGAAGCTCGCATCAGGCCGTAAGCTGCACACCATCCGAGGCAACTACGATCAATGGGATGCCGTAGTGGAGAAGATGCAGCGGGGCGGCTATTGCCTCTCGATCCGCCAATGGTCGGGACGCCCGTATAACTCGCCGCAGGTCGAAATTGCCCGCCTCGACCAGCCTATCGGCATCCAGCGGATAGAACTGCATTATCATAGCGAAAACGATACGATCACCGCCTGCATCGACGGTCGGGAGTGGATCGACGCGGACTGCAATGAAATCGCCAAGAACGACGGCCTCAATACGACCGACTTCAAGGAGTGGTTCTTCGGCCGACACCCGAAAGGGGATAAAGTTTTTCACGGCGTCATCATCCATTTCACGGATTTTCGGTATTGACATGAGGCATCAGGAAAGCATCATCCAGCAGACCTGCGTCCGTTGGTTCCGGATGAAATATCCGCAGCTTGCCTTGCTCCTCTTCGCCGTCCCGAACGGCGGAGCACGGCTTCGATCCGAGGCGGCGATCATGAAAGCGGAGGGAACGATGAAAGGCGTCGCCGACCTCCTGCTCCTGTTCCCAGCAAAGCGGTTTCACGGCTTATGTATTGAGATGAAGACCCCGACGGGCCGACAGCAACCATCGCAAAAAGCATGGCAGGAGCGGGTGGAATGGGCCGGATACAAGTATGTCATCTGCCGTTCTTTCGACGAGTTCATGGCCGAAATCGACGCTTATTTGAAGTAAATTTTATTTTTTTCGCCTCAATAAATACCTGTTAGGTACTATTTTTATACCTTTGTAGTATCTATCTTAAAAATGAACAGTTATGAGTAAAGAGAACAAGCCTCTGAAAGCCATCGACGCCGATTTCGTCTCGCTGGAATTGGATCGGTTGGAGCTGAACGAGGGTCAGCTCGACGGCCTCCCCGCGAATCCCCGCGAGATATTGGAGACGAAACTCGACCTCCTGAAAAAGGATATTCAGGCATACCCCGAACTGATGAAATACCGTATGCTGCTGGTATATCCGCTCGACAACGGCAAGTATATCATCATCGGCGGCAATATGCGCTATCGAGCCATGCTCGACCTCGGCTACAAGGATGCCCCGTGCGTCATCATCCCGAAAGAAACATCCATCGAAAAGCTGAAAGCCTACACGATTCTCGATAACTCCGGCTTCGGTCGGTGGGAGTGGTCGATGCTGGCGAACGAATGGGACGCCGATGCTTTGGCCGCATGGGGCCTCGACCTGCCGATGAATGAAAGCGAGATCGACGTAGATAGCTTTTTCGACAAGCTCGACAAGGAGGCCGAGAAAGACAAGGGCGAGAAGATCACCGTCTCGATTCCCGATGAGTATGCCGACCAAAAGGAGGAGATCAAATCCCGCATCGAGGCAACTCTCATGGGTGAGTTCGAGGGCATAAAGATCAAGTGATGAAAATCCATCTCGCAGGCAACAATCCCTATCCGGGCATAATCCTGATCCGCTTGTACGAGAGCTGGATCGGCGAGCGTCTCGGCAAATTCGGGGGGGGGGTATTTAACAACCTTGATTTCCGAGTATTTGAATTGAATACCGATAAAAGAGATTAACAAGGATGATATGAGGATATTTATTGC
>JAJBVP010000079.1 GCA_020859755.1 Bacteroidales bacterium | reverse complement strand
GGGATGGGGTCCCCGTCCTTGGGGTCCGCGCCCTTGGGGTCCTTCCTACGGGTGGAGTCGTCCTGCCAACCCGGGTTCATTCCGTCCTCACGGCCCGGCGGGTGGCGGCCATCTGGCCTCCTTGCGTCCTGGTGGCGCCTCCATGCGTCCCTCGGGTATCAGTGTGGGGTCAAGCCGTCCTGGCAGCTCGTCACTCCGTCCCAGCGGTGGATCCTCGGTACGCCCCGGTGGTTCCTCGGTACGCCCGGGCGGATCTTCGGTACGTCCCACCGGCAGCTTAGGACGTCCCTCACAATCCACCCAGACGCGACCTTCGGCCACTCCCGTTGACCGTCAACAAATCGGCACATCCCCACGTCCCACTGGCGGTTCAAGCGTGCGTCCCTCAAGCGGCACCACCCTCTCGCGTCCCTCTGGCTCACAGTTCCGCCCGGGTAGCACCTCCCGCTACTCCTCGCAACAGAGCACCACAGCAACCCCCTCGCGTCAGAGCGGCACCACCACGCGCCAGACAGGCACCACCACCCGAGAGTCAAGCACCTCCACGAGCCGCCCGGGCCGTTACTCATCGGCGACCACACATCAGTCGAGCAGTTCCTCCTCAAGCAGCCACTCCACGAGCACGTCGCGCCCCTCTTCCGGCTCGAGCTACTCGCGCCCCAGCTCCTCGGGATCCTCTTATAGCCGTCCCAGCTCTTCGAGTCCATCCCGCTCCTCAGGGTCCAGCTACTCTCGTCCCAGCTCTGGTAGCAGCCACAGCTCAGGCGCCAGTCGCTCCGGCGGTGGCAGCCATGGCGGAGGTGGCGCCCGTGGCGGAGGTCGTCGATAACCCCTCCCCCTTAAAGTGCTGAAATCTGAAATCTGAATACTGAATACTGTCACCTATAACCAGCATCCCCGTGAAACGCATCGCATTATACATGTTGCTTATGGCGCCCGTGGCTGCCAACGCACAATCAGCTATCGACGCAATGCGTCTGTCACCCTATCAGCTTAGAGGTACCGCCCGCTTTATGGCAATGGGTGGTGCCTTTACTGCTTTGGGCGGCGACATTTCAACCCTCGGTCAGAACCCCGCAGGCGTGGGCGTATACCGCTCCAGCGACATTGGAGTGACCCTCGACATCGACCTCCAATGCTCGTCGACCAACTCCCTGGGTTACCACCAAAGCCAGCACAACACCCAAGCAGCATGCAACGCTTTTGGTTATGCAGGTGGCATCTCCACCGGCAACTCCGTGATGCCCTATTTCGGCTGGGGCGTAAGCTATAACCGCGCCGCATCGCTCGACCGCACTTACCGCGGAGGCACTGTGCTAAGCACTTCCCTCTCCAACTATATTGCCAACTACACCACCAACGCGGGCTACCAGGCATCCTCCTTATACGACCCCGTAACCCAAACCTATACCGATCCCTACGGCGTATCAGGCTCCTATGATCCCTACTGGGACACCAACAACGATTGGCTCTCGATCGCCGCGTTCAACGCCCATATGATTACCCCGGTCAACAACAAAGCCAATTGCACCTCTTATAACGGCCTGTGGACCAACGGCACATCGGGCGACGCCATGTATTACACCCGCCAGCGCGGATACATCGATGAGTACAACATCGACCTCGGCGGAAACATCAGCGATCGCTTCTATTGGGGAATCGGCTTCGGAATCACCGACCTCGAGCTCCGCACCGAAACCTATTACGACGAGCAACTTAACAACGCCCTTATCCCCAACCAGACGGCCAACGGCAACGCCGGCTCCTCCGACACCTACGCCTACACAGCCATGACCACCCAATCCCACACCACCGGCAACGGATTCAACTTCAAGGTAGGATTCATCGCGCGTCCTATCGATGAGCTGCGATTGGGATTCGCTATCCACACCCCCACCTATTACGACATTACCACCACCTATTACGGTGATATCGACTACGCCTACTATAAAGGCGATATCGATTACTACAACTCATTCGACGGTCCTGAGACCCCATCCACCACTCCAGTCGCCACTTACGACTGGAAACTCAAATCACCATGGAAGATCATGGCCGGTATCGCCGGCGTGATCGGTGGCCAAGGAATCATCTCTTTCGACTACGAGCGATCCTTCGCCCGCGACATGCGCCAAAAGGACGGCTACGGCGACGAGCTCTACTACAACACCGAGGACATCAAGACCTACTTCGACAACTACAACACCTACCGCGTAGGCGCCGAATACCGCGTGACCAACAACCTCTCGATCCGAGCCGGATTCAATTACACCACCGCCATGGCCAACAAAGACACCCGCGAGGGATACAACCAAGTGTACACCTCCGGCACCGACCCTTCCTACGTACTGGCCAAAGACACCTATTATATCACGGCCGGAATAGGTTACCGATTCGACTGCGGCATCTACTTGGACGCCACCTACGCCTACCGTCACCAGCAATCCACCTGGCACGCGTTTACCCCCTACCCATCCTGCGAGGATACTCCTCGCGGCTCCCTCCTCGAGCACGACAACCATCTCGTGTTTACCGCTGGTTATCGCTTCTAATTAACAATATTTAACATTGGGGGAGGGTAAAAAACTCCTAAAATTTGCCTATGAACGGAATAATGAGTAAATTTGCACCCGAAAACCGATTATATGTAAGTGAGCCTAGGGCTTGTGAAAGCATTAAAGCTCGTCCATCAATAGCTAGACTTTTCATCCGGAGCGCCGCATAAAGGCGCCCCAGCCAAGATACACCGATAGGAGCATCCCAAGGCTGGTACCGAATTGAAGGTTTGGCGACCTTGAATCCCGTGGGAAGGTCATCCGGCCATCCCACGGTCTTTTTTTCTCAAAAGATTAGAGGAGGAATGGAATCCGGGCGGCGACGTCGGTGTCACCCCAGAGGTCGGCGATAGTAAGCCAGACGATGAGCAGGATGATGAGCACGATGGCACCAATGCCTATCCAAAGGCTGGTGCGTTGATAGCGACGGTGCTCGCGGCGGTGATGATCGTGGTTGGACATGTGGGGAGTTTTTTTAGTTGATAGTTTTTAGTTGATAGTTGATGGTGACGCTTTATCGCGTTTTCGCATTATCGCTGTTACGCTGTTACGCTGTAACGCATTGGGGCTGTAGCGCTTTATTTTAAAATTAAAACCTGTTGGTTGAATTAATTTAGTAAAATATTT
>JAJBVP010000294.1 GCA_020859755.1 Bacteroidales bacterium | reverse complement strand
GGGTCAAAGTTATCAATTCTATTTCACTTTCGTTTGCCGCTGCAAATCTAAGGTACCGCGAATTTAACACCTTTCCCCCACCCCACCAAAATTTCCATCACCCATCAACCATTATCCATCAACCATTAACGTTGCGCCACCGTGCCCCGCGATTCCATCGCGGCGGTCCTTTAACTTATTAACCTTTTAACCTTTTAACCTTTTAACCTTTTAACCTTTACCCTTATTATTTTGTTATATTGACATGAGAGATGCCTATTTAACTCACGACACAATATACCAAGCCTTTGCCCATCAAGCCAGGCGCCACCCCCACGCGCTCGCAATCATCGACGACGAGCGATCCCTTACCTACGCCCACCTCGATGCCTTGGCCACCACCATCGCCATCAAAATGCCTGTGGAGCGGCCCAAGATGGTGGGAATCGTCATGGACCATTCCCCTGAGATGATAGCGGCTATTTTAGCCACACTGAAGTCGGGCGCCGCCTACGTGCCCATCGAGCCCTCAATGCCCAAGGATCGCATCCACTTCGTGATGACTGAGACGGATGTGGATTTCATAATCACCAACCCCCGTCACCGACGCAAATTGTGCGGCTTCTCCCTGCTGGTAATCAACTCCCCGCTACCGATAGCTCACGGCATCACCAGCGAGGACCGCTCCCGGCCCCACTCATTGGCATATGTGCTCTACACTTCAGGCTCTACCGGCAAGCCCAAGGGCGTGATGATCGCCCACCACAACGTCACCCACTACGCCCAGGCATTCCACCAAGAATTTCATCCCGGGATTGGCGACCGCATGCTACAATTTTCAGTATGCTCATTCGACATATTCGTCGAGGAGGTGTTCACCACACTGCTATCAGGGGCCGCGCTGGTCATCCCTCCGGAAAGCATAAAGGACGACACTCAGTCGCTTCTGGATTTCGTCGACCGCCATAAAGTGACCATAATCAGCGGATTCCCCTACCTGTTACTCGATATCAACAAGATTGGACATCTACCTCACTCCCTACGGCTGCTTATCAGCGGCGGCGACGTGTTACGGGCCCATTATATCGACCGATTAGCGCCCAAGGTGATGATTTACAACACCTACGGCCCCTCGGAAACCACAGTTTGTTGCTCCTATTTCCGGTGCGACAATACGCCACCATCGCCCGACGGCACTTTCCCAATTGGCCGGCCCATCAAAGGATGCGCCGTGGAGATTCGCGACGAGAAATTACGACCCGTCCCCGACGGGCAGCCCGGGGAGATATGCATCCTCGGCGACGGCGTGGGATTGGGCTACCTTGGCGACCGCAAGGTGGAGAATCGGGCTTTTGTAACCCTCGACGACGGGAGACGCCTATACCGAAGTGGCGACATCGGCATCCGTCGACCCGACGGCGTTTTGCTGTTCTTGCATCGCAAGGACACGCAAGTAATGATCCTTGGCAAACGCGTGGAGACTTGCGAGGTGGAGAACGTGCTCTGCGGATGCCCCGAAGTGGAAGCCGCAGTGGTTAAACCATGTACCGACAATGCAGGCCTCTCATTCCTCACGGCCTATTTTGTCACGCGCCCAATCAAAGGGTTCAGCCTTAGCCGATTAAAGAAGAAAATGGCACGCTTTTTGCCGCCCTATATGATTCCCGAGTTCTTCGTGCGGCTCAAAGCCATGCCCCTTACCGTGAACGGCAAGGTCAATTCACGAGCATTGCCCAAAATTCATAAACACAACACGCTATGAGCCCCCTGGAGATACAACGAGCCGATATTATGGACATCGACCGTTTGATGTCCCTGCGAGTGGATGTCATGCGCGACGTTTTTGCCCCGTTGGTGCCCGACGATGCCCTCATCAAAGCCAATCGCCGATATTACGTGCACGCCATCTCGGCCGGCACGCATATCGCTTGCTTAGCCCGGCAGGATCACGCCGACATCGGTTGCGGGGGAATGTGCCTCCAGCACGAGATGCCGTCTCCCGACAACCCTGGCGGTCGCTGCGCCTACCTGATGAACATCTACGTGAAGCCTTTTTGGCGCCACCGGGGAGTTGGCCGTAAAATCGTGGAATGGCTCGTCGCTGAGGCACAAGCACTGGGTATCGGCAAAATTTATCTCGAAACAACCGACGGCGCCCGTCGCCTATATCGTTCGGTTGGCTTCACCGATATGGAGAACATGATGAAACTAAAACAATGATACATTCACTACAAATCAACGACCTCACGGCGATCCTCGCCGAGAGGCCCGGCAAGCCCATGTTTTATCTGCTCACGCCCTTCCCACTGCCCGCCGACAAGGCAGAGATCTGGGCTCAGGCCTTCCACTGCTCGCTGGCAGTGGTGAGCGGCATGGATTGGGACAACGACCTCACGCCGTGGCCCGCCCCGGCTGTCCCCAAAGGCACCGAGCCGTTCCAGGGCCGTGCACCTGAGTTTCTGAAAGAGATGGTGGAATCGGTAGTGCCGCAAGTGGAGGAGTCGCTCCAAGCAACACCCCCTCGTCGAGTCATTTGCGGGATCTCCCTCTCAGGCTTGTTTGCCACATGGGCGTTCCTGCAAACCTCTCTTTTTCACGACCTTGGCTCCATCTCGGGTTCCTTCTGGTACCAGGATTTCCTGCAATGGCTCTCCGGGGAGGCGAGCCAAGCAACTTTCCCCGCTGATCCAAGCCATCGCTGCTATTTCTCCCTGGGCAACAAAGAGGGTGGAGCTACGGGCAACGCAACGTTCGCCGACATCCAAGCGCAGACGCGTCGTGTCGTGGAGATATTCCACAATATGGGTTACACAGCGACTTTCGAGCAAACACTCGGCAACCATTACGTCGACCCCGAGCCGCGCATCCGAGCAATGCTCAAAGCACTTCAATGAACAACTGGCATTACAAAAGCGTTACAATAGTGAACAAAAGGTTGATGCGAGTCCCGCGGCGGGGATTATAATCCCCCGGCTTGGCAACCGAAGCACGCTGGCGTTGGAAGCGACGCCTCCGCGGAGTGAGTGACCAGCCTTTGTGATGTGATGATGTCCATATACCCTAAACTGAAAGTTGAATGTCAAGCTGAAAAACGATCTCCGAGCCACCACGTGACCCGGAGATCGTTTTGATCCTATCTTGCTATACAGTCGTTAGCACAAGCCCAACAGCCCCACCAACAACCAACAACCAACAACCAACAACCAACAACCAACAACCAACAACCAACAACTAACAACCAACAACCAAC
>JAJBVP010000034.1 GCA_020859755.1 Bacteroidales bacterium | reverse complement strand
ATGTGCATGGCGAAACTACGCGCAAATCCTCGCGGAATATGAATAATGTAGGTTAAGGCGTGCCGACTCCACATAGCACATCGCACATGCTACTTGGAAGCCTTTCATCTTCTCCCCCAACTCGTCGCTGATTCTCGACTGCTCCTCGCGGTAACGCATCAAAAGGTTGCGCACCGCCAACTGCTGCTCGGCACTCAACACACGTCCTTTTTCTTGGCCGTCCTTGGCCAGCTTTAACGCCTTGGAGTTGGCGAGCCGAGTCTCCAAAGCCTCGATCACATATTGGGTCAAGATTCGCTTGGAGCACAACGTCGAGAAGTCCATCGATATCTTATACAGCTTGTCGCTATTGGGCTTGTAGGGGAAGAACTGACGCCCCTCGGCATCGTAGGTCTCGTTCATGTCAACGATACTGCGCCGTATCGGGTCAGCCATGTAATCTACCAACGCCTCCAACTCCTTGCGCAAGTTCTTCGCCTCCTTCTTGCTCAATATGCCAGCCTCAACCAAGTCGTTGAACATCTTCCCCTCCTGAAGGTCATGACGCATCGATCGGATGGAGTTCCCAACCTCGTCCTTCCCCTCCTTCAACCGCTCGCTCTCATTTAACGCCGCCTCCATCATATCGGCCATGGCGCGCATCTCCTTCACCCCCTTGCCGTTTACCCCCAACCGCTCAAGCATCCGTCGCAAAGCATCCAAGAAGCGGCGAATCACGCCCTTTGAATGCTCCACGCTAGCCAGCATATCCCGCAGGAACTTGGGGTCGCTCAACACCTTTTCCCCGAGGAAATCAGCCAGCACCTCTTGACGCGCCTCCTCCGCCGTCAACTCGAGGGTGTCACCCATCGACTCGCGTTGCTCCGTGGTGAGACGTTTGCCGTACTCCCGCCGCGACTTGATCTCGGCCTGTACCGCCTCGTCAAGGCTCTCATATCCTCGCTGACGCAACCAATCGCCCAAAGCCTCGCTCTTCTGGACGAACGCCGCTAGTTTTTTGTAGCCCTCGGTACCCTCCACCGAATGCGTCAACTCATGTCCCACCACGAACGCCAACTGCTCCGACCCCTTCAAATTAGGGTTGATGTGCAACACCCCGTCCTCGATGTAACCGCGGTGATTCGCGTCGGCGAAGTCGCCCTCATGAGTCACCTTATGCCCAAACGCCTCAGCCAAGCGCACGGCCAAACCGCCAAGTCCAGTTTTATCTTCGTCTACCTCGCTCGGGGTTTCCCCGACGCTGTTCTTCCTTCCCCCCTCGCCCTCACCCGCCAAATCGGCACGGCCCTCAGCCGCCTCGGGGTGCTCCTTCAGGTACTCGTCAACTATCTCCCGGCTCCGCTGCTCCACACGCTCCGAGTGCGCCCTGTCAGCGTCCATCGCCTCGGGGTCGAACACCTCCGCTTGTTTCTTCACGTTCTCAAGCGCCTCATGCGGATAAGCCTCGTTCTGCCCAACGGTCATCCCCGTCGCCTCCAACGCCAGATCATCCTCATGCTCCCTCGCCTTGGCCACATAGTCCCTTATCAGCTCCTGACGGTGGGACAGGAAAGCCCCTCGGGCGTTCTTGTAGTTGCGCAGGATGTCCAGAATGATATTCTTTATCTCTTGGTCGTCGTACTCCCCGTTCCTCATCAGGAAACCCGAGTCGTCGTTCTCCCCGATACGTTTGGCTATCTCATTGATCGATAGCCCGCCGTTACCCTTCTTCGCGATAAGGCCAACCTGAGCCTTGCGCTCAGTCTTGAGGTGGCTTCCCATCTCGCGGTCGTAACTCTCCGGCGTGATCTTGTAACGCCCGCTCTTGAGCTCCAACGCCACCGCCTCGAAAGCGTCCAGCGGCGTGTCGTAGTCCTTCAGCTGCCGCATCACGTCATCGTCAAGATACTCATAGCCCCCGGGGAACTCCATCTCGTCCTCCCGCTTGGATTGTTGTTCGACTGTTTGCTCGTCCGTGGAGGGCGACTCCTCGCCCGCGCCCCCCTCGGTTTGGCTCTCCTCGCCCCCCTTGTCAAGCCCCAGCACCTTGCGCGCCATCGCTTGCGCCTCGGCCTCCACCAGCTTGTCCTCCTCGGCCTTCGCCTCGTCCCGCTCCAACGCCTCCAGCTCGTCAAGCATCGCCTGATACTCCGCGCGCTTGGCGTTGAGCCGCTTGATCTCGTCCCGAGCCGCGTCGCGCTTGCCCTTCGCGTCAGTGTTGGTCAAGACAATGGGTTTCTCCACCTCCTTGCGCAACTTCTCTATCTTCTTGTCGAAATCTTTCAACGTCGCCTCGAGGTCGCCACGGGCTCCCGCTATCGCCTTCTTCCGAGCCTCCGAGCCCGCAACCCCGTCATCGTCATGGTCGGCCAATATCGCCCCCAACAGCGAGCCACCGTGCCCGGCGGTTTCGCCGCCGCGGTCATCGCCCTTGGTCTTCAGCAACGCCCCCAACGGCGAACTTTCTCCCCCTTGCGCTTGTTTTTCTTCTGAAGATGTCGTATCTTTGCCTCCAGAAGATATTGAAGTTTCTTCTTGCGTAGGAAGGAGGTCCGGCACACTCGTCGAGTGCTCGGCTAAGTGCCCGTCAGAGCCGAGGGAAGAATACTTTTCATTAAGATGCAGGATTTTACCGTTCTGCATCTTTTCTGTTATGGATCTCTTCCCCGTGATATGGTTGCTCACGTCCACCTCCAAGCCGTCACGCTTTACCGTGACCGCCATATAATACTTTATCTTCTTCCCCCCATATTTGAACGTCTTGACAAACAGGTAGGACGTGGGGCGCTCGGTTTCCTGGTCCTCTCTCGCTTCGCTCTTCTCCTCAATCACCACGTCGGGATTCTCCAACGTGGGACGCAACATCCCAAACTCCCCCTGACGATTCTTCAAAACCAATTTCAGTAACTGGTTCTCGCCGAACGTCACCTCTCCCATCGGGGTCGCAACCTTGCCTCCCGGGAACATCTGCTCCCACGTCTCCTCGCTCAGCTCCACCACGGGGGCGTCCTCAACATTGGCCTCCATTTGGGCCGTCAATGTCGACATCTCCTCTGCGGTCAACGACCGTCCGACGCGCTCATCCTTGGGCGCGATGTTTGTCTCGTTATTGGTGCTCTCGATATCTACGCCCTCGTTGTTGACATTTCCCTCGTTGGTGTCCGTTGGCGGTGTTATCCCATCGTTCTCTGCAGTCGGCGTATTCCCCTCCACCGCCCGCACGTCCCCCTTCGCCACCTGGGCCGTGCGAA
>JAJBVP010000099.1 GCA_020859755.1 Bacteroidales bacterium | reverse complement strand
ATAGTTACCAGGAACACTAATGAAAAACCTTATTAAACATTCGCTGAATAGTTACGGTGCATTCGGCTTATCAAATGAATTTTTAACCACGAAAACCAATAGCCTCTAATCCGTGGGGAGAGAATATTGGTGTTTTTCGTGGTTAAAATCCATTCGCTAAGGAGGGGTGCAAAAAAGCCGCCTGGAATGGGATTCCAAGCGGCATCTGCTTCTCTAAGTCGGGGTGACTAGATTCGAACTAGCGACCACACGCCCCCCAGACGCGTACTCTAAACCTGGCTGAGCTACACCCCGATTTGGTTTAAAAGCGGTGCAAAGGTAAGGGTATTTTCGTCCACCACCAAGAAAATGGCCGCTAATTAACCTTATTTAACGATGCCATGGGGCCTGTAGGGCTTACGGGAGTGGATGGCCTAGGAGGGGAAAGAGGAGAGGAGGCGGGAGATGGCGAGGGCAGCGGCGGGGGATGTGCAACGGGTGATGGGGAGGGAGAGGCATTGGTGGGCGATCTGGGTGGCTACGGGGAGGGATAGGTGGCTATATCGCTGGTAGCAGGGCTGCCGGTGGGGAGGGGTGGGATAGTTGATGTCGGTGCCGACGCCGTTGTCGGTGAGGTAGTCGCGCAGGCGGTCGCGCTCGGGCGACAGGATGACGTATTGGTGCCACACCATCTCATCGGAGTCGACAAAGAGAGGCTTGGTAATCAGCTGATTGTGGATATTTTCATCGTAAACGCGTGCCAGTTGGCGACGAATGTCGTTCTCGATGCGGGTGTGGGGAAGTTTGACGTTGATGCAAGCGGCTTGCAGGGGATCGAGGCGGCAGTTAAAGCCCTCGTATTCGTTGTGGTAGCGCTGGAATGAGCCATAGTTGGCCAAGGCGCGGACGGTGCGGGCCAGTTGGGGGTTGTTGGTGGTGACGCAGCCGGCGTCGCCCAGGGCGCCGATGTTTTTGGTGGGGTAGAAGGAGAAACCGGCTGCGTGACCGAGGCTACCGGCTGCGTGAGTGCCATTGATTCCCGGTACGCGGGAGACGGCGCCGATGGCTTGGGCGACGTCCTCGACGATGAGCAGGCGTTCGGCGAGGGCGTTATAACGCTCGTCCCACGCGACGCGGCCGTAAAGGTGGACAGTGAGCAGGGCTTTGACCGCGGGGTCGCCAGCGGCCTTTAAAACGCGCTCAGGATCGATGTTTAGGGTGTCGAGCCGTGGCTCGACGAACACCGGCTCCAAACCAGCGTCGGTGACGGCCAAAACCGAGGCGATGTAGGTGTTGGCGGGCACGAGCACTTTGTCGCTCGGCTGGAGCCTTCCTTGCTCGATAAACCCTCGGAAAATCAGCCGCAGGGCGTCGAGGCCGTTGCTTACGCCCACGCAATGGGAGACGTTGGCCAATGTGGCCATATTTTCCTCAAACCGCTGGCACTCGGGGCCACCGACGTACCAACCCGAGGCCACGACGCGGCGTGTGGCTTCTTGCAACTGGTCCATGTAGGGGGCGTTGACAGTGGCGAGGTTGAGGAATGGGTAGCGCATGGCTCAGGAGGTGCGTTTTGAAGATGTAAGGTGCTGGAAATCGGCGTATTCCCTGACGTAGTCGCTTTCGCGGTACTCGCTGGAGGTGAGCACCAGGCAGACGCTGCCCGATGAGAAGTCGTCGATTTCGCGCCAGATTCCCGGGGGGATGTAAAGGCCTTCGTAGGGGCGCGAGAGCATGAAGCGGCGGGAGTCGACGCCGTCGGTGAGGGTTACGGAGAAGCAGCCGGCCACGGCGACGATGAGTTGGTGGTCCTCGTGGTGGGAGTGTCCTCCGCGCTGTGAGCCGACGGGCACGTCGTAGAGGTAGAACACGCGGCGTATGGCGAACGGCAGCGTGTCGCCGTTCTCGGCCACGGTGAGTGAGCCGAGGGCGTGACGGTGGCGCGGCAGGGTGATCACGCGGCACTGGTCGAGGCTGGAGGTTGCGTGGCTATTCGGCTCCATTGAAGTGGGTATATAATTGGAAATCACGTATATAGTCATCCTCGTCGAAGAGGGTGGATGCGAGGATCATAGCCACGGAGTTGGTGGCGAAGTCGTCGATCACGCGCCAGTGGAGAGGGGGCACGTGGAGCGCTTGCCAGGGGTGGCTCAGGCGGAATTGCTTGGTGACGCCGCCCTGAGTTACCTCGACGGTGAAACTGCCGCTGAGGGCGACGATCAACTCGTGGGTGGTGTAATAGGCGTGGCCCACGCGGCTTTCGCCTGCGGGCACGTCGTACACCCAGTAGCAGCGGGCGATTTCGAACGGGCAGGCTTGCGGGTACTGGATGAACGATAGGTTGCCGCGGGGGTCGCTCACCTTGGGTATCTCGATAATCTTGGCGTCCATGTTAGGCGTTGTAGAGGTAGCGCTTGATGGATTTCTTGGGGGTCTTCTCAAATTCCTGTGCGATGAGCTGGATCTTCTGGATCTGCTCGTAGGGGGCCACGAGTTTGTTGAGATCCTTGCGCACCTGCTCCATCAATTCGGGCAACTGCTGGGGTGACAACCCCTCGGCGTCCACGGCCTCAAAATCAGGGTAAACGAGAGCAGTGAGGCCCTTGCCGCGCTCGACAATGAGACTCTCGGCCACGAAGGGCATGTTGTTGAGTTTGGCCTCGATCTCCTCGGGGTAGATGTTTTGGCCGCTGGCCGAGAGGATCATGGTCTTGTAACGGCCTCGTATATAGATAGTTCCGTCGTCGTCGACGGTGCCCATGTCGCCGGTGTGGAGCCAACCATCCTCGTCGAGCACGGCCTCGGTGGCGGTGAGGTTCTTGTAGTATCCCTTCATCACGTTCTGGCCACGCACGCATATCTCGCCTGGGACGGTTTTAGGGTTGGTGCTTAGCACTTTAACCTCCATGATGGGGAGGATGCGTCCGGCCGAACCGCAGATGAACTGTCGCCAGGGGGTGTAGCTGATCAGGGGTCCGCACTCGGTCATGCCGTATCCCACGGTGAAGGGGAATTTGATGGTGTGGAGGAAATCTTCCACCTCGCGGTTGAGAGGAGCGCCGCCCACGATCACCTCCTCAAACTCGCCGCCGAACGCCGCCACCAATTTGCGACGTATTTGGGCGTAAATGGCTGAGTCCAAGAACGGTATGGCCAACGCCCAGCGCATGGGTCGCTTGATGAGCATCGGCACGATCTGCTTTCGGTACACCTTTTCTAGAATCAGCGGCACGCATATCACGAGATTGGGTTTCACCTGCGCGAGAGCTCCGAGGAGCAATTTGGGGCTTGGGACACGGCCGAAAAGCGTCACGTGGGTGCCCACGGCCAAGGGAACCAGCATGTCGAACGCACACCCGTAGGCGTGGGCCAGCGGCAGGAACGACAGGCAGTGGGAGCCTTGGTAATGCAGTCGCGAGCGAATTCCGAAGACGACGTTGCCCGTGAGGTTGCCGTAGGTCAACATCACGCCCTTGGAGAAACCGGTGGTGCCTGAGGTGTAGTTGATCACCGCTGTTTGGTCGGCCGGGGCATCGGGGTAGTTGACGTCTTGGCGACGGAAATCGTGGGGGTATCGGCGGCGGAACTGTCGTGTGAGGTTTTTGACCACCTTGGAGATTGACACTTCGTTGTCGTCGCGCTCGGCGAGCACGCGTCGGGTCTCCAGCGACACGGCGGCCTTGACCTGGGGCATGCGCTCGAATTCCAGGGTCTCGAAGATCGACTCGGAGACGAACAGCAACACGGCGTCGCTGTGGTTGACGATGTGTTGGGTGTCGGTGGGGTTGAAATCCTGAAGGATCGGCACGATCACGGCGCCGTAGGTGATAGCCGAGATGAAGACCGACACCCATGTGATATTGTTTTTCCCGACGAGGGCGATTTTGTCGCCCTTTCGGATGCCGCTTTGCTCGTAGAAAAGGTGGAGGCGTGCCACACGACGGGCGAATTCGCCGTAGGTTAGGGACTCGTTGGTGCCATATTCCGAGAGGGCTGGAAGCGTCCAATTGTCGCGGAAACTCTCGGCAAAGATATGGTTAAGGTCGTCGTTGTAATTCATAAAAGGATTGGTTGAAGGCCACAAAGACCGTAAATTACCGCAAATTAACTAATTTTTTCGCGAAGGCGCAAGAAAACCCCGCGTAAAATCGCGCGACGCCCCCGCGACACCCCTCGACGCTGCCTCGATAATCAAGATCCCTTCGAGATGTCGTGCACTCGAGCGCTCGTGCATGTAAGACAAATTGTCACGAAAACAACTTTATGGCAAGAAAAATGTAAAATAATTTTGGTAAACAAAAGCAAAGTGTTACCTTTGTGGCGTGTTTCAAAGATTTAATACACTTAGTACTTATATTAATTTATAGCCCTATGGTTACAATTGCAGGTAAAAGATTCAAAAAGCGCTGGATAATACTGTTTCTGGCGGCGCTGTGTATCAGCGTTTTAGGTTTGTGTGTGAGTCCCGACGAGGGAAAATGGGACATGTCCAACGACAATCTGTACGCCAACATCGCGTGGATGATCACGGCGACGATATTCGTGCTGATGATGACGCCTGGCTTGTCGTTCTTCTACGGTGGCATGGTAAGGGCCAAGAACGTGATTTCCACCATGTTGCAGAGCTTTATCGTGATGGGTGTTGTGAGCGTGATTTGGATTGTTTTTGGTTTTGGATTGTCGTTCGGCGACGATATATGGCATGTGATCGGCAACCCATGCGATTTCTTCATGTTTGAGAAGGTGGGAGTGGCCAATGTTACAGCGGCCGAGAGCGAGCGCGTGGCCACTCTGAGCCAGATTGACCTGGCCACGACGACGATACCCTTGGCGTTGTTCGCGCTGTTCCAGATGAAATTCGCCATCATTACGCCCAGCCTGATCACGGGCTCGTTTGCCGAGCGCGTGCGATTCTCGGGCTACTTGGTGTTCATGATATTGTGGGTGGTGATCGTCTACTGCCCGTTGGCCCACTGCACGTGGCATCCCGAGGGACTGTTCGCCAAGATGCATGTTCACGACTTCGCGGGTGGTATTGTGGTGCACGCGGCCTCGGGTATCGCAGCGCTTGCCGGGGCGATTTTCTTGGGACGTCGCGCCGACGTGAAGGACGCCAAACCGGCCAACGTGCCGTTCGTGCTGCTCGGCGCAGCGCTGCTGTGGTTGGGATGGTTCGGCTTCAACGGCGGCAGCTCGCTGGCGGCCGACGGAATCGCCATTTCGGCGTTTTTGAACACCAACACGGCGGCCGCGACGGCGATGGTGACGTGGGTAGTGTTTGACGCCCTGCGCGGTCACAAGCCCTCGGCAATGGGAGCCGCCATCGGCGCTGTTGTGGGGTTGGTTGCCATCACCCCCTGCGCCGGCTGGGTAACGGTTGGGCAGAGCGTGTTCATCGCTTTCGTGATCACCATTTGCTGCAACTTGGCCGTTACGTGGAAGAACGCCCGTCACACGTTTGACGATGCGCTCGACGTGTTCCCCACCCACGGCTTGGGAGGTATCCTGGGCACGGTGTTGACTGGCATTTTCGCCTATGATTTCTTTGCCCGCGAGGATCCTGAGATGATTTCAAGAACGGAATTTTTCTGGGCGCACATACTGGTGTTGGTGATTGTGTTTGTGTACACATTCGGCGTAAGCTACGGGCTTTATTGGCTCACCAACAAGATGATACCGATGCGCGTGTCGCGTCGCAGCGAGATAATCGGTCTTGACAAGAGCCAGCACGACGAGGAGTATGGCGCCGAGGCTACAACGGAGCTTGCCGAGGATACGATGTCGACTAACGATTGGTACCAGTCGATGGAATAGGTTCGCTTCTGTAATGGTATTGGTTGCGTAGTGATTCGAAGGCATGCGGCCGGGCTTTAAGCTCGGCCGTATCCTTGCGGGGGTCGTAGCTGGCCAGGAGGGCGTCGACGGTGACCGTGTCGGCCACTGGAGGAAGGGAGTCGCGGGCCGGCGCGGGTTGACCGCTGAGGGCAGCGGTCTTCCCAGATTGGACTGGCGCGTGGAAATGCGTGCGAACGGCGGCGACGGCCATCAGGGTGGCGCGCTGCTTTCCCTCGAGGGAGTAGCCGGCGATGTGGGGCGTGGCGATCTCGGCCAACTCTAAAAGTCGCTGGTTGATAGCGGGTTCGCCTTCCCAGCAATCGATAGCGGCGCCGCTCACTTGTCCTGATTCCAGGGCGTCGACTAAAGCGGGAGTATCGACAATGGGTCCACGTGCGGCGTTGAAAATCAGTGGTTTGCACTCGCATTTGTCGAAAAATGCGGCATCGGCCATATGGAATGTGCGGTCGACGCCCTCGCGGGTCAAGGGGGTGTGAAAGGTGATGACGTTGGCCTCCCGGGCGATATCGTCAAGCGTGACAAAGCCCTTGGCGCCTTCCTCACGAGCCCTCGGAGGGTCGCAAAGCAGCACCTTGATCCCCAAACCTTCGGCCCACCGTTCCACGATTTTTCCCACGTGGCCCACGCCCACAATGCCAAGCACCGTGCCCTCCAGGGGCCGCATTTCCATCAGCGACGTCAAAACCCACTGCGCCACACCCGGAGCGTTGCACCCTGGGGCGTTCCTCACGTCGATGCCTCGGGACGCGCAATATGGGAGATCGATATGGTCGGTGCCGATAGTGGCGGTGGCAATCAGCTGACAGCGAGAATGTTGCAAAAGGGCGGCGTTGCAACGCGTGCGCGTGCGGGTGACGAGCGCGTCGACGTCGCGCATCGTCTCCGGGGTGATCGCGTCGGCGGGTAGATAACTCACCTGGCCAAGGTCCTCAAGCATCCCTTGAATGAACGGGATGTTGGCCTCGACCACGATATTCAGGCCGTGAGATTCCATAGGTAAAGTGCTGAGTAAACGATGATTATCGTGAGTATAGGAATAGCCGAGGCACGCGTGCGGTGGGTGGCGAAGAGGTGTCCCACTTGATAGGCGACAGCGCAATTGAGCAGCGGCACGTATACGTAGGCTTGGTAGAAATCAAATATTGCCAGGAGCGCGGCGCCGATCATCAGCACGGTCATGAAACCGTTGCATGCGCGCGTGCGCGAGTTGTAGGAAAGGAAACGGATAAAATTGCCCATCAAACAGGTGATTCCCAGCAGGATAGTGACGCCGATAGTGGCCACCAGTGGCACGATCTCGCCCATGTTGAGTTGGGAGAAGAAATTGGTGAATGTGGGCAAGGTGAAATTCTGATAGTTGATCAGTCCGAAACCTACGAGTATCCAGGCCGGGGTGATCATGCCCAGCAGAGCGGCCACGAAAGTGCGCCACGACAGCACCCTCATCTGGGCGCAACCGATCAACGCCAGTGGAATCAGCGCGATCGCGGCGTATTGGGTCATGGCAGTGAGGGCTATGAGGAAAAAGGCCAGGAACACGCTACGCGACTGCCCAGGCTGGCCGTAGACGTCGAATAGGATAGCGGCCACGACGATTGCCAGCAACGCCAGGAGCGTGCCCCCGTAGAAGCCCTCCATGAGGTCGGGCGTGGAAGCTTGCAGGATGAGGAACATGCCTGGGCCGAGCATCGACATTCCTCGCAGCAGGTTGTAGACGCGGTTGAGGTACACCATCAGCAATGCGATGGCCACGTTGACGGCGAAATTCACCCCGAGCGATATCCAGCCGGCCGGTAGCCATTGGTTGGGCGACATCAGTCCGAAGCCACGATTGACGTGCACGGCCTGCGCGGGATAGTTCTCGGCGGCAAACCACACGGCCGCCAGGGCCACCAGCATCAGCACGGCGGCCCCTGCCCTATCGTGAAAAAACCTCGTCAGCGCCCCCTTCATCACTTATCTCCTTCGGCTGTATTTATTCTGTTAAAGAATTCTTCAGGGGATTCATTTTCCTTCATCTCGTAAGATTCTCCCTTGGCGATTTGTTCAAGAGCTTCGTCAATTTCATTGGATAACTCTTTTTCGTCTAAAAGAGATAGTACATCTTTTCCGATGTCGCGGCGGAAGTAGGCGCCGTCGAATGCGATGCGGGAGATGGAGGAGTAGCTCTTCTGGAGGGCCGAGGGGATATCGTCGCCCAGGGATGATACGGCAAGGACGCGGCCGCCGGAGGTGATCAGGCGGTCGCCATCGCGCTTGGTGCCGGCGTGGAACACGGTGGAATCCTCAACCGTCTCCAAGCCAGTGATTTCAAGCCCCTTGGGGTACGAGCCGGGGTAGCCCTTGGAGGTCATGATCACGGTAACGGCCGTGGCCGGATTCTCCTCCAGCTTCTTGTCGCCAAGGTCGCCCTGGGCGGCGGCACGCATCAACTCCACCAGGTCGGAGGCCACGCGCGGCATCACCACTTCGGTCTCGGGGTCGCCCATGCGCACGTTGTACTCGATCACCATCGGCTCGCCCTGGACGTTGATCAGCCCAAGGAAGATGAATCCGCGATAGGTGATGCCCTCGTCCATGAGGCCCTTGACGGTGGGGCGGATGATGCGCTCGTCGACCTTGGCCATGAACTCGTCGTCGGCGAACGGCACGGGGCTTACGGCACCCATGCCGCCCGTGTTGGGGCCGGTGTCGCCCTCGCCCACGCGCTTGTAATCCTTGGCCACGGGGAGCACGCGGTAGCCGCCGTTGCCGTCGGTGAGCACAAACACCGAGCACTCGATGCCGCTCAAGAACTCCTCGATCACCACCGTTGCCGACGACTTGCCGAACATGCCTGAGAGCATCTCCTCCAACGCCGCCTTGGCCTCGTCCAAGTCGTTGATAATAAGCACGCCCTTGCCAGCGGCCAGTCCGTCGGCTTTAAGCACGTAGGGGGCTTGGAGCGACTCCAGGAAGCGGTAACCGTCCTGGATAGTCTCGGCCGTGAACGAGCGGTAGCGGGCCGTGGGAATGCCGTGGCTCTCCATGAACCGTTTGGCGAAATCCTTGGAGCCTTCCAGCTGTGCGCCGGCCTTGGAAGGGCCTACGACAAGCACGCCGGGGCGGTTGTCGCGCATCCAGTCCCAGATGCCGGCCACGAGCGGGTCCTCGTTGCCCACGACCACCATTTCGATCTTCTTGTCGTCAACGACCTGGGCCACAGCCTCGAAATCGAGCGGGGAGACGGCCAGGTTGGTGCCGTATTGACCAGTGCCGCCGTTGCCCGGGGCGATGTAGAGATTGGAAGTGAGGGGTGATTGGGCGATTTTCCAAGCGAGGGCCGATTCGCGGCCTCCGGAGCCAAGCAGTAGAATATTCATAACGTGAGCATTAAATTTCCCGCGAAGTTAGCTATTTTTCCTTTCGTTAGCAAACAAGGAGCGTGGGCGCCCTCGCCCGCGACAATAGCAAACAAGGAGCGTGGGCGCCCTCGCCCGCGACAATAGCAAACAAGGAGCGTGGGCGCCCTCGCCCGCGACAGCCCGCGACAAGTGCGTGCCGCAGGCGCGCCCCCCTAAGCAAGCCACGGTGCCCCGCGGTTTGCCGCGGTGGCCTTATAAATGAGCGAGAGGAATCGCCCTGGCGGGCGATCCCTCTCGTAAGTGCTTTGCTTGCGGGGAGCGCTTACTCGGCCTTGCCAGCCGAGCCAAGCACGTTCTCGATTTTGTGCTTGTAGAGCTTCTCCATCTCGTCGCGAGCCGGGCCGAGATACTTGCGGGGGTCGAACTCACCGGGCTTCTCGTCGAATACCTTGCGCACGGCGGCGGTCATGGCCAGACGGGAGTCGCTGTCGATGTTGATCTTGCAAACGGCGCTCTTGGCGGCCTTGCGGAGCTCCTCCTCGGGGATACCGATGGCGTCGGGGAGCTTGCCACCATGCTCGTTGATCATGTCGACGTACTCCTGGGGAACGGAGCTGGAGCCGTGGAGAACGATGGGGAAACCGGGGAGCTTCTCCATAACGGCGTCGAGCACCTCGAAAGCCAATGGCGGGGGAACGAGCTTGCCGTCGGCGTTGCGGGTGCACTGCTCGGGGGTGAACTTGTAGGCGCCGTGGCTGGTGCCGATGGAGATGGCCAGCGAGTCGCAACCGGTGCGGGTAGCGAAGTCGATTACCTCCTCGGGGTCGGTGTAGGTGTGGTGGTCGGAGGAAACCTCGTCCTCCACGCCGGCCAATACGCCGAGCTCACCCTCAACGGTAACGTCAAACTGGTGGGCATAGTCGACCACTTTCTTGGTAAGAGCCACGTTCTCCTCGTAGGGGAGATGGCTGCCGTCGATCATCACCGACGAGAAACCGTTGTCGATGCAGGATTTGCAGAGCTCGAAGGAATCACCGTGGTCAAGGTGAAGCACGATCTGGGGGTGCTCCCAGCCAAGCTCCTTGGCGTAGGCAACGGCGCCCTGGGCCATGTAGCGCAGAAGGGTAGCGTTGGCGTAGTTGCGGGCACCCTTCGACACCTGCAGGATCACAGGCGACTTCTCCTCGGCCGATGCCTTGATGATGGCCTGGAGCTGCTCCATGTTATTGAAGTTGAAAGCGGGGATAGCGTAGCCTCCCTTGATGGCTTTGGCGAACATCTCGCGGGTGTTGACCAAACCTAAGTCTTTGTAGCTTACCATTTGAAACTTATTTATTGGTGAATTGAGTTTACTCTAAAGCAATTTGCTATTTCCGAGCGCAAATTTACTGATTTTTTCTCTCGCGGTGAAATTTTTGGCATAAAAACCGTATCTTCGCGTTATAAAAACCAATCATAATTATGGATGATCATTTGCAGCAGGTAGCATCGCGCCTGCGTGGCCTGCGCGACGCTTTGGAATTGTCGATCGACGATGTGGCCAAGGCCGCCAACGTTGAGCCGTCGACTGTCGAGGAATACGAAAGCGGCTCTCGCGACATCCCCGTGAGCTTCCTCCACCGCCTGGCCTCGGCCTACGGCGTGGAGCTTACAGCCTTGCTTTTCGGTGAGGAGCCCAAGATGGCCTCCTATTTCGTCACCCGCGCCGGCAAGGGCATAAAGGCCGAGCGCACAAAGGTGTACTCCTACCAGGACATCGCCGCCGGCTTCGCCCACCGCAAGCTGGCCCCGTTCATCGTCACAGTGGAACCAAAGAAAGGCCAAGGAGACGTGCATCTCAACACCCATCAGGGCCACGAGTTCAACTACGTTCTCGAGGGAGAGATGGAGATTACCGTCGGCTCCAAGAAGCTAAAGCTTGCGCCGGGCGACTCAATCATGTTTGACGCCTCGCGTCCCCACGGAATGCTCACCCTGGGCGACTCCCCCGTCAAATTCCTCGCCATCATCACCAATTAACCCCCTCTCTCTAACCCCCTCGAGACGTGAAAGCGTCACAGCGTCAAGGCGTTACAGCGACATCCACTTCTGGCAATAATGCGTGAATGCGATAATGCCGATAAATAAAGAAAAAGTTAAAGAATATGCTCGAAAAATTCCTCGATAAAACGGAATTCACCTCCTACGACGACTTCATGGAGCATTTCCATGTACGAGTCCCGGAGAATTTCAACTTCGGCTACGATGTAGTCGACGCGTGGGCCCAAGAGGAGCCTGATCGCCCGGCCCTTTTGTGGACCAACGAGGCCGGTGAGGAGCGCCGTTTCACCTTCGCCGACCTCAAGCGCGACAGTGACGCCACCGCCTCCTTCTTCCAGGGGCTGGGCATCGGCCGTGGCGATCGCGTGATGCTCATCCTTAAGCGCCATTACCAATTTTGGTGGGCAATCACGGCCCTGCACAAGCTCGGCGCGGTCGTCATTCCCGCTACCCATCTCTTGACCGAGAAGGATATCATTTACCGCTGCGAGCGCGCTGGGATCAAGGCGATCGTCGCCTCGGGCGACCCCATTGTCACGGGGCACATCGACAAGGCCCTCCCCCAGTGCCCCACGGTGGAGCACAGGATATCCACCGGTCCGCTGGTCCCTGAGGGCTGGCTCGACTTCAACACCGGCGTGGAATTGGCCCCTGAGTTCAAGCGCCCGGCCCAGGTCAACACCAACGACGACATCTCCCTGCTCTACTTCACCTCCGGCACCACTGGCGAGCCCAAGATGGTGGCCCACGACTTCACCTACCCCCTGGGCCACATCATCACCGCCTCCTACTGGCACAATCTCCACCCCGGCTCGCTGCACCTTACCCTCGCCGACACCGGGTGGGGAAAGGCCGTGTGGGGCAAGCTGTATGGCCAATGGATGGCTGGTGCTGAGGTGTTCGTTTACGATTTCGAGAAATTTGAGCCCGTCGACGTCTTGGAGATGATTCACAAGTACAAAATCACCTCGTTCTGCGCGCCGCCCACGGTGTTCCGTTTCCTCATCCGCGAGGATCTCGCAAAATACGATATCTCATCCCTGAAATATTGCACCATCGCTGGGGAGGCCCTCAATCCCTCGGTATACGAGCAGTGGCTCAAATTGACCGGTATAAAGCTTATGGAGGGCTTTGGCCAAACCGAAACCACCCTCACCATAGCCACCTACCCGTGGCTCGAGCCCAAGCCCGGTTCGATGGGCAAAAAAGGGCCTGAATACGACATCGACCTCCTCACTCCCGACGGCCGCTGGGCCGAGGACGGCGAGCAGGGCGAAATCGTCGTCAAGCTGCCCCAGGACGGGAGCAAGCCCCTCGGCCTGTTCAAGGAGTACCTGCGTGATCCGCAACTCACGGCCGAGGCCATCAACAACGGCGTTTACCACACGGGCGACGTCGCGTGGCGCGATGAGGACGGCTACTTCTGGTTTGTGGGCCGCACCGACGATGTGATCAAGTCGTCGGGCTACCGTATCGGCCCCTTCGAGGTGGAGTCGGCCCTGATGACCCATCCCGCTGTCGTCGAATGCGCCATCACCGGTGTCCCCGACGAGATTCGCGGCCAGGTGGTGAAAGCCACAATCGTCCTTGCCAAGGATTACGTGGAGCGAGCCAAAAAGGAGGGCGATAAACTCATCAAGGAGATCCAGAACCATGTCAAGCGTGTCACCGCTCCCTACAAGTATCCCCGCATTATCGAATTCGTCAAGGATCTGCCCAAAACCATCAGCGGCAAGATCCGCCGCGTGGAAATCCGCGATAAAAAATGAAATATAGTAGATTGGCAGTCAAGATTGGCTCTAACGTCGTGTCGCGCCCCGACGGCACTCTCGACATCACCCGCATGAGCGCTCTGGTCGACCAGGTGGCCGACCTGCGTCGCATGGGCATCGACATCGTCATGATATCATCGGGCGCTGTGGCCGCCGGCCGCTCCGAGCTACGTCCCAAGGAGTATCAAAAGGCGCTCGACTCCGTCGCCCAGCGCCAGCTTTTCTCGGCCGTGGGGCAAGCCAAACTGATCAACCGCTACTACGAGCTCTTCCGCGACCACGGTCTGTCGTGTGGCCAGGTGCTTACCACCAAGGAGAATTTCTCCACGCGCCGCCACTATCTCAACCAAAAGCACTGCATGGAGGTGATGCTCGCCGCCGGAGTGATCCCCGTGGTCAACGAAAACGACACCGTCTCGCTTACCGAACTGATGTTCACCGACAACGACGAGCTCTCGGGGCTCATCGCCACAATGATGGGCATGGACGCGCTGGTGATCCTAAGCAACATCGACGGCGTATACGACGGCGACCCCAGCGACCCTGAGTCGCGGCTGATCACCGACGTGGCCCCGGCCGACGATCCCACGCGCTACGTCCAAGCGGGCAAATCCACTCTCGGTCGCGGCGGCATGGGCACCAAGATGCGCATCGCCCGCAAGGTGGCCTCCGAGGGCCTCGACGTGATTATCGCCAACGGCAAGCGCCCCAACATCCTCGTCGACCTTATCACGCGCCCTGACGACACTCCCTGCACACGGTTTCACGCCGCGTCGGTTGAGCCTTCAAGCGTGAAGAAATGGATTGCCCACAGCGAGGGCTTCGCCAAGGGCGAGATTCACGTCAACGAGGGAGCCGCCCAGGCCCTGCTTTCCAGCGCCGGAGCCAGCCTGCTTGCGGTGGGTGTCACCCGGATTGAGGGTGAATGGGAGAAGGATGATGTGGTGAAAGTGATCGCCCCCGACGGGCGTCAAATCGCCCTTGGTCGCGCCGGCTATTCATCGGCCACCGCCGCCAAGGCTATCGGCCGTGCCGGCCTGCGCCCCCTCATTCACCGCGACTACCTCTACCTCGAGGGCATCCTTTAATCCTTTCCTCCTTTCCTCCTTTAATCCTTTAAATCCTTAAAACTTTAAACCTTTAAATCCTTAAGGGATAGGCGATCGACAATCGTGGCCAGCGCGCAATCGCCAGTGACGTTGCAGGCGGTGCCGAAATTGTCCATCGCGATGTAGAGCGCGATCATCAGGGCGTTCATCTCCTCGGTGAAACCAAGAATGGAAGACAAAATTCCCAGCGAAGCCATAATCGCGCCACCGGGTATCCCGGGAGCGGCCACAATAGCTATGCCCAGCATCGCGGCCAGTTGGAGGAACATCCCGGCGTCGTAAGGCACGCCCTGATAGATCATCAACGCCAGGGCGCAAGCCACGATCTTCAGCGCCGAGCCGCTCATGTGGATCGTCGCGCACAACGGGATCACAAAGCCCGCCACGCTCTCGTTCACGCCGGTCTTCACCGTCTGTTTCAGCGTCACCGGTATGGTCGCCGCCGAGCTTTGCGTGCCCAGCGCGGTCATATACGCCGGAAGCATCGTGCGGAGCATCTTCAACGGGTTGCGCCGAGCCGCCGCTCCCGCGATGCTGTACTGCAGCAACAGTATGCCGATGTGCAACACGAAAATCACGGCGATTACTTTCACAAACGTCTGGAGCACCGCAGCCACCTGCCCCTCCATGGTCATCGCCAGGAAGATGCCAAAAATGTACACCGGCAGCAAGGGGATAATCACTCCGCGTATCGTCAAGTCGACGATGTCGCGAAACTGCCTGGCCGCGCGGCCCAAAGCCTCGGCCTGGGTGTAGGCTATGCCGATGCCGACGGTGAACGACAGCACCAACGCCGTCATCACCCCCATCAGCGGAGGTATCTCCACGGTGAACCATGGCGCTACGCTCGTCGTTGACTGAGCCTGGGCCGCCATGGCACCCTCCGGGGAGATGATATCGGGGAAAATCGCCGCGCCCGTAAAATAGGATATCGCGCCCGCGAGGAATGTCGCGGTATAGGCCAGGGCCACCGTGGTCACCAGCATTTTGCCAGCCCCACGGCCGATATCGCCTATCGCGGGCGTGACAAAGCCGATGATAATCAGCGGGATAAGAAAGCCAAGAAACTGGCCGAATATTCCGTTGAACGTTGCGCACAGCGCCGCAAGCCACCCCGGGGCGACCATGCCGGCGCCGATACCCAGCGCGATCGCTATAATGATGCGGGGCAACAGCCCCAGCCTTGATAATCCTTTGACATTCATATCCCTAAAACGCCAAAATCCCCCCAATATTGCCTTCCTGCCCCCCGGGGCATCCAGGGGGCCGGCCTTGGACGGCCACTTCCACCCCCCGGCCTCTTGCGCTTTCGTTATTACGTTATTGCGCCGGCCCCCACGAGACGTTACGGCGATAAAACGAAAAAAATCCCTGTTGTAACAATGCTGTAACAATATTTTTTGATTTATAATCAATTAAAAATCAATAAAATAAGCCTCAAAATTAGGAATTCATAAAATTTTTAACAAAAAATATTTGCAAAATTATTTGCACAGAAAAATTATTTGTATATTTGAAACGTGAAACGGAAATAACCCCTATCGCACTATTTACTAAATTCTATTCATCTAAAAACTGCACTACTATGGGCTCGGAAAAATTTCAAAACAACTTGATGAAGCTGCAGAGCAACATGCTCAACTTCGCTTACATGCTTACCTCCAACCGCGACGACGCTTACGACCTTCTGCAGGACACTACCCTCAAGGCCCTCGACAACGAGGAGAAGTACATCGACAACACCAACTTCAAAGGCTGGGTGTTCACGATCATGCGTAACATCTTCATCAACAACTACCGCCGCGTGGCCCGCGCCGCTACCGTTGTTGATTCCACCGAAAACCTCTACCACCTGAACCTCTCCCAGGATTCAGGCTTGGAAACCCCCGAAGGCTCGTTCGGAGCAAAGGAAATCACCCAGTACATCAACGAGTTTCCCGACGAGTACCGCGTGCCTTTCTCGATGCACGTCGCCGGCTACAAGTACAACGAGATCGCCGAGAAGATGAACCTGCCCCTTGGCACCGTCAAGAGCCGCATCTTCTTCGCCCGCCAGCGCCTCCAGAAGCGTTTCGCCGACTACCGCTAAGCAGTGGACTGTGCCATTTGAGGTGTCCTAAAATTTCTTGACTCGGAGGACGTTAATAAATGTTGATATTC
>JAJBVP010000178.1 GCA_020859755.1 Bacteroidales bacterium | reverse complement strand
AGGCCCCGGCAGCATAGACCGGCGTATGCGGTGGGCACAAGGACTGAGCAAGATAGTCGTTGATAAAAAACGCTGCCCCAATACCGCGCGGGAATTGCTGGAATACGAGTACGAACGGACAAAGGATGGCGAGATTGTGAGCGGGTACCCGGACGCAAAGAACCATTGCGTCGACGGGCTTTGCTATGGGTGTGAACCGATTTGGAATCGCGCCGGGCAGACAGAGAAAGCAATTTACAGACCAGTCTACATGTAAGGTAAACGATGACGGTGAAGAGAGAAGAGGTGATCTAATGCACGGCACGCTTTACCGCGATTTGGAACGGTGTATTCAGGCGGCCACTGTGGAGGGCACTGAGAGCGCGCAGGATGGTGCAGAGCAGGCGGGAGAGCCGGTGGGCTACTCCACTACCGGCTGGCAGCTGGAGCGGCTTAGAGCGGCGATTAACGGCATGATGCGCGCTAGTATGAGCGGCGAGGATGAAGAAGGAGAGCCGTTTGACTGCGGCAAGATAGAACTGAGCGCGGATTGCTTGCGCGCTCTGATTAAGGCTGTCAATAGTTGCGACGATGAGGGAAATGGCTGCACGGTAGAAATCCCGAAGGAGGAGCGCACGTCCACCGTGCACGCACTGCTGTATGAGCTGTGGAAAACGTTGGGGAGCGGCGTGCTTTGTGAGGGTAATCGCTACAAGGGCGTGAAGGAGGCTTGTGACGCCCATGCCTGTGTATAGACCGGCAAGTTAAGGAGAAAAACAAGAATGTCGAAGCGATTAGCGGTTATTATCCCCTATTATAACGAAACGCCGGAGCAACTCCAGTTTGCCGTTCATGGCATCGCCATGCAGATGGGAACCGACTTTAGCAAATTAGAGGTCGTCATGGTGAACGACTGCAATCCGGAAACAGTCGTTGACGAGAGCTTTACCAGCCGGTGGCCGATGCTGGACATGAAGCTGCTCCAGACCGACCACAACGCCGGGTGCGGTGTCGCGCGGCAGGTTGGCATCGACAATACCGATGCGGAGTACGTTATGTTCTTGGACGCGGACGACAGATACCACAACGTGGAGTACCTGAGCGCCGTCTGCCGGGTGATTAAGCAAGGCCGCTACGACATCATCATGGCACCGTTTTATTCTGATGTCTGCGGCACCGATTATTACAACTGGATAACGCATGGCGGCCTAGGGTGCTGGATGCATAACAAGATTTACCGGCGGCAGTTCCTCATCGATAATGAGCTGAGGTTTCACCCTGATTTAAAGGTTCATGAGGACGGCTACTTCAACACCATTACCTACGCCTGTTCCGACCGCACTACCATCATCAAGAATGTGGGCGTGGTATGGTGCAATAACCCGAACAGCACCGTGCGCAAGAACAACTCCGAATTCTTCACCGGTGAAATGCACACCTTCATGCGGGCGCAGTGCCTGGCGATTGAGTGGCTGAAGGAGCATCACAAGGCCTACCAGGGCACGGTTTGCGACGTGGTTATTCATGCCTACGTTTTCCTCCATCAGCGCCTGATGGAGGTTGAGCCGGAAAAGGTGAAGCTGTGCGAGGACATTGTGGCCGGGAATCTGGCGCAATATTGGGACTCCGCCATTGAAGCGCCAGACGTAAACTTCCCCACCTATTGGGGTGACAGCCTGACGGGCTACCAGCAGGCCTACTGGAAGAGCGGGGAAATGGTGGCCGAGAGTTTCCCGCAGTGGCTGGAGCGGCTGGGAATGAGGGTACCGGAATTGCCGGACGTGCGGACGTTTCTGAACAAGGTAAGCACGGCGTAACCTTGCGTTGCGCCGTGCTTTTCGTGTATAATAGAAATAGCGGTTAGGCACTCCACAGCCGCAATTTTAACTGGAGGAATGTAAAAAATGAAAAATGAGTTAGAAATCTTTGAGCGCAGGGAAGAAGCCGTTGTTAGTAGCCGCGTAGTTGCTGAGAAGTTCGGCAAGCAACACAAGATGTGTTGCGCAGTACCGAAAATCTCATAGCGCAAAATTGCGCCGTGAAAAAACTCTTCCATCACAGTACGTACGAGTCGCGGGGGCGCTACTTCAAGGAATACTTGATGAATAGGGACGGTTTTTCATTAGTAGTTATGGGCTTTACTGGCAAGGAAGCCCTTGACTGGAAATTGAAGTATATTAAGGCCTTCAACGCCATGGAAGGGTTCATCCGTGAGCGGCAGTCCACGGAATGGCTCACCACTCGGAAGAACGGCAAGATGGTGCGCCGCAATGAAACAGACACCCTGGCCAACCTGATTGACTACGCCAAACAGCA
Source organism: Bacteroidales bacterium (assembly GCA_020859755.1). Taxonomy (GTDB): domain Bacteria; phylum Bacteroidota; class Bacteroidia; order Bacteroidales; family Muribaculaceae; genus JAJPXC01. The sequence goes on along the minus strand of JAJBVP010000178.1, from coordinate 989 downwards.
GGGGAGCCGGAATGCGGACAAGTTTTACATGACATACTCAAGGCTTGTTAATAGCCTTGTGGGCATTGAAGCCGGCCAGCGCGGCCGCTGCCCGTGGAAAACACTCATGGCGATTACGATGCTCGAAGACATGATTCTACATACCGTCGACGAGGAAATGCAGAAAGGCACGCACTACAAGCAGATTTATCCGGTCTGCAAAGACAAGGGCGCGCAGATGGTGCAATTTATGTATCTTCCAAAATGGGAGCCGCAAGAGGTACTGGCAGTATGAGCGACAACGTGAACCATCCGGCGCACTATACTGGGAGCGCCGTTGAGTGCATTGACGCGATTGACGCAGCTTGTGCTGGACATGTCGGATATGACGCCTACTACACAGGACAAATTATTAAGTATATTTGGCGTTGGGGGAAGAAGGGTGACGCGCTGGAAGATCTGCAAAAGGCTCAATGGTACCTGAACCGGCTGATTGAAAAGGTGGTGAATGACGATGATTAGTTATCAGGACTGGCTAAAATACGCTGCGACAGACCAGGGGCGGGTGCAGATGATTTGCACCGCCATCGCACAGCACAAGGGCACGGAGATGTACCGGACGGCCTTTGACGCTGAGGAATACGACTGTCAGCGGAACGTTACAATCCTGAAATACCGCAAGGTGCTTTACACCCTGACCGGCAAGGCGGTGGAGGATGTCTATACTCCGAACCACAAAATCTGCTCCAACTTCTTCAACCGGTTTACCACACAGCTGAACCAGTACCTGCTTGGGAACGGCGCGACTTTTGAGGATGAGGGCATCAAAGCCCGGCTAGGCGAGGACTTTGATGATAAGCTCCAGCAGATGGGGAGGAACGCCCTCGTGCAAGGTCTTGCCTTTGGGTTTTGGAATCTTGACCACCTGGAGTGCTTCAAGTTCACGGAGTTCGTTCCCCTTTGGGATGAGTACACCGGCCAGCTGATGGCGGGTATTCGGTTTTTCCAAA
>JAJBVP010000112.1 GCA_020859755.1 Bacteroidales bacterium | reverse complement strand
CTAATTGTCAGGGCTGATGCCCTCATTTATTAACCATTTTTATTAGACACACTCTGTGTTGGGAGTTTACGACCTCCAGGGCCGCTTGGTTAACGACACCTACCACGGCGTGGCAATCGAGCGCCTCAGCGACGGCACCGCTCGCCGCATCCTCCGCTAAACAAGTTGATTAGGTTAATAAAAGTGATGAACAACGAAGATTAAATTTTTTCATAATTAATAATTTTGCTGCGAATCCTGCTGAGAGGCACGATTCGCAGCTCTTTTTATTTTCGATGGAAGCGGTAGACGGCTGTGGGCGTCTTCCACTCGCAGGAGCGGTGGGTGTCGAGGTACTCGATGTCGAAGGTGTACAGGCTGTCGTAAGGCGCCAGGAACTTATCGGCGCGCTTTGACGGCACGAGAACGAGGCCCGAATCGGGCAACTCGCTCTCAAACCGCAACAGTTTGTCACCCATATAGTAATTTACTGAGTAAAAGCGAGATAAGCGGTCACCAGTGATGGTGTAAAGTTGCTGATTCGGGTAAAGCTGCACCAATCGGTCGGCAATCACTGCGTCACAACGGTAGTTGAGCACCGCGGGCTGATAGCATCCCGCCACAGCCCAGTAAACCACGATCGTGCATCCCACGGTCATCACCAGCGACTTGGTAGCAGAATCCTTCCAAAGCGTTGTAATAGTTGTGAATGCCATGCCTATCGACAACCAAACAGCCACACCTCCCAGAATCGAGACCGTGCTTCCCACTACCCCCTCCAGAGCTTTCCCTGCCGACAGTACTCCGTGCTGAACCAGTGAGAACGCTATCGGCACAAGAAACGCCAAAATAGCTATTATCCAGCCATATAGTTTCACCATCCGCGGTCCCTGCTTGGCCATCCGACGCAGGTAAATAGCGATGAAGTACGAAAGGAACGGGTACAGCGGCAGCAGGTACACCCCGCGCTTGCTCGAGGGTATGCAATAGAAAATGAATATCGACAAAGTGGCCACAAGGCATAGCCGCGTCAACGGCTGAGCCTGCTGCCAAGCCACCCGCAAGCGTTGCCACCATCTTGCTCCTCGTAATTCCGTAATAACGTTAGAACGTTTTAACGCCTTGTATCTCAGCGAGAAAAGCGTCAGGAACAGGAGCAGCGTATACGGCAGCCACCCGCTTGCCACGAGCACAAAATTATACCAAAAGGGATGCACATGCGAGTCGTAGCTCATCGTGCCTGTGAAGCGCCCAACATTCTCTTCCAGAACCAGTTGCAGGAACTCCTCCCCACCCTTTTGGCACGCCGCGATGTACCACCACAGCGGCACGATCAAAGACACAACGAATATCACCGACATCCCTCCCAGCACCTTCAAGAACCTCTCCCCGCCAAGCCAGCGATCCAACCCTATCACCAGGCACGGCAACACGGCCCCAACAGGACCCTTGCACAGCACGCCGCAACTGATCAGTGCCACGCCAATCCACAGCCACCGCATGCGTCCCCCTTGGAAATAGGCGTACAGCGCGTATATCGACGTCACAGTGAAACAAGTAAGCAGCATGTCCACGCGACATGTCGTGCCGGCTCGCCACACCTCAAACGCCGTCATCGTCAACATTGCCGAAAATATCGCCACCTTCTGCGAGCGACCATATCGACGCAGAAACACCATCGTGCTGACAATCAAGGCGATACACCCGAGCGCTGACGGTAGTCGCGACGTGTAATGCGTCACCTCGCCACCAAACAGCCATGACACCGCGGCGATGCACCAAGCCAGGAATGGAGGTTTGTACGGCAGGTCGCCACCGTAGCTCACCGGTAGCACCCAATCCCCGCTCTGCAGCATCGTGTAAGCCACAATCGCCTCGCGCGGCTCACCCTTGGTGTTGAACACCGTCTCGCCCAGCCACGGCAAAAAAGTCAACGCCACCACAGCCACGACTATCCAAAAATTGCGCCTCCGCGCCCTCTTCTCCGCTTCCGTCATAACCATTCTCTTTACTCCTTTACTCCTTTAAAAAACAGGCATCTCCATAACTTAAAAATCGGTAATCATTCTCGAGGGCGTGATTATACATCGCTCTCCAATCGCCCTTGGTGAACGCCGAAACAAGCAACAGCAACGTGGATTGCGGCTGATGGAAATTGGTCACCATCCCCTTGACGATACGGTAGGTGTATCCTGGCGCGATTATGATTCGTGTCGACGCCAAGAAGCGATCCATCTTTCGCTCGTCAAGCCACTGTACCACAGCTTTTAGCGCCTCCTTGGGCGTAGGCCACTCAATGCCCTCCTCGTAAGGCTCCCATTGCTCCACCTCGCCATTCCACTTGCCGCGCAGCATCATCGCGCCCGCGTGGTAGAGGCTCTCCAACGTCCTCACCGAGGTCGTCCCAACGGCTATCACCGGCCGCTCCTCGCGCGACAATCGCTCTATCAACACGCGATTTACACTTATAAACTCGGCATGCATCGGATGATCCCCCACATGCTCCGTCTGCACGGGCTGGAACGTGCCGGCTCCCACGTGAAGAGTCAATTCCTCCACGTCCACGCCACTATCTCTCAACTCGTTAAGCAACTCTGGCGTAAAATGCAATCCCGCGGTTGGTGCCGCCACCGACCCTTCAGTCACCGAGTAAACCGTCTGGTAATCCTCAGCGTCGCTCTCCTCGGTGGAGCGATTGAGATACGGAGGGATGGGAATCTCCCCCGCGGCCTCAATGATACGCGAGAAAGTCACATCCGGGCAATCCCACGTGAACTTCACCACCGACGCCTTTCCAAGCCTTTCCACCCTTTCGGCCGTCAACGTAAGTTCATGGCCATCAACCTCTAAGGGCAAGTATAGTACACCATGTTTCCACTTCTTGCTATTGCCCACGAAGCACTGCCACTCACAGCTGTCGGTTGCTGCGAACGCCCGCTCATAATCGGCCGGCTCGTGCGGCTCCAAGCAAAATATCTCGATCGGCGACCCTCCCGCCTTGCGGAAACGCAGCCGGGCGTTGATCACACGCGTGTTGTTGCACACGAGCATCGAGTGGGCAGGAAGCAACCCAGGCAACTCCCGGAACACATGATCGGTCAGCCTCCCGTCGCCATCACGCACCAGCAACTTGCACGCGTCCCTCACCGCCAACGGGTGCTTGGCGATGCGCTCATCGGCCAACTCGTAATCAAAATCTTCTATTTTTAGCTCCTTTGGATTCGTCATGATTGGTAAATTTCACGCGAAATTACGCAAAAAAGATTGAGTGTCGCGAAAAATGCGTAAATTTGCGTGCCGAAAGTTGATAACATCTTGATTGTCAGCCATTT
>JAJBVP010000163.1 GCA_020859755.1 Bacteroidales bacterium | reverse complement strand
CAACTTTGAGGCTTATGCCTCGTGAACTTTAAAAATTTACCGAAGTATTGTAAAAATATGTTGACATAAACACATGCGAGGCCGCAAATCACCATGGCGGCAATGATCATCCCCACTCGCTTCCATCCACGCAAGGAGGGGAAGGAATGGCGGATCATCTGCACTGTTATATAAGCCCACCAGGGGACGCCCAGATAGGCGACCCACTCGCCGAACACACGGCTCAACGGGAGCGTTACAAGATCGAGCGCCAGGGAAGCCGCAGCGAGGTAGAGGTAGGCCGTGGAATATTCGGCGAGGTTAAACCGTCGGCTTCCCCAGGGAAGGAACAGCACCAGGAATATAGGGGCCACGACCAGGCTCTCGACAATGGCGATGGTCAGCTCGCTATCCTCGCAGAAGGCGATCACAGCGTGCCACAGGCGGGTGAGCATCGACTCGTCGTCGGTGCAAACATGGCGCGCGATCTCCCCAACTTCCTCGGGGAAAAATATCTGGATGACTACGTTGACGAAGCACAGGATGATGATCAGGCGCACGGGCTGGGTCCAGCCTATGCGATGACCGTGGATATAGTCGCGGATCACCACCCAGGGATGCCACAGAAGCGCGAAGATCGTGGGCCACACCCGGCGATCCATTCTCACCGCGCTCCATGCATCGTCGACCAACGCTTGCTTCACCGTGAGACGGCCCACCGAGGCCCTCTGCCCGCATCGGTGGCAGAATTCCCCGGAAAGCTCGGTCCCGCAGTTAAGACAACGACTCATCAGTTGTTGGTGAAGGTGCGCGTTGCCAGCGAGGAAGGATCCTTGGAGATGTCCTTGGTGCCCTTGAGCGTGAAGGTCACGGTGTAGGAGGTGCGCTCCAGCGCAGGAGCCGTGGGCACCGTGGCGGTCTCAAACGCCGAGGTGATCGACGACACCTTCTTGGAGTAGTCAGATGACGACATCGTAAGCGAGCCCGTGCTGCTGGCGCCGATGGCGCTAAACAGGGCCGATTCCACCTGCGAGATGTAGGCGTAGCATTCGGCGCTCTCGGTTGCGCTGTTGCTCGACACGCTCATGGCTGAGGTTTCGATGGAGATAAGGGCTGTGCCGGTGCTGTCGTCATCGTCGTCGCCGCAAGAGGTCATGCAGGTGGCTCCGGCCACGGTAAGCAACATCGCGAAAAGGGTGTAAATTACTTTTCTCATTGTGTTTTTATGAATTTTAGTTGTTCACAAGATTCTCTGCACTGAAGCTAAGGTTATCCTATCCTTTCTTTACGACAAAATTACAAGGAGTGGCTGAATCTATCGCGACACCACGTATGGAGTAATTGATAGACAATCAGCGTGTTCGTGGATAAATGTGGCAGTTTTGTGAGTAATCTATCACTTTGTCTATCGGTTGTTAATCGGTTTGTCCACTGAAAAAAGGTAAATTTGCAATAGATTTTATGCCCATGAAATATCTGTTAATTTTTGCGTTTTTACTTATAACCACGGCGTGTGCGCACACTAATTCCACTGGATCCTCCGACAGCTCGATCGCCCAGCGCAGCGACAGCCTGATTGGCCGGTTCAACCAATTCCAGGCCGCAGGCGACCCCCATGGGGCGGTCGCGTGGCTCGACTCGCTGATGAAAAATCCGCTGCCGGGAATGCGCCACGACATTGAGGTGATGTACGGCTACGCGCTGTCGCGCATCGACTCTCTGGCCAGCGCCGAGAGCCATATCACCCACGCACTGTCCGTGCCGATGGAGCAGCCCGACGACAAGCGCCTGTTTCGCGACTACGCCTACGCCGCAGCCACGTTCTTCCCCGACGTGGCCCATGAGGAAGACGTGGTGGCTTGGGCTAAGAGCGGTCTCGAATGCGCCTCGCGGTGCGGCAACCCTCCCGGTACCGACTACCTGAGGGCAATGCTGGCCGACATATATAAAAGGAATGGGCGCGTGGTCGACGCCATCAATCTGCTCAACGATGCCCTATCCCAAAGCCGCGAGCGAGGCGACACTACCGCCATCGTTGGTGCCTTGAACAGCCTGGCCCAACTCTACGCCGAGTGGGGCCTTCCGGCCGAGGCAGACATTTACGCCACTGAGGGGGCGCAGCTCACTCTCGCGAGAGGTGTTCTCCACCCGATTGTCGCCACCGAGGCACTCACCGTAAAAGCCCACTGCGCCGTAGCTCTCGACCAGCCCGACGCAATGCGGCATATCCACTACGCCGATTCCCTTGCCAAGGGACTACCATATAATATGGGACAGGAGGACATCGACCTGATCTTCGCCCGACACGCCGGGGGCGAGGCTGCGGTGGAGCGCTTGCGCCGATTCGTGGCCAACGCCGCTCCATATAAGGCGATCGACGGTTGGCTCGAGCTTGCCAAGGTCTACAAAAACATGGGTCAGACCGCCGACGAAATCGCCGCATTGGATTCGCTAAGCGTTGTCCTTCAGCAGCTTAACAACAAGGTGCGCATTTCCTCCGAAATCTACAATTTCGCAATCGGCGAAAGTGCGATCCACGGCAACGCGCGCAACCTCTCGACCTTGGGGAAACTTCTCGCCACCGACACCCTCTGCACCGTCGATGATTACACCAGGCAGTGCCTGTGGGAGAACGTGTTGCGAGAGCAAGCCGCACTCCACGAGATCGAGCTAAAGGCCGTGTCGGTCCAAAAGAGCCTCCACCGCGCCCACATGTGGCTCGCCCTCACTATCGCCGCACTTGCCGTGGTAGTGTCGATCTTGGTGATATTCTGGTTGCGCCGACGCTACAAGCGTCGCCAACAACAGCTCTACGCGCAGCTGAAGGAGGCCATGAGCAACGCCGAGCAGGAACGGCAACGCGCCGAGAGCCTCATTGTGCAACCCGAATCATTGGGCGTGATCCGCCAACTCACCCCTTCACTGCTGATGGAAAAGGGGGAGATGGAGTTTCGCGAGCAATTCATGCGCCTGTATCCCCGCTTTCTGATCTCGCTGCCCAAGCTCTCCCACCGCGACGAGCTCCTGTGCATGCTCATCGCCCTCGAGGTCGACGCCCACCGCTGCGCCCAGCTCCTGAGCATCACCAAAGCCTCGGTCAACACCGCCCGATACCGCCTCCGCCGCAAGCTCTCCCTCCCCCCAGTCACCTCCCTCGACACCTTCATCCGCTCCCACCTCTCCTAACCCCTCAAAAATTTGACCTATAGGTCAAAATTTCTTGAAAAAAATAGGGTTAGTCTTATTTTATTTCAGCCAGCAGAGATATTCTCCGGCAATTTTGATGCGTTGCCCTGGTTTTACCTGTGTCGTCCTGAAATAGCTTGACTGGAAATTAAAGCTATTTAAGGATTAAT
>JAJBVP010000266.1 GCA_020859755.1 Bacteroidales bacterium | reverse complement strand
ATGGAAGCGTGGCAGGCAAAATATGGGGATGCCGTGAGCGGCCCATACCAGTCCGAGAGCTTTGGTGGCTACTCCTACAGCAAGGCCGGTGCTTCCTCATCCAGTAGCGGAACGGCAACGGTGTGGACGCAGTTCACAGATACGCTTGCGCCTTATAAGAGGCCGCCCATGGCAAGAGCCGTGAGCGTGTCGGGGCAAAGTTATCAGGACGCGCCATACCGTAGGCCCTTCAACCCTGATTTTCGGAGGTAGGATTATGGCGTGGGAGGGTGCAAAATGGAAGATGTCGGAATCCTCATGCCGCTCCACCGGTATGGAGGATATCCTCGACTCCATTCAGCGCGATTATCGTACCAGCATAATTGTTGGACGGCAAACGTTCAGAGACGGCAAATGGTGCTCCCCGGTGGGACTTCGTGATGATGAGTACGTCCAGTTTATGCGCGCCTGCGGCAATGATGGGATTTTTAAGTACGGCGATATCAAGCATTGCCCAGACGAAAATGGTGTGGTAGCTTGCGAAGAGGGGGCGCAGTTGCGGAACTGCGTTACCTCACGTTTTTGCACCGTGGTTATTTTTACGCCGCCAGAGGGCATGCCAGAGCTTGCGGCTGAAATTGAGGAATACCAGCGCACAGCGGCAAAGGCGCGCACTCCGAAGGTACCGTGGCAGGAACATTTTGCTGATAGGCTAAAGGAGTTTACCCCAGATGCTACTTGATTACTACGCCAGAGAATGTGTTGTCTTGTACCGCGCGGTAGAAAACGACGGACAGGGCGGCTACTATACCGAGTGGCGGCAGGGCGCAACCTTTACCAACTATCAGGCACTCAACACGTCCACCGAGGCGCAGATTGCGGAAAGGCAGGGAATGGCCAGCATTTATGGCGCGCTCGTTGAGCAGTCCGTGCCGCTTGCTTATGGCGACTACTACCGCGATGTGGGCACCAATGAAGCATACCGCATTACGTCTGAACCGAGCGAAAAGCAGACCCCATCGAGTAGCGGCCTGAGTCTGAAGTACTACAGCAGTGAAAAGGCGGCGCTGCCGTTATGACGAAGGAAGAGGCATTGTACCAATTCTTCAACCGGGTGCCGCGTCTGACGCGATATGAGAATGGAGAACTGGGGGTGGCACCTGATGCGGACTGCATTCCAGCCTACACCAACACCTCGGTGCCCGATGACGCACAGTTGCCATATATTACCTATACCGTCCTAACTGCCGCGTTTGGTGAGCCATCATGCAGTTTGACCGTTAATATCTGGTGCCGCACAACCAGCGAAGTGGAGCCTAACGCCTATGCTCGGGAGATGGGGAAATTGATACCGCGCGGCGGGGTACTGGTGCCCTGCGATGGCGGCGGCATGAGGATTTATCGCGGTAGCCCGTGGTGCCAGTCGTTGGTTGATGACACCGACAGGACTGTTAAGCGCAGATACATCAACGTGGAAGTGGAGTACATCACAGAGGGGTGAGCGTATGGCCTTGAGATTCAGACAAGTACCGCCGAATTTGGTGGACACCTTAGAAATCGGTGCCGGCATCCTTGTGATGTCAACTGCCGAAACGGTCGATGAAGTGCTGAAGGACAAGCAAGAGAGGGAAGGTTATACGCTCTTAGGGGCAACTGACGGCGGAATCACCTTTAAGGCGACTCCGAAAATCACCAGCTTTTCGTGGGACGGAAATTCCCGCCCTGAGTGGCAGAACTCGCGACTTGATGGTTGGACGGCGAAAATGTCGGGCACCCTCAAGACGATAGAGGCAGAAGCGTACGACCTGCTCACGGAGACGCCGAGTACAGTAACTGATGGTTTTATGGTAAAGAGGGACAACGCCTACGCCTATTTCTGCACACTCGTTGCCGAGGACGAAGAGGAAGACGAGGGATGGGACGAGGAAGAGGACGAAGACAAAGACGAAGACGAGGACGAAGAGGAAGACGAAGACGAGGACGAAGAGGAAGGGGAGGAGGAAGAGCCTCTCAACTCCCTCTGGTGGATTGGCGACTACGGCCAGTCCGGCGGGTATCTCGCCATTCGGCTCCGGAATGCCTATTCCTCCGGCGGCTTCCAACTTTCAACCAGGGACGGCGAAACAGGCTCGTTTAAATTTGAGTTCACGGGTTATTATGACGGCATTGACGAGGAAGATATGCCGTTCGAGTGCTACATATCGGACGGAACAGGGAGTGACACTTTATGAGATTCACAAAAATTCGCCCGGATACGTTTGAACGCCTGCAGTTGAACGCGGGCATCCTGATTGGCGATACGCCGGCGCATTATCTGAAGAATAACCAGGAACAGGATGGGAAGAAACACGTCTTTGACAGCGCAAAGGCGCTGATGGACAGCACATGGAACGATGTTCTCGGCAGCACTACCGGCGGGGTTACCTTTGAAGCCACGCCGACCTTCACCGACTTCGGGGAGGATATCGACAATTGCCCGAAGAACATGAGGGAGTTAAAGCGCGTTGATAGCTGGGACGTGACCATGTCCGGCAGTTTCGTTATGGTTGACCCGTCGCTGGTTGGCCGGCTGATGGGCACGGCGGAGATTTTGACTGAAGAAGAAGCCAACGACGATGAGAAACCGGAAATCGACCACAAAGGCGCGCGCATCCGCCCTCTTGACCTCGACCAGTCCGCGTTCTTCAACCTTTGGTGGATTGGGGACTACGGCTCCGACAACTCCGATGAGAGCGGTGGCTATCTCGTTATCCATCTTTGGAATGCGCTTTCTACCGGCGGTTTTCATTTTACAAGCGCCGATAACGAGAAGGGCACGTTTGATTTTGAGTTCACCGGGCACTATGATATGGACAACCAGGATAGAATCCCGTTTGACGTATACATCGGCTCCGGTGACATCGACGACCCCGACCCTGAAGCAAGTGGCGGCTCAAGCAGCTTGGCAGCCGCGTCCGCCCTTAGAGCCGCCCAGACCGGCAGCAAGAGCATCGACGGCGCGGGGGATATCATCGACGCGCTGGTTCAGGCTGATGAGGAAAGCAAGGCCGGGGAGGAAGCCGCCGCCGTGGCTACCGAAGGTGAGAGCAACTCGGATACCGTTATCAGCCGCCGGGGGCGGCGCTGATGGGCGCATACATTGTTGAGGTTATCATTGCGGCGCTTGCGTTTGCCGGTACGATGGGCGGCGCGATTGTCAGCAACCGCAGCACGCGCAAGGTGATGGAATACCGCATCAAGGCGCTGGAAGAAAAGGTGGACAAGCATAACAGGCTCATTGAGCGAACAGCAGCACTGGAAGTGAAGGTTCAATCGTTGGAGAAAGGGGCGAAGGGATGAAGCTTTCTGACGTAAAGGG
>JAJBVP010000123.1 GCA_020859755.1 Bacteroidales bacterium | reverse complement strand
CCCCCGCGCCCCCACCTCCCCCCCCCCCCGGCCCGCTGGCGCACCGGGAGGCGGCCCACCATCCGGGGTCTGCGGGGGCGGGGCGGGGGGGGGGTGGGCGTGGCGGCGGCGGGCGGTTGGGGTGCGGGTGACGAGGAGGGTGGTGTCGGGGCCGTCGGTGAGGCGGAGGCGCTGGCGGAGGGTGTCGGTTGGGATACCGGCGTTGCGTGTGATGAGGGTGGCATGCAGGCGCTGTTTGGCGATGGCTTTTATCTCTTTGGAGCCGAGGGGAGTGACTGATTCGATACGGTACATTTGGCCAGGGAAGGAGGGAATCTCTCCCGAGGAGACATACACGTGGGTGTCGGGGGCGAGTTGGGCGCAGGGAAAAGAGTGGGTCAGCGTTCCCCAGGCTCCGATTTTGGTCACGGCGGGGTAGGGGAGGTAGAGGTAGTCGCCTGGTATAGGTTGGTTTGTGATGATTTTGGGAGCGATCGTATCCTTGGGAGTTTCGTTGATGATACGGCCACGGTCGTTGATGGTGACAGCGGATATTTTGGTCTCGGTGGAAGGGTTTTGGAGGTCGACAACGGCCACAAGCTCCTTGCACTCGCGGGTCGTGCCAAGTGCGATGAGCCAGGCGGGGTGGAGCTGGTCGATTACGACGTTGCAGTCGAGCATGGGTGACATTTTGACGACGAGCCAGCGGGTGATTTCACGCAATTGTGGGAGCATGGCGGTGACGTCGGGCTCGCAGTGGGCGAGGGAGAACAGTCGTTGGCCAGCGGCGCCCCGTCGAGCCGGGTCAATAAACGCCAGGTCGAACTGTCCCGCGACGTTGCGGCAGTCATCGTTGATCACTTTGAGAGGCAGATGGAGCCGCTTGGAGTTGACCTCCAAAGCGTTGGCTTTCAGTGGGTCGAGTTCGACCGCAGTCACGTCCAAACCATTGCGAGCGAGCGTGAGCGCGTCCACGCCCAATCCGGCAGTTAGGTCAAGGACTCTCTTGGCGTTCAGCTCCTTAACAATCAGCGAGTGGAAATGAGCTAACGGTTCACTGGTTGACTGCTCGACGGCTAGCGGGGTGGGAATCACCAATGGACCCTCGGCCATCAACTTTGGGAGCTTCTTCAACGCTTTGGCTCGGGTAGCCACCTGAGTGATTGCGAGATCGAGCCACTCGGGGCTGTCGGCCCGCTTGGCCAGACGCAAGCGTGTGGGATCGTCGCCAAGGTGGTCGTTCACCCAAGTCCAAAACTCATCGGGGAGGGTCATAACAGTCGCTGGAAGATTAACGCGTCGTAATAATGGGGTCCGCGACGTAGCCAAGATCGGAGCGAACCGGCTGAGCGCCAGCCACTTTTGCGGAACAGTGCCAGACTCCCCTCATTCTCGCGGGCAACAATAGCCCACAGTTGATGCAAGCCGAGTGTCTCGGTGGCGTAATGCTCCATCTTGGCAATCGCTTGAGTGCCAAAGCCTTGGTGCTGAAAAGGCTTGGAGATAAGGATTCCAAGCTGTGCACGTCGGTTAATCGGGTCGAAGTCGGTGAGATCGACCGTACCGATGGCTTGACCGTCGTGGGTGATTATCAGACGTAAGGAGCCATCGACGTGAATATCAGCCGAATAGCGGTCAATGTAGCCTTGGATTTGCGCAAGCGACAGAGGGGCTGTGTTGCGTCCTGAGGGCCACAGCTCGGTGTCGTTTTCCCAAAGGAAAAGCGTCATGGCGTCGCTGGGCTCGACGGCCCTCAGCGCAATCTTTCCTGCGGACGCCTCCTTGTTTTCGTCAGTTCCCATTCTTAATTCCTTTCCTCCTTTAATCCTTTAAAGCAATTACACGGAATATGTTATTCTCGCTTGCAGGGAGCGGCCAAGGGTAACCTCGTCGACGAGAGCGAGGTCGCTACCGACGGCCATTCCCCGGGCCAATTGGCTCACTTTCACGCCTGAGTCGCGCAGGCGCCTATAGACGTAGTAGGATGTAGTTTCGCCGTCCATGGTGGCGCTTAGAGCGAGAATCACCTCCTTGATGCCTCCTCGAGCCACTCGATCGACCAGCGAGTCGACCTCCAAGTCGCTCGGGCCGACTCCGTCCATGGCCGAAATCACGCCACCAAGCACATGATAAACACCACGATACACGCCGGTGCGTTCCATCGCCATGACGTCGCCTACGCTCTCGACCACACACACCGTGGAGTGGTCGCGTCGCGAGTCGGCGCAAATAGCACACTCGTCGCTCTCGGCCACATTGCGACACGTGCGGCAGTAACGCACGCCCTTACGCAGGTCGATCAACGACTGTCCCAGCGCCACTGCCACGCCCTCGGGGCGGCGCAGCATCCACAGGGCCAGTCGCAATGCTGTGCGTCGGCCAAGCCCCGGGAGGGAGGCCAACTCATTTACGGCCCGGTCGAGCAGGGGCGAGCCTAATATCGCGTCGTCTTTCAGTCCTTGTTCCATGTCATTGAGTATCAATTGAATTGAAGCGCACCTGAGCAACGAGAAGAGGGAAATTAAGGGTGAGCAGGCCAGTGGAGAGGTTGACCTCGGCCTGACCTTCCCACTGGTTGTCCATGGGTTGCATTACGGCGTCGATCCAGGTCAATGCGTAACGCCCAGCGAATGGTGTTGGTTCAAGATGCCCTTTCAACATTCCCGGAGTCCACTCATGGGCTTGAATTTCAGCGCCGTCCATGTAGATTATGTCGTATCCACCGCGGGGATTTGCCAGAGTGGCGAGGGTGTATTTGCCCCCGAGGCGCACGCGGTCGGGGTCGTTCTCGCGGTCGAAATATTTCCATATGCGTTCCATGGGGTCGCTGGTTGCCGATAGTCGATTCAGAACCTGCTCGCGGGTCAATCCGTTGGCAACTATTAATTTGTTGTCGTGAAGGGAAGTGATACGAAGTTCCTCGATGTCGACTGTGCCCTCGGTTGTGAGTAAAAGTGGTAGATTGGAAGGAACGGGTTCGCTTATTATCGCTGGTTGGCTGAGAGTGTCGTAACCAGCTGCGATACTGAGGGTTGAATCGACCTTGACCCAAAGGGAGAAGGGGAGATTGTCATGGGTGACATCGGTAGGGACGTTTATTTCAGCCTCGCGATAGCTTACGTTGATGCTAATTTGGTCATATTCAGTACCTTTGGCTGAGTGGCTCAATTGTGCTTGAAGCAGGTTGTCGCCCCAGTTGAGGGCCCAGGGTTTCTTGCTTTTGGCTCGGATTTCGATGATATAGGGAGGGGTGAGGGAGTCGGAGATGTTGAGGGGATGGTCTTTGGAGGCGCGGAGGTTGAAGAGGACGCGCTCTGGGGGGGTTGAATGGCCGTCCAAGGCCGGGGCGCCTGAATGGCCGTCCAAGGCCGGCCCCCCTAGA
>JAJBVP010000221.1 GCA_020859755.1 Bacteroidales bacterium | reverse complement strand
CAACTAACAACTAACAACTAACAACTAACAACTAACAACTACCAACTAACAACTAACAACTAACAACTACCAACTAACAACTAACAACTACCAACTAACAACTAACAACTACCAACTACAACTTAGCTGCCAGGAACCTCCCGGTGTACGACGCCTCACAAGCCACCACCTGCTCGGGAGTCCCCTCGACCACGATGGAGCCGCCCGCATGGCCACCCTCGGGACCTATGTCGATCACATGATCGGCCTGCTTTATCACGTCCATGTTGTGCTCGATTATCACCACCGTGTGACCTTGGGCGATCAAGCGGTTGAATGAATCCATCAGCGTGTTGATGTCGTGGAAATGCAATCCAGTGGTGGGCTCGTCGAAGATGAACATCGTGGGCTGAGGCTTGTCCATCGATAGGAAATAGGCCAGTTTTACTCGCTGGTTCTCACCCCCCGACAATGTCGATGACGACTGGCCCAACTGGATGTAGCCCAATCCCACATCCTTCAGCGGCTGCAAGCGGCGCACTACCCGGCGACCGGCCTCGTCCTGTGAGAAAAACTCGATAGCTTCGTCGACGGTCATACACAAGATTTCGTAGATGTTTTTGCCGCGATATCTCACCTCGAGCACGTCGCGCTTGAATCGCTGGCCGTGGCACTCCTCGCAGGGGATGGTAATGTCGGCCATAAATTGCATCTCGATGGTGATCGTGCCCTCGCCCTTACACTCCTCGCAACGTCCTCCCTCGGCGTTAAACGAGAAGTAAGTGGGGGTGAACCCCATCTGCTTGGCGGCTTGCTGATCGGCCATCAATTGGCGTATCTCGTCGTAGGCCTTGAGATAGGTGGCCGCATTGGAGCGCGTCGACTTGCCGATTGGGTTTTGGTCGACGAATTCCACTGCCGAAATTCGTTGCAGGTCGCCCGACAATCCCTTGTAAGCCCCGGGAGCGTCGGAAGCCTCGCCCAGATGTCGCAGAAGGGCCTTGTAGAGAATGTCCTTCACCAAGGTTGACTTGCCCGAGCCGCTCACGCCAGTTACGACGGTCATCACCCCCAGGGGAAACTTCACGTCGATGTCTTTGAGGTTGTTCTGGCGGGCACCCTCCACCTTGATATAGCTGTTCCACTTGCGACGTCGCTTGGGCACGGGGATTTGCAGCGTGCCGTTCAGGTAGCCCAGCGTGTAGCTCTTTTGAGCTTTGTCCAGGCCGTCCACTGGGCCTTCGTAGATGATTTCGCCGCCATTGCTGCCAGCGTCGGGCCCCACGTCTATTATATAGTCGGCAGCGCGGATGATATCTTCGTCGTGTTCCACCACGATCACGGTGTTGCCGATGCTCTGTAGGTGACGTAGCACCTCAAGCAGTTTGTGGGTGTCGCGGGAGTGCAAGCCGATGCTGGGTTCGTCCAGAATGTACAGCGAGCCTACCAACGACGAGCCGAGAGAGGTGGCCAGGTTGATGCGCTGGCTCTCGCCTCCTGAGAGGGTGTTGGAGCGGCGGTCGAGCGTCAGATAACCGAGACCAACGTTCACCAAGAAACCCAAGCGGTTGCGTATCTCCGACAACAGGCGCCCAGCGATCTTTTGGTCGTGCTCGTTGAATGTCAAGTCGTTGAACCACTCGAGTAATTCGTTGACGGGCATTGTTACCAGTTCCTGTATCCCCTTGCCAGCCACTTTCACGTAGGTTGCCTCTTTGCGCAAGCGAGCGCCGTGGCACTCGGGGCACAACGTCTTGCCGCGATATCGGGCCAACATCACGCGGTACTGGATTTTATGCAGGTTGCTCTCCACCATTTTGAAGAAGCCATTTATACCGCCAAACATGGTGTTTCCTTCCCACAGGAAGCGCTTTTCCTGCTCCGTGAGGTCCTGGTAAGGGCGGTGAATGGGAAAGCTCACACGCGGGGCGATATGAATCAGCTCGCGCTTCCACTGGCTCATCTTCTCCCCACGCCAGCACACGACGGCATCGTCGTAAACCGACAGCGCGGGATTGGGCACTACCAGACGCTCGTCGATGCCGATCGTTTGGCCAAATCCCTCGCAACGGGGGCATGCGCCGTAGGGGTTGTTGAAGTTGAACATCAAGTCGTTAGGCTCAAGGAAGGTGATGCCGTCGACCTCAAATCGCTTCGAGAAATCGTGGCGGTGCACCTTCCCGTCGGCGTCCCAAACGAGCAGCGACATCTGGTCGTGACCCTCGAAGAAGGCGGTTTCCGACGAATCGGCCAGGCGGCTCAACTCGTCCCCCTCCTCGGCCACGGCCATGCGGTCGATGAGCAGGTCGAGCCCATCGGCGCTGGCGGGAGGATTGACCTTCACATCCTCGATTTGCAAGATTTTGCCGTCCTTGATCAAGCGGGAGTAGCCCTCCTTGAGATAGATCTCCAGTTGGGTGTTCAGCGACCGCTTCTCGGGAAGCAAAACTGGTGCAACAAGGGCGATACGCGTGCCCACGGGATAGCTCTGCGCCGCCGCGATTACGTCCTCCACGGTGTGCTTTTTCACCTCACGCCCCGAGACGGGCGAGTAAGTGCGGCCCACGCGGCCGAACAGCAGGCGAAGGTAGTCGTAAATTTCGGTCGATGTGCCCACGGTGGAGCGAGGGTTGCGGGTGTTCACCTTTTGCTCGATGGCGATGGCCGGGGGCAATCCCTTGATGTAGTCGCACTCGGGCTTGGCCATCTTGCCCAGGAATTGGCGCGCATAGGCCGACAGGCTCTCCACGTAGCGGCGCTGACCCTCGGCGTACAGCGTGTCGAAGGCCAGCGACGACTTGCCCGAACCGCTCACGCCCGTGATCACGATCAGTTGGCCACGGGGAATCCGCAGGTCGACATCCTTCAGGTTGTTGACCCGCGCTCGACGTATTGTGATATATGACTCTTGTTTTTTAGGCATTTCTCTTCTGGCTTGCGCCCCACTGCTCTTCGGGGCGGATTAACTTACAAAGGTACGCATAATCCCCCTATCAGCCAAGCTTCCCCAACGCTCTTTCACATCTTTCTTAAGTTTTTAACCCCAATCGTGCCACAAACGTCCGCGTCAGCCTGGGGGGGCCGGCTCTTGGACGGCCAACACGCAGCAATGCACAAACGTCCGCGTCAGCCTGGGGGGGGCCGGCTCTTGGACGGCCAACACGCAGCAATGCAGAAATGTCCGCGTCAGCCTGGGCGCCCCGGCTCTTGGACGGCCAACACGCAGCAATGCAGAAACGTCCGCGTCAGCCTGGGCGCCCCGGCTCATGGACGGCCCTCCCCCTGTATGCCAGAAACGTCTCCATCCCTAAACAAAAAGCCCCGCCGGGAATGAAGTGACCCCAAAAAGTTGGACTGGTTAAACATTATCCAGTTATCGAAAGAGT
>JAJBVP010000291.1 GCA_020859755.1 Bacteroidales bacterium | reverse complement strand
CTCCCACGGCCCCCGCCGACCACCTCTGTACCATCCCCTGAAAAATCACCAACGTGTAAGCTGAAGGGTAAAAGTGAGGAGTTACGCGGGCAACGGCTAGCGTTAGGCTTTTTTAACTTGGGTGGGACTGAAATCGGCGTGGGTCGCGTGCTATATTTGAGGCATGAATGGAAATATTAGAGAACGTGTGACGGGCATTCTGGCCAAGATGAACCATGGCATGCTGGAGCGAGAGGAGGTGCTGGCGTTGAGCTTGCTCAGCGCGGTGGCCGGAGAGAGTATTTTTCTGTTGGGGTTGCCGGGCGTGGGCAAATCGATGGTGGCCAGAAGATTGAAGTCGGCATTCAAGGGCGCCCGCAGTTTTGAGTATCTGATGTCGAGGTTTTCAACTCCCGATGAGATTTTCGGCCCGGTGAGCATCACCAAGCTCAAGGAGGAAGACACCTATGAGCGCATCACCGCGGGATATCTTCCCGAGGCCGACGTGGTGTTTTTGGACGAATTGTGGAAGGCGGGCCCCGCGATTCAAAACTCGTTGTTGACGGTGCTCAACGAAAAGATTTACCTCAACGGCAACCACACGATGCAATTGCCCATCAAGGGTATTATCGCCGCCTCCAACGAGCTGCCGGCCCAAGGGGAGGGTCTCGAGGCGTTGTGGGATCGCTTCATCCTGAGATATGTGGTAGAGCCCATAGTCGAGCAGTCCAATTTCCAAAGCTTGCTTTGCCCGTCGCCCCAAACAGCCTTGATATTTGACTCCGAGCCTTTCGATCAGCAGGAGTTGGAGCAAATTAGCAAGGAAATCGAGGCGGTCGACGTTCCGGCACCCGTGATCGAGATTATATGCAATATCCGCCAGCGCATGTATGAAAAGATGAAGGAGCAGGAGCAGGAGGCGCCCGGCACGAGCATGCCCCAGGACAACAAGCAGCTTTATTATATCTCCGACCGCCGATGGAAGAAAGCCGTCAACATCATGCGCGCGTCGGCCTGTCTGAATGGGCGCAATGAGGTGAATTACAGCGACTTGCTATTACTGGTACATATGCTGTGGAACGAGGAGGGGCAGGTGCAGGAGCTGGTCGAGATCGTGTGCAAGGAGGTGTTGGCATGCCTGTTCCGGGGGATACTCAAGCAAAAGAAGAGTGTCAACCGGCATGCCGTGAGAATGTCCCCAAAGCCGTCGTTGTACATCCTGGATGGGATGTTCTACGAGGTGCTGTGCGATGGTTATGCCTTGAAGATTCATATTGCCGACTATGAAACGCTGCTGGAGTCGGGCACCGTGATGTACGCGTCGGAAACGATCGACGATTGCTTGTTGGTGAGGCCTAAAGGCAGTTTTACGGTGCAGGTGAAAGAGGAGGGAAAGATAATAATCAACAATTGCAGCTATGAGTTGCGCACGACGTTCGACCCCCAGATTACCATTAAACAACTCAATTCGCTGGGCACTAATCTTGAGGATATCTTCTCCAATCTGCTTAAAAGCTTGGATAGCAACCTGTTCATTGGTAAAGAACGATTCATGTTAAATTTGCGCAACACCTATTCCTACTATGATGCGAAATTAAATCAGGGCCGGTGAAAAAATCCCATATCACATATCTCAAGAAAGCTGTAGGCGTGGCTATCCAGTTGCGGCGACCCGCTGCGATCATGGCCGCGTTGGCCAAGGTAAAGCGTAGCAATGCCGCTGAGTATGGGGTGATGGACGATATAGTGTCCGACGCTCGTTTTTTCGGCGTGGCCGACCATGTCGAGTACTGGCGATACTATTCCATATGGGAGATCCTTAAGTTTGTCGACAGCATCCCCCAGGAGGATTGGGCCGATCCCCTGCGGGTGACCTCCCTAAAGGAGGATTTCCTCAACGACTGGCTGGTCAAGCATATCTTTCCAATGGCGGTAGACGACAAAAGACGACGTGAAACCAGCGCGCGATGGAATCTTACCCTGATAGAGCGCGGGGGAGAAGGGCAGCCCAACGAGGGAATGCATGGTCCTGGAATGGCGGCGGGACAGGCCGATTTCTCAGCCTCGGTGAGCGACTGCACCCAAAATAACCCGTCGAGTGAGGGTAAGCGGCTGCCCCTTGAGATTGAGAAATGGAATGCCGGGCGTGGCGCCGAAGACAGTCATCAAGCCGACGCCAAGGTGCTCCAGGCAATGGATCCCGAGCTGGTAAGGCTGGCAATGATGCTGGGACGCTCCGGGGGAATTTCGGAGGTGAACAGCCGCTTTCTGCACGCCAGCAAAAACGACATTAGCGGAATAACGATTGGCGACAACTTGAATTCCGTGATGCCGATCGAACTTGCGTTGCTCGGCTCCCCCGCCACCGAGGATATCTTTATCAGAAAGTTCACCCAGAAACAGTTGCAGGTGTTCGCCTCCAAATCCACCGGTGCAGGGGATGGCAAGCAAAAGAAGGGGCCGATTCTCATGTGCGTCGACACCTCGGGGAGCATGCAGGGCGACCCCGAAACGGTGGCCAAAACACTGGCCATCGCCATCGCTATCGTTGCCCAAAAGGAGCGTCGGCCGGTAGTGCTCATCAACTATTCCCACAGGTTGTCGTTCTTCGTCTTGACCCATCTCGACAGCCAGCTGCCACGGTTGCTCTCGTTTCTGTCCACTTCCTATGCGGGAGGAAACGACGAGGACCTGTTGTTTGATTTCGTGTTCAACCAACTGCCTTGCTCCCAGAAATACAAGGGAGTGATGAAAGCCTTCAAGGGGGCCGACCTGTTGGTGGTGTCGGATTTCGAATGGCAGCCTTTGGACCCCGATAAAGCGCAATTGCTCGAGGACGCCAAAGCCGACGGCATGCGCACATTTTCGCTCATTATCGATTGCTATGGCCACCGTGTGTGTCGCCCATCCAGTTTTAACAGGTTACGATACCAAGGAAAGGACTCCGATTTCGTGTGCAAGGACGGTGACTGGTTCATCTCCAACTCCGACCACAGCTTCCTCTACCACAACCACCGCATCACCCCGTACACCCCATCTCCTTAAGGGCCTATTTGTCGGAATAGTGGCCTTGGATTAGGATGACGAGAACAAGTATCCGATCATCATAAATCTCGTATATCACTCTATCGTGAGCCGAAATTCGGCGGGAGTACAAAATGTTTCTACCTCCTACCATTGCCTCTGGACGCCCGATTTGCCATAACCTTTACCACCGCGGGGTCGAATTGGATTTTGTATTCCATTATAGGGAGTCGAGGAAAGCGTTTAGTTCTTCTTTGCCAGCGCAAGTAACACATGTGCCATCTTTCACAGCTTGATGCACTTCATCAATACGGCGCTGCAGGGCTGGGGTTACAACAAGGTCCTCCCTTCCGACACTAACCAAT
>JAJBVP010000251.1 GCA_020859755.1 Bacteroidales bacterium | reverse complement strand
GAATATCAACATTTATTAACGTCCTCCGAGTCAAGAAATTTTAGGACACCTCACTTCTTGATTGTCAACCCGCTGTGGCTGATCGCGGGCGCTGGCAGCTCAACATCGGTTGAACCAAGGGCGAGAGTGTAGTTGAGGGTCTCCCAAGCGGCCTCGTCACCATCACCAGCCACGAGGATGGCAAGGTATTGGTAATTTCCGCGGGTCTCGGTCACGCCAGTATTGGCGGGTGCCTTGGTGAAATCAAGGGTCAATACCTGGCTGGTGCCAGTGTAGGGGGTAGCGTAGTAGCGAGTGTTGGCGGGAATCTTGTAGGTCGAGGTCGACTCGGAAGCGGCGTAGGCGTGGGTGTCGTAAGCCTCGCTGCCGGTGTCAAACCAGCCAGTGGTAGCGCCGTCCTCGGCTAAAGTCTCGAGCGCGGCGATGGTCTTGGCCATGTCGCTGTATGGGATAATGATGATCTTCTGGCCGGCTACAACGCTTGCCTTCTGTGTCGAGCCGTTATGGGTATAGTCGCGGTTGAGGCCGTCGGCGTTAGGCTTGGCGGTGAGGGTTACACCCAGGCGAAGCTTGCTGTCGCTATCCTTCAACTGGCTTACCGAGATGGTAACCGGGGTTACGCCATAGTTGATGGTGATCTCATTGGAGTTGGCGGTCTTGGTCACGCCATTGGAGTAGGTCACCTCGATGGTGTAGTAGTAACGACCTGCCGAGCAGGTGTTGGTGTCGTCCGAGTAAGTGTTGGGCGAGGTGCCGATATTTGCTTTATAGTCAACAGTGGTCTTGCCCACGGCATCAGAAACGGTAATGGCGCTTCCATCGGCTACGAAAGTGCCAGTGGTGGAGTTGTAACAGTAGCGCTGGATCTTCACCAGGGAGATCTCAGCCGGATTCTCGACGTTTTGGGCATCGATACGCCAAGCGTATTGCAGCTGGTTCTTCACGCCCTCCTTGCGCATAGCGCGGATTTGGGGACCGTCCAACTCGCTGATAAACTGTAGAACGGAGTTTTCGAAACCTTGGTCGGTGTTGTACCACAGGAGCACGCGCTTGTAGTACTGCTTTTCACTTGCGGCGGTAGGACGCAAGTTGGTGTTGGTGGGATCGGTGATGATACGGAAGTCGGCACCGTAAATATCGCGCTTGGTACCGTATACGTAGGTCTTACCACTCTCGAGGTCGGTAGAAGCCACACCATAGGTGGAAGTGGGGTCGGAGGTGTTTTTAAGGTCGTCGTCATTTCTAGCTCTGCCGTGGCCACCGTTCTGGGTGAACCAGCGGGCCACATCGGTGCCACCCTTGCTGCTCCACTCGTTGGTCGACGATGCGCCGCCCCAACCAGTCCATACCTTGAAGTCGCCATCCAGCCATACGTCCTTCACGACGAAGCACTTCCAGTTTGCCGACTGAGGATTGTAGTATTGGGTGCTGTACTGGCGGAAAGTCTCATCGTAGTTCCAGTTGCTGGAGTCATCCTTGACAGTTTTGATGGTCACGCCGCCGATTTGGTCGCTGGAGCCAGAGATTGAGTAGGGGTGAGCCATGTAAACGCCGATATAGGGGTCGTTCTGGTAGTCGTCAAGCTGGGTGTAGCTTACGAAGGTAAGGTTCTTCGACGAGTAGTAGAAGTCCTTATCCGAGTCGTAGAAGTTGGAAGAGTGCTTTTGCATCCACTCCTCGTCGTAGGCGGTAAGGTACAGCGGGTTGCCGTTGCCGTCGATGTAAACTTTGCCGTCCTCGTCCCATGAGTACCAGGAGTCGCCCCAGCCGTGGCCGTCGCTAGCGGTGTTGGTGTACCAGCCCGCACCTACGATGCTGTAGTTTTCGTCGGCATCGTAACGGATCTTCGAGCCCGAGAAGGTGAATGACAAGTGCTCAGCCACATTCGAGCGGTTGCAATCAACCGACACATAGAGGTCACCGCTGCTGGAGCCAGGAGTGAAGGTCATTTTGGTCAGGTAGCATGGCATCGACTCGGCCATGATCTCGTCACGACGAGGGTTGGTGTCGCTGGAAGAGGCGTTGTATTTGTCGTAGGGCCAGTACCAGGAGATTGTGCCGTTGTCCATCTTGGGGCAGCACTCGCTGAGCATCCACCAAGCCACGGCGTCCTTGCCGGCGCCCTCGTTAATGGCGCTCACGCAACCTGTCATGGCCGTGCTGGTGCTTAGGGTTACAGTGCCGGTGGCGGTGCTGTTTGTGGAATTCCAAGTGATATTGGAGTCGCCCTTGTAAAGGTTGAAGTTCTTGGTGTAGAACGCGTCGTATTGATGCTTGATATATTTGTCGTAGCTGTCGACACGGGCGATACCAAACTGGCCATTGTACATCAATCGACCGCTCAATTCATATACGCCGTCGCCATCCTCGTCGGTCAACTCCCATTCGGGGAGGAGACGCCAGCCCGAGGTACGGGGGCCTACAAAGAAGTAGTGGGGCTTGCTGAAATCGCTCTCAGTCAAAGGCATGTTGACAATCTTCGATAGGTCGCTGCCACCACCGCCGCCGCTTGTAGTAGCAGTGGCGGAAACACACGATTCCTGCATGTTTACTGTAATCGTGATAACCTGGCCGGCAGTGGCTTCAATATAGAAGGCATGATCGCAATCAAAGCCTAGCCATTTGCTGGAAGATACGTCATCGTCGTTAGCCGAGTAAGTGCCGAATTC
Source organism: Bacteroidales bacterium (assembly GCA_020859755.1). GTDB lineage: Bacteria > Bacteroidota > Bacteroidia > Bacteroidales > Muribaculaceae > JAJPXC01. The sequence goes on along the minus strand of JAJBVP010000251.1, from coordinate 706 downwards.
CTTACTGCCAATCAAGGGTCGGAAGTAGAATTTATCTCCCGACAGATCAGATGGAGTAGCTGTCATTTGGCCTACCCAAATGCCATTGGCGTTGGAAACTGTGGTGAAGTCCTTGCTGCCCCAGCCAGAACCAGAGGTTCCTTTAATGGAGAAAGAGGAAGGGGTGTCTTGTCCGCTCCACTCTAAGCCTTTTCCATCAGTGTTGTCCCAATAGGAACTTTTTTTACGAACATAATAGTTCTGAATGCCACCAGAAGTGGTTTTCTGGTAATTCCATTTATTAGAATCGGAAAGGGAAGATTCCTGGCTTTCACCATAGCGGAAAAGAGTGAAACCGTTGTTACTGCTCACTGACATGCGGGCCCAATAAATTCCATCTTGAATTTGACCCTTGTAATCGGTTGTGTAGGCAAGATTTTTCTGCCAGTCTTCGCTGCTACCCCAGAAGAAAATAGCAATTCTTGCACCGTCTTTCAACCAATCAGAATCCCCAGTAGGAATGTTGACGAAGAATACTCGCCCGGAGGTTGTCGTTACATTAGCTCCGGCGGTGAAGGACACGCAGAAGAGCGCGACTATCGCCGCCATGAGATAGTAAAATTTTCGTCTCATAAGATTCAAAGTAAATAAGTAAGTGATGATATAAGATTTTGTTCAGTACATGACAAAATTTGAATTCTTAAATTTAAATATCTGATTTACAAAT
>JAJBVP010000213.1 GCA_020859755.1 Bacteroidales bacterium | reverse complement strand
TTTTACCCCCCTCAAACGGCTCGCCAAAGTGGGTGGCAATGCTCCGTTTTATGCAGAGAAGGTGTACTCGTCGTGATGGGTATAGGCGAAGTTGCTCACTTCCAAGGTGATGGATGTGGTGCCTGGAGGGAAGACAAATGTGTGCATGTCGTCGCCTTTCTCGTATTTCTGGATCGCCACCGGCTCGTTGTTGCAGCTCAGGCCCACAACACGGATGTCGCCATAGGTGTTCTCCTCCTCCGACTTCTGCGGGTCAAATATCATCAACACGTCGTAGCCACCCAGCAGAAGGTTGTTGGTCAACGAGTCGAAAAATATCGATGTGAAATCACCCGGCGGCAACGTGTAGCGCGCCCATGTGCCCTTGGCCGTATCGTAGCCGCACAGGCTCTGTGGTGCCAGTACCCACAGCGTGTTGCCTTGGCGTAGGATGGCGCGTATCGGATCGGTAGGGGATAGTGGGGTAGGGATCACCCGGCATTCGGTGGTTGTGGGATCATAGCATCCGATGGTATTGTCGGTGGCGTACCACATCTTGCCCTGCACGTCAACGTGCATGCCCAGCGGAAACACCTTCCCCTCCTCGCCAAGAGCGGTCTTTAGCGGCACGGTGCACAGCCGGCGTTGCGAGGGATCCCACAGGTAAGCCCCGTCGCGATGGGCCAGCCATATCAACCCGCGAGGATCGGATTTGATCCCCAAGGTGTACAGCAGAGGTGATTCCTGGGAGAACACCTGTTGAGCCTCTATATGACCCCCGCGTAGCTGCGCGGTGGTGGGACGCTTAAATTTGAATACGCCGCTCGCGTAGGTGGCCACCCACACGTTGCCGTCGCCTGTCGCCAGAATGTCGTAGGGCCACCACGCGTGATTCTTGCCGTCGGTGATGTCGAGCGAGCGCCACTGCTCGGCCTCCCGGTCCCACCAAAGCACGCCATGGTCGGAAGCCGCCCACAGGTTGTCCCACGGATCCTGGTAAAGACGTCGGATATTGTTGTGCGGAATCTGGCGCGCCGGATACTCGTTGCGATACCATTGTATGGTGCCACCGGGCATGATCCTTACCAGCCCGTTGGTGCCTCCAAGCCATATATCACCGTGGCTGTCGCGAATCAGCGACGCGATGTTGCCGCTTTGGGGATTGCTGATCGTGGGGATACGTTGGATCAACGACAACAAGTGGATAATTTCATAGCGCGGCGACGACGACAGGGTCGACGCTCCATGTCCCGTGGCCATCCACAGCGAATGGTCGCGATCGACAAACACGTCCCATACCACGTTGTTGCTCAGCGAGTAAGGATTACGCATATCGTGCAGGTGAACGTGGCTCTCGCCCGATCCGGGATGATATTCCACCAGGCCGTTGTCGGTGCCAGCATACAGGATGTCGTCCTTCAGCGCCAGGCTCTTGAAAAACGTGTCGCTCTCGTAGACGGTTGACAGTGAGTTGGTTTGGGGATTAAATTGCACGATGCCCCCATTGTAACCCGCCCACAGGCACGACCGTTGGGGATCCCACAAGCATGAGTAATAGCTTCGGTTGGGGTCGAGGCGCTCAAGACGGTCGGTCGACGGATCCAATCGGTAAAGCCCCGACAATGTGGCCAAATAGATGTAATGACCCGACGAGGTGATCCCGTAGGTGTCGCGTATGCGTGGATTCACCACTCGCCACGTGAAATCATCGGTGTTCATCGACACGACGCCAAGCTTCTCGGCACCGGCGAAAATCAGGTTGCCGTCGGTCACAAACGAGCGTATCTCACCCGTGTCGATCGAGTCGAGCGGAGAGGCCAGCTTGGTGCGCGTGGGAGCGTCGAAAAAGTGAATACCCCCTTGGTCGCAAAATCCCATCACGTTCTCCCCGGCCACATCGATCGAGTGCACGAAACGTGGCGGGAAGATGGAGTCGCCAAGCGCTTTGAAACGGAACCCGTCGTAGGAATACACCCCCTGGTCGGTTCCTATCCATATCATTCCCGACGCGTCCTGCGTCACGCCCGTGTATGCGTTGGCGCGACCCCCGAAGTAAGCCGTGCGTATCTCCTGAGCCTGGTTAGCCAAAGCCACGCCGCACAACACCAATATCCCTAAAATCCTTTTCAACTGCATGGGTTTATCTTATTAATGCTACCACCCCAAAAGGTTCCACCCATTAATCCATTATACTTAATCACTAATACTTAATACTTAATACTTACACCGGTACCACCATCATCGGTATATCGGCGTGGAACAACAACTTATGGGCCAGCGAAGGATTGAACAACCGGGCGAAGATATTCTTCTTCTTGTTCGGCGTCACAATTAGGTCGATCGGCTGCTCCTGGGCGATACGGTGGAAATCGTCGACAATCGTAGAAAGCTGTACCTCCTTGATCGTGAACGAGTAAGCGGGATAATGCGCCTGGCAGTACTCCAGCAATTTCTTCACGCCCTTCTCGCTCGTTGTCGCACGCTCCTTCTTCGACGGGATGTGCACAAGCGTGATATTGAACGCCCGCGACGGGAACAACCTGTAGAACGAGTCCATCGCCAGGATATCCTCCTGCTCCAAGTTGCTGAAAAACACCACATCGCGTATATCGTCCAGCGAATTGATCTTAGTGTCCTCGGGGATGGTGAATGCAGGCACCCGACACGAGTCGAGAACCTCGGCCGTCACGCTTCCCACCAGTTCCTTCTCCTTCTTCCCGGCCCCGCGAGTCCCCATCACTATCATCGCAGGATGGTTCACCTTGGCATACTCGAGAATCGACTCCTCAGGGATACCCTCCACAACCTCGGTCACAAACTTCACAGCGGGCAACTCGCCGGTCTTGATTGCCGTGCGGAAACGTGCCGTGAACTCATCCATCAGCTGCTCCACCTCCTTCTCCATCAATATCTGGTCCTCACCCTCGATGGCGTCGTAGCTCAGCGCGTCGGTGAGCTGGAGGTTGCCCGTGCGGAACGGGTCGATGTAGGAATGCAGGAACACCAGCGACGTCTTCAGCGAAGCTGCCAATTGGAATGCCAGTCGAGCCGCGTGCACCGAGTAGGCCGAGAAATCGGTCGGCACCAGGATCGGGTCGATCTTCGGAGCGTCGCGCAATCGCTTCGGAGGCAGGAAGATCTCCGAATTCTCGATGATGCGCAGAGCCAGCGGCAGGTCGTTCTCCTTGATACGCACGCGCACGCCCGACGACACCACGGGCTGCAGCAGGTTGACGTTTTGCAACGCAACGGTGATCCCCTCGCTCTCAAGCAACGTCTTCAGCAGGATCGCCTTCTCATACGTGTGAATCGCAACCGTTATTAATCTCTCTTCGCTCATTTTACTAGCATTTAGCGTTTAGCATTTCAGTACATGACAAAATTTGAATTCTTAAATTTAAATATCTGATTTACAAAT
>JAJBVP010000290.1 GCA_020859755.1 Bacteroidales bacterium | reverse complement strand
CCGTGCGCTTCCTCCGCCAAAACGCGACCATCGAAACGGCGACGCCGGTGGAGCATCAGCACAATATCGTGTTTGAGGTCTTCATATGCCGCGACAACTACAGCCGAGCCTCCAACACCGCTCCCGACTTCACTTGGCGCATCGACTGGGATGAGGTTTCCTCGGATGTGCATCCCCTGATGTTGTGCCCGGTCGAAAGCCGTTTTTTCATGCGCGGCTATCTTACAGAGATGCCCTCAAACATAGCAGGCACAGGCGACAATACTGGCACGGAGCGGCGTTGCAACGACATCTTCGCCACGACCTTCGACCTTGTGACCTACGACACCGGCACGGCTGACGGCACCGACGAGGTGTTCCTCTTCGCCGACGAATACCTGTGGGTGTTCAATCTCGTTGATAAGACTATCGCGTCCCACCTTCTCAAGACCGCTGGTACCCATTTTGATGGGGAGCAGACCTTCCCGGAGCGCTTTTCTAATTCCGACACTGGGGTGTCGCATTGCGGCGTGAATGCAAGTGTCGACTGTGTAAAAGGCGGATGGTTTGCCTATGAGCCGATCACATGGGGTGCCACCCACTTCACTCGCCCCCAATGTGACGACGAAGAGGTTGACGAGGCCGACTTGGACGGCATCTTCGCCATCGCCCACTCAGCCGGCGACAAATATTTCGGCATCTGGCTTCCGCAGGGTGACCCGTCGCGACTCACTTTCCGCTACCTCGGCCACAAAAGCAACGTCCAGAACCACTATGATCAGTCGGGAGGCTACCTCCCCCCTACCTACACTACCATTGACCTCGTTGCTCACGAAGTAACACCTTACAACACCGTGTATTGCTCCTCTTTCGACGCCTCCACATCCACCCCTGTCATCGTGGAGGACACCAACGAGAAGGAGCATTTCCCCGACGACCCTGTGCTGCTTTTCGCCTGGACCGATTACCAGTATTCTTCCCTCACAAAGGGGGCAGTGCCCACAGCCAATACCTCGCTGTTGTTGCTTCCCACCGACACGGAGACCGTCACCACATCGTCAGCCGAGTACAGCCGCAATTTCTCACGCTTCCTCAACGGTGGTGACTTCTGGACCGAATACTTCTCCAAGGACGACGACAAGGCCAACAACATCGCCGATTACGGTCCGGCTGGCTCTACCAACACCGTGGTTATCCGACCCGAGATCGGTGCGTTCAGCCCATCAGCCGACGTCGCCAGTTCGATGATCTATTACGATCGTCGTTTCTTCACCTATGCGGGAAAGAAAGCCGGATCTCAGGGCACCGTTCTACAATACTACTACGAGCTTACCGACCAGGACGGCCAGCAGTTCACCGACGACCTGTTCCGCGTCACGGGCAACCCCGTGGTCAACGACCTCGCCGACGGCAGCCAAAAACTATGGTTCTTGGCTTGGGTGGAAAGTACCAGTACCACCACTTCGCGCAACTACGACTGGCAGCTCTTCAACATCGGCTGTAAATGGGTGACAACCGGCGACACCAAAGAGATTGACGGCGCCGAGTGTCAAGCCCTACGCCTCCAGCCGGTGATCGACTGGGGAGGAAGAGATGGTTGGGACTATTCGGGGGGAGCAGCCGCCGGCATCGCCCCGTACCCAGTTCCATATCCCATCTTGAAATACGAGCGCTCCTACGCCAACGCAACCGACCCCACAATCCTGTGGACCGTCTCCGCGCCAACGCTCGACGCCGACAGCGGGTTGACGTGGTATCAATATGTGTATGACGCCCCCGAGTACACTAGCGACGCGATCACGTGGTCGGCCCCCTCAGTTATGCTCGAGGCTCCCCAATCAGTGAAGGACGGCTATTCCTCGCTGATTCAAAGAAAATTGTCGCTCACGTCTTCGACAGTTACCGGCCAAAAATGCGGCTTCGGATACCTGTGCCGCGATTACCTTAAAAACAAGGATTCTTATAGGGACAATGTACTTGGTGACACCTTCACCGAGCACGAGGACAACGCCCAGGTGACCTTCGCCTACCTGCCGGTCGACTCCCACGTTTACTCCGTGATCCTCAGCGACGGCACTGAGGTAGGCGAGGTGACCATCTCTAAGATCAGCCAGTCTACCACTATTGACGAGGAATCGGGTGAGGAAACCACCATCGACGAGACCTATCACTACCGACAGATGAGCGTCGAAGAGTACCAGATGCGCACAGGCGGCATGGCCAACGTTGCCAACGTGTCGAGCCTGTACAGTTCGGTCGAGGGCGACCCATCCTCTTACGTCAACGTGCCCCGCAGCTACGTTATCGAGCAAGACGACAACAAAGACAATTACGCCAAGGCCACAATCAGCTCCGACGCCGCCAGCAACGTCGCCAAGTATTTCAACGGCGACGCCACTAACTTGGTCATCGGCAAATACGAGGGGTGGAACGAGACCTACGACGAGGAATGGTTCAACACCTATCCGCTGTCCTATTCCTCGGCCCAGAGCTACGTTAGCAACCTCCACGCCACCAATGATGGCGTGTGCTGGACACCCGAGGGCACCGACGCCGCCACGGCTACCGTCACATGGAAAGACGGCTTGCGCGTCTACAGCTACCTTCCCATGGAGTACGAGGGCGAGATCAGCTACACGGGCCTTCAGATCCGCCCCGTGTGGTACCTCGCCTCCGACAACTACCAGCAGTGGAACGCCAGCGACTGGATGGTGCTCCAGAAGGATGCCTCGCTTATTTGCAACCTCGCGTTGACCTCGAGCGTGAACACCCAGCTGGATGATGGTTGGGAGTATGGGCACGGCTTGAATGTCACCTACACCAAGAGTTACAACGTGGTAGTTGACAACGAAACGTCTCTTTACTGTCGCATAGACGGTGATGCCGAGTGGACCAACGTGAATGGAGGCGTAACGAGCAGCGGGCAGCCGCTCTACCACCGCGTGACCCTTACCAACGCCCAGCGCGACGCGCTGATGGAGAAAGGCATCTACTCGGTTTACGCATATTATAAGGTAAAAGGTACTTATACCACCACCGATACCACCAGCGCGAGGATGGCCCCTGAAGATGACGAGGCCACCTCGGGGACGCCCTTTGAGAGCAACGAGGTGAAGGTGTTCCTCTTCTCCTACACCTCCACTGGTGTTGAACTGGTTGATACGGATGGCCGCGCGGTGCAAGGACCTCTCTACGACCTGCTGGGTCGCAAGGTAGAGGATGTTGTGAAGCCTGGCATCTACATCACCGGCGATGGCCGCAAAGTAAAAATCTAATCTACAACAAGTTAAAAATATAGTACTTAATTCAATTATGTTTAACCATTTACTTACCTTAGGACGTCGATGGGCGTTGGCAGTAGCCTTGGGAGCGATGCTTCCGGCACAAGCCGCCGACACTCCCGTGACGTTTTGGGCGCAGGTGATTCATGCCGACAACTGGGACACATCCTCCACAGCCTACGGCTTGCATTACTTCCAGAACGGCGATGATACCATCAACCTCTATTCGCTCGAAAACACTTCGCTGGCTACGTGCGATATGAGTTCGGGTGGCGCCTGGACCGACACGCGTCTCTACTTCATTTACTATTACACAACCGGGTGGGGTTACTCCACCATTTATCTCTACACCTACGACATCACCACCGAGCCGTGGACCCAGCTGTCGGTAGTGCCGCTCTACGACATGGAGCTGTTCTCGCCCGCGGGCGCTTGCTACGACCCTGCTTCGGGCCGCATCTACGGCATCTTCTCGACGGCCGATGGCGAAGGGCGAGAGTTTGGTGCCGTTGACTATACCCTGGTTAGCCGTAACAAGATCGCCACATGCGACCACCGCTATATAGCCTTCTCCATCTCCCCGATGGGCACTCCCTATGCCATCGACTCGGAGGGTGACCTGTATATGTTTGACAAATCCACCGGCGAGCAGACCCTCGTTGGTTCCACTGGAATTACCCCCAGCACCTACGTGCAGTCGATGGCGTTTGACCCCAAGACCGGCACCCTGTGGTGGGCAGCCTCGCTTGGTACCTCCGACGACTTCCACACGGCCCTCTACTCGGTGGACACGGCCACTGGCGACGCCACTTGGAGCGGCGACTTCTCCTACAACACCCAGTTGACCATGCTGCGCGTGGCCGTTCCGCAGGCCGACGACCAAGCACCCGCCGAGGCCACAGACTTTAGCGTAAGTTTTGAAACAGGCTCGCATGAGGGCACAGCCACCTTCACTGTTCCCACGCTTTCATATGGAGGCGAGGCCCTTACCGGCACTGTCAACTGGACCATCGCCGCCAACGACGAGGAGATCGCCACCGGTGTCACCACACCTGGCTCTACGGTCGAAACACCCATCTCCGTGACCTCGTCGGGCGACTACACGTTCACACTCACCCTGAGCAACGCCTACGGCCTTTCGCCCAAGGTGGAAACCGAGGCCTATGTGGGTTATCCCCAGCCGCAGTCGATTGTCACTATTGACGCTACCGTAAGCCGCTTCTCAGGCAAGGTAACGCTCACTTGGACCCCGGTGTACGCCCTGCGCAACTCCACAATCGTGCCTCAGGAGGGTGAACTCACCTGGAACGTAGTGCGCTATCCCGACCGAGTACACTTCGATGGACTCACGGAGCCTCAATTGGTCGAAACCTTCTCCACCACCTCCCTCAAAACCTTCTACTACGAAGTTACGCAGGTGTACGGCGACGCCGAATCGGTGGCAACCGCGTCACGCGTGATCACACTTGGCTCCAAACTCGACCTCCCCTGGAACGACGAACTCAGTTTTGACGGCTGCCTCAACTCCTGGACCATCATCGACGCCAACAACGACGGTCTGACGTGGAACTTCAGCACCGACGTGCAGTGCCCCACTTACACCAACCTCGTAAACGACGATTGGCTCGTATCGGGCGCTATTGACCTCGAGGAGGGACGCCAGTACACGTTCACCATGACTGCCTATAACGCCACCAACTACTTCCCCGAGACCTTCGAGGTGAAGATGGGCACCGAAAGCGACCCCTCGGCGTGGACATTCGAGATAATCCCCTCCACGGAGCTTACTGTGGAGGAAGGCGACTACCAGACGCTTACCGGCACCTTCACAGCTCCCACGACCGACACCTACAAGGTGGGTATCCACTGCATTACTCCGATTAACGGCGTTGTGCTCCACCTGGGCGGCGTGCAGATGGTGGCGGGTGCTACCTCCGAATCCCCCGCTGCTTCCACCAACCTCGTTGGCACGCCTGGCGAGAAGGGCGTTTTGACCGCAACGGTGGAATTTGACGCCCCCATGCTTACATTCGGCGGTGATGAGCTCCAATCCATCTCCAAGGTGGAGGTCTACCGCGACGGAATGCTTGTGGAGACTCTAGTTGACGTAGCTCCCGGTCAGCATTGCTCGGTGAGCGACGAAGGGATGGCCCAAGGGATGCACACCTATATCATCTACGCTTGCAACGACCATGGCAACGGCGATGCGGCCTCGGTAGAGGTCTACACGGGTATTGACGTGCCCAAATGGCCCACGGATTACGCCCTGCAACGGGCCCTGATTGACAACTTCAACGGCACTGTCACCCTTCTGTGGCCTCTGGCCTCGGAGGGTGTCAACGGCGGCTATATCGACCAAAGCGCTCTGACCCACTCGGTGTACAAAATCGGCCGCTACTCCTATGAGCCTTGGATGACCGACTTGAAGTCCAACCAAGTTACCCTCACCCTCGACGATTACTACGAGCCCAATCAGGAATTCATCTACTGGGGCATCTCGCAGACATCCTCGGGTGGGGAGTCGTCAATCGTTTCCTCAGCGCCCTACCTGATGGGAACGGCCTACGACCTCCCCTTGCGGGAATCCTTCCCCGGTGCCGCTTTGGGCGACCTCTACTGGTGGACCTATTCCGACGGCAACAAGGGTGGCTTCACTGCCGACGGCTACGACGATGACGGCACGTTCGTCTTCACCACCACGGCCGAGGGTGGCAACTCCATGCTCCTTTCGGGCAAGGTGGACATCTCCACGGCCAAGCGTCCCTACATTGTATATAATTACAAGGGATCGTCGAAAAACAAGGTCAACGTGGTTGTCAACCCCGACTTCCACCAATACACCGACGTTCCCGGTAGCGAGGTAACTCCCACCACGGAGTGGCAGGTAGCCGCGGTCGACCTGACCCAATACGCCGATTGCCACTACTCGCTCGTGGGCGTGCGCAACACCTCATCTGACGACCTCACGGCCCAGACCTATATCGACAATATCCGCGTCTACGATATGCACGACTGCAACATCGCCGCAATGGATATCAACGTACCCGAGTCGATTCACACGGGTCAATCAGTTAATGTCACCGTGACGATCGAGAACCAAGGCTTGAATGACGTCACCGGGGCCAAGATCCACTTCTACGTGGGCGATCGCTTGGCCACAACCGTAGACAACATCGACCTGAAGGCGTTTATCGCCACCGACATCACTGGCACTGTGGTAATCGCCGGCATTGACCCCGAGAGCACCACCCTCACCGCCAAAATCGAGTATGCCATGGATGAAGTGGACGACGACAACACCATCTCCACCCCCATCCAGATTGTCGCCTCGTCGCTCACCGGCGCAATGCTCTATGGCGAGTTGACCGAGGAGTACGACGTGCAACTGTCGTGGACCGCTCCCACCTCGTCGGCCTCCAAGCAGGTGGAGTCGTTCGAAAGCTATGAGCCTTGGGTGATCGACTCGTTCGCCCCGTGGACCACCTACGACGGCGACCAGGCCACTACCTACTTCGTCTACGATGACGATGGCAACTCCATAATCCCGAATGGCAATTCTCCGATGGCGTTCCAGCTATGGGCACCCGGTGAATTGGACGACGTGGAGGGTGTAGGTGTCGACTCGTCGGTACTGCCTTACGACGGTGACAAGTGCCTGGTATCGTTCAACCCCGAATACGACACCACAAACTATGTGGCCATCCCGGCCGACGACTGGTTGATCTCGCCCGAACTCTCAGGTGTGCAGCAAACCGTGTCGTTCTTCGCCAAGAGTTTCACCACCAACTGGGGCAACGAGACATTCGAGGTGCTCTATTCCACTACCGACACCGCTATCTCCTCGTTCCAAGTGCTGGTTGAGGAGCAGGAGACCACTGGCGAATGGGCTGAGTACACAGCCACCCTTCCTGAGGGCGCAAAGTACTTCGCCATCCACGTCACCTCGGTGAACAACTTCGCCTTCATGCTCGACCAAATCACCTATTACCAAGGCGTAACATATCCCACGGGCTACCGCTTGTGGCGCGACGGAGTGCTGCTGGCTGAGCTACCCGCGGGTACAACCAGTTACAAGGACAGCCCCTCGGAGATCGGCGTCTACACCTACCAGTTGACGGTGGTATACCCCGAGGGAGAGTCGGCAGCGGTCAACTCGGTGGTAGTTGACACTGATCCCGCTGGGGTAGGCTCCGTAAGCGTGGATTCACTCGATTGGCCGTATACAATCTACTCGCTGGATGGTCGTTGCCTGGGATCCAAGCTCCCGCAACTACCCAAGCTCGCCCCCGGAATCTATCTTATCAACAACCGCAAAATCGCGATCCAATAAATAATGTGAAACTACTAATGAACACGAATAAACACAAATACAAAGTGGAGTGATAATGTGAATATTAGTGTTCATTAGTGGTTCCATCCCCTAGAAATTCACTTGTAATTTACCCAAATAAAACCAATTTTTATGAAAAAGTTAATTGTTAATCTGTGCTTGGCAGCAGCGGCCGTAATGGCACCTGTCGCCCAAGCCAAAACCGCGGCCGAGCTGTCGTCAAAGACGCTCGACTTCACCTCCTATGTGGGGTACTCAGCCTCGGGCGACTGGGAGTATGTGGGCGATGGCTCCATCACCTATAATGCCACCAGTGCGTCGTACAACAACACCAACTACATGTACACCTACGCTTCCCAGACGGAAGGCTCGGAGCGTTACATCGTCACCGGCAGCATGACCTTCTCGGGCGCCATCTCCTTCCAGTTCCAGAAATACAACTCGGCTGGCTACGCCAAGATCTGCAAGGCCTCCAAGGACGGTGACGGCGTGTGGACCATCGGAAGCGTGATCTGCGAGATCGCGTCCGACGACTGCGCCTCGACCTATACCTACTACGATTTCTCGGGTACAGTAGACGAGGAAACCCCGATCGCTTTCCTCATCAGCGGTGGCGCTATCAACAGTTTCACCTACGTGCCCACCAGCCTTACCGAAAATATCGTGATCAACTCGTGCTACAACTCGGGGTCGTCCAACACCTTCCTTGACGCTGATGGCAACGGCACTGTCACCCTCACCGTGCAACTGGTAAACAAGGGCGACTACAGCTACGACGCCAACGAGATCGGTATCCAAGTGTTTGACAACACGGCCGGTGGCGTGCAGGTAGGCGAGACCTCCTATATCGACTCGGAGTTTGCCGTAGGCGCTAACACCTATTTCTACAACATCACGTTCCCGTTCAACAAGAGCATCTTTGAGGAGTCGGGAGCATCATGTGATGGTGGTACGCAGCACTCCCTGTCGGTTTACGAGACCGCCACGGGCAACAAGTACAGCGGCAGCATGTACATCAACCTCTACGACTACACCTTCTGCTACTACCTCAACCCCTCGAGCGGCTCGGGCGACTACAAGACCTCGCCCATCGACTTCGGTATGGTGAAATCGGGTGGCACCGCCTCCAAGACCATCGTACTGAAAAATGGTGGTGGCCGCAACCTGGTTGTGACCGGTATCCAGGGCAAGGACGGAGCCGCCGCTCCCGAGAACATCGCTGTGGACTGCGAGTTCCCCTTCACCGTCTACACCCAGCAAAGTTCGCCCTACTCCAAGAACATCGTTGTTACCCTCACTGCACCTGAGGAGGGTGGCAGCATTTCTGGCGACTTTGAATTCGTCGTTGAGGAGATGGGCACCATCCCCGTAAGCTACAAGGCTACCGTGCCCGATCCCTCGCGCTTCTTTGAGGACTTCGAGAACTACTCGATCGGTGGACGCCCCGAGGGTGCCTGGATCTTTGAGGATGGCACCAACTGGTCGGTACAGACCGACAGCTACTACGGCTCCCAAGTGCTTAGCCACTCCTCATCGTCGACCTCCAACTACTTCATCACCCCGAAGATCAAGGTGGACGGTGAATACGACGAGCTGTCGTTCCTCTGCGCCGCCAAGGGCACCTACTACTCCCATGGTATCGCAGTAAGCTACTCTACCGACCGCTTGAATTGGGAGATGTTGACCTGCTACGGCCCCACGTCGAGCTACTACCAGCCTAGCTTCATCAACACCGCTTACCTTGACGGCCAGCTTGACTACAACCCCAAGACTATCACCGTAGAGATCCCCGGTGGAGAGTACTGGCTGAAGTTTGAGGGCCAATACGTGACCATCGACGACCTGTTCATGCCCGGAACCGTGGACGTTGAGGACGACCTGTTGATCTCCACCTACGACTATCCCAAGTCGGCCACCGTCAACAACAAAATGAACTTCTCGATGACCGTCCGCAACCTCGGCGCCGCCCAGGAAGCTGCCGAACACACAGCCGTGCTCTACATTGACGATGAGGTTGTAGCCACCGCCGAGAGCGTTGACATCGATGCCGCCTCCTCGGTCACCTACACCTTCACCTACACTCCCCACGCCACCGGCGACATCGAGGTGTACATGGAGTGGAAGAAGGACGACGTGGTTGACTTGACCACCCCCGTTCAGACCATCACGGTCAAAGCCGAATCGGCCATGGGCTCCATCGTAGTTGGCGAAGGCTCCACCTCACAGGCCTGCTGCAGTTACTACACCACCTCGGTTCCCGGCATTGACATCTACCATGGCAAGTCGATTGCCCAGAACGTTTACCCGGCTTCCTACCTTGCCAAGTATGGCGTTAACCCGGGCTTGAATATTGTGGGTATCGGCTATATGGGTTACAACGACCCCACTCACTACGCCAAGGAGGTGTACAACGGAAGCGTCACCATCAAGGCAATGTCGCTGACCGACCAAGGCACCTTCGACTCCTCCAGCATCAACGCATCGCAGACCTACTCCAACCATCCCCTCGACTTCACCGAGTCGACCACGCTGGCCGACGCCGTGACCCTCACCGAGGCGCTCGACGAGGAGAAGGTAGCTCGCGAGATCCTTACCGTTGAGTTCCCCGACGGTTACGTTTACGATGGCAATGACTTGGCGCTCAACCTCGACTTCGAGAGCGACTCGTGGAAAGCCAACGGCACCACCACCTCTACCTATGGTTGCCGCTCGATGTATCTCCAGTACGACACCTCGATGGCCTCATACGCCGTTGTAGGCTGGGATGAATACTACGGCAAGTACACCCGCGTGGCCAACTCGCTGCCTGTGACCGTGTTCTACTACTCGATTGACCTCAATATGGTATACGGTACCGTTACCGACAAATACGACACCCCCGTGGTAGGAGCCACCGTCACCATCCAATCCGACGACGTGATCTACACGGCCATCACCAACGCCGAAGGCCAATTTAGCGCCGATATCTACCAGCCCGCATTGGAGTACACCGTATCGGTTACAGCCGAGGGCTACAAGGATTACACCCACGCCTCAACGGTGAAGGTTGACGAGGACTCGCAGTATCTCGACATCCGCCTCACCGCTGAAAGCGACGGCGTGATGTTGATCACGGCCGACCAGCTCCAGAACGTCACCCTGTACGACCTCCAGGGCCGTCGCGTGGCCAATCCCGCCGCTGGCAACATCTACATCGCCGTTGACGCCGCCAGCAGCTCCACCAAGATCCTCGTGAAATAGGATCCATCCCCAAGCCTGACTTTACATACAGAGACCATTCGCAAAATTAGATCCCGTTAATTGATGTGATAGAAGCGATGGCGCCCCGGGACTCTCCCCCGAGGCGCCATCCCCTTTTAAGGACCTCACATCCCGCAACTAAGGGTAACTACTCACCGCAAAAATTCTCCTATCAAATTCCATGTTATCGGTGTAAGCCGTGGTTAAATCGGCTTTCTCTCCATTGCGTTTATTTCATCGTTCAGTATACAATAAAATCCTGCAATTCAGAAAATTACAGGATTTTTCGTCGGCTTTCGCCTTAGTATTGTGGAGCTGGAGGGGGTTGAACCCTCGTCCAAACGTGGAAACAATACGGTTTCTACATGCTTATCCTCTCGTTGGTTTTCGTCTCCGGGTAGGCGAGCGGCAGCCTGTGCCCAGGGCTTATCTCCTAATTTTTCGGCCTCGCCACGGAGCGGAGCGGGGCCTATTCCCGATTTGCGTGCACCACCTGATCGGACTGTCTCGGGACGTTTAACTTCCGGGTGATGTCTTGTCGCCACGACTGTCGCGGCGATTAAGCTAACCTACTGTACTTCGGTTACGCAGCAAGAGCGTAGTTGTTTTCGCCATTTAAAATTGGTGATGTCTCTGATTAACGAGCGTAGCCATCATCGCTCGGCATGCTTGCGTACCACCTCTACACGCTGTCAAAGCCAGTCAGCCCCGAGATGTTATGATTTAAGCATGCAAATTTAGCGAGAATAGTTGAAATGATTCCATATTTAACTATATTTAACTTTGGGTGATGGGTAGTAGCCATTCGCCGAATGAATTTTAACCACGAAAAACACTACCACCTGTGGCAAATCAAAATTTAGGCTCGTAAACTGGCTAAAAATCATTAACCTATCCGGAAGGTAATGTCTCCTTGGAGGTTTAAGGCTCAATACCAAGGTGGGTTAGTGGGAGAGGTTAAGGGAGAGCGGGGACTGGCTGGTCGTGGGGGGATGTTCGGTTTATTGGCTTGCGGGGGGATTTGGGGACGGATTTTCGGGTGGAGTCTTTGCGTGTTTTGCGTGTTTTCTTGGTGGAGGAGATAGAGTCGGAGCGGTTGATGACAGCTTGTATTGAGTCGGGGGAGATCGTGAGGGGTGGATTGTCGGATTGGCATCCTCGTACGATGGCCACCGCAATGATTGCGCAGGCCACCAGTGAGATGACGACCAAGAGGCCTCGAAATTCGCCCGACGTCATGTTGTGGTTCATGGGGGTGGGAGTTGATGGTTGTTGTTTGTCGCGAAGTTAGTGTCTTTTTCGGTAAGTGGCAATAGCGGCGACGGTGAAAGCGAGGGCGAATGCCGCGAGGGCGCCCAATTGTGGGAGCTGCTCGAGGAGGGTGGCTCCGCGTAGGTAGGTGGCGCGCATAATCGACACGAAGTAGCGTGGAGGGATGGCGTAGGTGGTACGATAGGCCCAATCGGGCATGGATTCGACGGGAGTCATGAGTCCGCTCATGAGAATGAAGACCATGACGAAGAAGAACATCACGAGCATTGCTTGCTGCATGGTGTCGGAGAAGTTGGCGATCAGCAGTGCCATGGATGACATTAGCACGATCATTAGGGCCGCGGCGAGGTAGATGACGCTCCAATTGCCTTGTGGCCACAATCCCCACACGAGTCCGGCTATGACCATGGCCAGGGTAAGGACGAGGATTCCAATGACCCAGTAGGGGATGAGTTTGCCGAGGGTGAAGGTGAGTTGAGAGACTGGGGAAACGTTGATTTGCTCGATTGTCCCTCGTTCTTTTTCTCCCACGATGTTGAGGGCTGGGAGGAATCCACAGATCATCACCAAGAGCATGATCATCAGCGCGGGAATCATGAAGTGGCGGTATTCGAGTGTGGGGTTATATAGGAACTGGGTAGAGGATATAGCCGAATAGGACCCGTGAGATGCAGTGGGAGCGAGGGGGTTGTTAACGGTAGGCTGTGAGTGGTTAAGGGTGGCTTGGGTGATGATTTGGGTGATGTATTGGGAGCCAAGGGAGGCTTTGGTGGCGTTGACGGCGTTGGCATTAACGCTTACGTCAAGGGGGGAGCCAATGTCGACGGATTTGCTGAATCCGCGGGGGAATTCAACCACTACGTCGGCACGGCCGCTTTCGATCAGTTTGATGGCTTGCTCGCGGGTGGAGACAACCGCCTGGAGGGTGGTATATTCGTTGGCGCGGATGTCGGAAATGATGCGATGGGTGAGTTGTGAGTGGTCGTGGTCGACAACTGCCACTTGCACGTGTTTTACTTCCATTGTGGTGACTAGTGGCAACACCAGCATTACCATCAGGGGAAGCATGAGGCATAGCCTAGGCAAGAACGGATTGGCTCGCAACTGCCTTACCTCTTTTATGAGTATTGCTTTGAGTGCTGTCATTATTGCAGTCGGTCGTTAAATTTGCGCATAGCCACAGTGAAAATGAGAAGGGTGGTACCGGCCAAAATGGCCACTTCGAGGACCACATCGGATAAGGAAAGCCCTTGGATCATCAATTTGCGCATGGCTGAGATGTACCAGCGCGCGGGGACGATAGCCGAGAGCTGTTTAAGCACAACTGGAAGGTTGTCGATGGGAAACAACAGCCCCGAAAGCATAATCACGGGCAGGATCATCACCATTCCGCAGATGAGCATTGCCATCACTTGGTTGGAGGAAATGGTGGATACCAGCAGCCCGAATCCGAGCGAGAGGGCCACGTAGAGGAGGGTGACCAGCACAATCGGTGAGATTCCGGCTGTCATTGGCACCTCAAGGGCGTATCGAGCTATTAGAAGCACCAGGGCGAGGTCGACGCACGACAGGGCGAAGAATGGCACCATCTTGCTCACGATTATCTGCCACGGCCGAGCGGGAGACACCAGTAGTAGCTCCATGGTGCCCGTCTCTTTTTCACGGACGATGGCCACGGCGGTCATCAGGGCGCACACGAGCAGGAAGAGCATCCCCATGATTCCAGGGACGAAGTTGTAGCCGCTTTTGAGCTGGGGATTGTAGAGCATGCGAGTGGATGGCATCCCGGCGACGGAACCGCTGGGAGGATTGGCCCCAAAAGAGGGGGAGGAAAGGATCGATTGGAGGTAGATCTGGGCTGATTGAGCGATGTTGGGGTTGGAGGCGTCGACGAGTATCTGCACATCAGCGGGATGTTGTCCGAAGACCACGGCGGCTTGTGCGTCGCCTCGGCGTAAGGCGTCGTGCACTTGGCTCATCGGCACGCTACCCACAAGGTTGATGTAGGGGTTGGCGGCAAGGCGCTCTACTGCTTGGCGGTCGGCATCGGTGTAGGTCAGCCAGGCAACAACCACGTCTACGCGGTTGACTTCGGTGGATATGGCAAAACCGAATAGGAGCATCTGCACCACGGGAATAGCCAGCACCACCAGGAGCATTCGACGGTCGCGCAGCACGTGAAGGGTCTCTTTGCGAATCATTGCGCCGAGGCGTGTCATTGTCGTTGCCCCTCCCTGGCCAGTAGATAGAACACTTGTTGCATGGTATTGGAGTGCATTTGTTGTTTTAACTCCGTGGGACTTCCTATTGCCGCGATTTTGCCGTCGACCATAATCGACACGCGGTCGCACAACTCGGCCTCGTCCATGTAATGGGTTGTGACGAAAATTGTGACGCCACGATCGGCTGCCGAGCGAATCAAGTCCCAGAATTGACGACGCACGACGGGGTCGACTCCTCCGGTGGGCTCGTCGAGGAACACGATGGAGGGGTCGTGGAGCATAGCGACAGCGAATGCCAGCTTTTGTTTCCAGCCAAGGGGGATGTCGGCCACTTTTTCCTGGCGACGGTCGTAGAAGCGTAGTTCCTCCAGGAGGCGTCGGCCGTTGCGGTCGATTTCTTTTGGGCGCATGCCGTAAATGCCACCGAAGAAGTGGATGTTGTCCCACACGGAAAGGTCGTCGTAAAGGGAGAAACGCTGGCTCATGTAGCCGATATGGCGCTTGATCTCCTCTCCTTGGGTGAGCACGTCGTAGCCCCCCACAGTGCCGCGTCCTTCAGTGGGGATGCTAAGACCGGTCAACATGCGCATGGCTGTGGTTTTGCCTGCTCCATTAGCACCGAGGAAGCCGAAAATCTCGCCCTTGGCCACGTCGAAAGTGATATTGTCGACGGCGGTAAAGTCGCCGAAACGTTTGGTAAGACCTTGGACGGTGATGGAGGGGGGCTCAGCTTCCCGCGATGAAATCGCGGGGCACCGTGGCCTCTCGCCCGAGGAATGCCCGGAGGTGGCCGTAGAGGTCGATTTCTGATCCATCAGCTTGATGAATACGTCCTCGACAGTGGAGCAAGCGTGCTTTTGTAGCAGGTTGTCGGGAGTGTCGGTTTCCATGATTCGACCTTGCGAAATCAGCGCTACGCGTTGGCAGCGATGAGCTTCGTCCATGTAGGGTGTGGAGGCGAGGATAGCGATGCCCTGGGAGCGGAGGTCGTAGAGCAGATCCCAGAATTCTTGTCGGCTCACCACGTCCACGCCAGTTGTGGGTTCGTCGAGCAACAGCACCTTGGGGCGGTGGATTAACGCGCAACACAGGGCTAATTTCTGCTTCATTCCACCCGATAATTTGCCTGCGGGACGCCTGGCGAACGGCGCGATTTGTTGGTACACTGGGGCTATAAGTTGGTACCCTTTCTTTACGGGCACGCCAAATACCGAGGCGTAAAATTCGATGTTTTCCTTGACTGAGAGGTCGGGGTAGAGGGAGAAACGTCCAGGCATGTAGCCGATGGATGAGCGCACTTGCCTGCGCGCCTTCTCCACGTCGATGCCGTCAATAAGAGCATGGCCCGAGTCGGGGAGAAGGAGAGTGGCGAGGATGCGGAAGAGGGTGGTTTTGCCGGCACCGTCGGGACCGATCAAACCCACGATCTCGCTCTCCCCCACCGAGAGGGAGACGTTGTCGAGAGCCTTTACCGATCCGTAGCTTTTACTGATATTTTCGACCTCTATGGCATTCATTTAAAGAGGAAAGAATGAAAGGGTTAAAGAGTGCTATAAGATTACGTTGCCGGTAAGACCAAGATTGAGGGCGTGGTCGGGGTTGGGAACTGTAATCTTGGTGGCGTAGACGAGGTTGGCTCGAGAGTCGGCGGTTTGGATAGTCTTTGGGGTGAATTCGCTCTGGGTGGCGATGTAGGTGATGGTGCCTTGGTAGTCGCGGGTGTTGCCACCGCCATAATCGGCCACAACCTTCACTTTCTGTCCGATCTTCACGTGCTCGAGCTGGTCGCTGGTGAAGTAGGCGCGCAGGTAGATGTTGGAGATGTCGGCCAGCTTGCATATGGGGGTTCCATATGCGGCGACTTCGCCCGGCTCGGCGTACTTTGCCAAAACCGTTCCTGAAATGGGGGCGACGATGGCCGATTTAGCGATTTTGTCGTCGATTGCGGCCAATTGCGAGTCGATGGCATCGGCTTTGCTCACGGTTGACGCCGTTGTTGTTGAGAGCTGGGATATCAAGCCGTCGAGCTGGCCCTGAAGGGAGGCGACTTGGGTGTTGAGGTTGTCCAATTGTTGTTGGGTAGCGGCGCCAGCGGATAGGAGTCGGGCTATGCGGTCGCGGTCGGTGGTGGCTCCTGCGATCTGCTCGCGCAGGGATTGCGCCTGTTTCTGTACGTCGGGCAGTGATTCCATCAAGGCTTTACGCTGCTGGAGGAGCTCGGCTCTTTGCAGTGTCAATTGTACTGTGTCAATTTGGCCGATTACGTGTCCTTGGATGACGCTGTCACCTTCCTCGACATTGAGCCAAAGGATACGCCCGGTTGCCTCGGAGGATACTGTTACCTCAGTGGCTTGAAATGTGCCTTGGGCGTCGAAATCGCTTGATGAAGAGCAAGCTACTGGTAATAGGCTAAAGCAATAGTATATAAATCTGTAATATTTCATTGGTTTAAAGTATTTTGCAGTGAGTATTGGGCTTTGAGCAATTCTATATAATGGCTTTCAGCGGCGATTATTGCATTGCGCTCATCGATGATGCGCAGGAGCAGGTCGGTGGGTTCTACGATACCCTCACGCAAGCGAGCCTCGGAGGCGAGTCTTACCCGCTGCCGCAGTGCCACAATCTCGTCATCGGCTTTGGAGATATCTATGAGCCGCTGGATGTCGGCGCGCTGCTGGGTGGCTTGGAGCGAGGTGTTGAATTGGAACACATCCTTGGCCACGTCAATACGCTTGCGCTGCGCGTCAATTTGCGACAGTCGGCCCTTGCGGGTGTACAGCTCGCCGATCGACCACGATGCCGACAATCCGATGGTCGCTCCCCATTTAGGATCTCGGTTGGTCATCGCTTCCATGAAGTTGGCTCCGGGATATCCCCAGGATCCTTGGGCAAAGGCGCCCACGGTGGGGAGAAGGGAAGCGCGCACTTGGCGTTCTTGTGCGTCCAATATTGATTGGCGAGCGTCAAGCGCTTGCCATTCAGGGCGATTAACCGCTGAGTCGTCTTGGGGCAAAAGTATTGGCGAGGGGATTTCCAATGTTTCCCGACCGTCGGTGCCCAGATACAACCCCAGCACCTTGCGGTAGGCGTCGATAGTGGCTGATACCGAGGTGATTTGCTGACGGGTGGATAGCTGCTCTACCGCAATGGCATCGGCGTCGGAAAGCATAGCCGCGCCGTTGTCAACAAGCGTGTTTACCCGGTTGAGATTGGCTTGGAGCAGGGTGTCGGTTTGCTCAAGGGTGGCTTTTTGCCTCTCCATCAACAGGATGGAGAAGAAAAGGTCGTCGATACGGCCACGCAGCGTGTACAATTCAACCTCGTTGGACATGGCATCCTCGCGGCTTTGGGCTTTGATCATGTCTTTGGAGGCAGAGATGCGACCGCCGTCATAGATCGTTTGGGCGACATCAAGGGAGACTTTGTACTGGAAATGTCCTACGCCACGCAGGTTTAGGCCACGCTGCTCCAGCATTTCGCTCAATACATCGGGATAAGCGGCCACGGTTGATTGCCACACGCCCTGTGCGCCAAGAGTGGGCTGTGGGAGCCATGCCTTTTGAGCGTTGCTGAGATTATACTGCTCTGTGAGGTCAATCAGCTGGTAATCACGCATCAGCGGATAGCGCTCGGAGGCCTGTTGACGTGCCTCGCCGAGGGTTAATCCAAAGGCTTGCAGCCCCCACACCGCGAATACTATTAGTGTAATTATCGGCTTCATGGCTGGATACGCTTTTTAATTGTTAACATGTTTTCCTCCAAACGATTGTCAAGGTATTCTTCAACCTTTACTCCAGCTATTAAAGCCGAAGGCTCGGCAAAAGCAACGGAGGTGAGATTAAGGGCAAGGATGTCGACAAAAAGGGTAACCATATCTATCGGCGCAATAACACCATTGGCTACCGCGTCGTGAATCTCACCATTGAGTTTAGCTTTCATCGAATCCAGAAACACGTGCACACCCCCGAACCATGAGTCGCAATTGGCCGGATCATGGCGGTACTCGTTGAGCAACATTAGGGGGAGGCGATAGTTTACCTTAACAAACTCAAAATGGCGCTTGACGGCCAGGAGGATACGCTCTTGGATGGGAATAGAGGTGTCGAGCAACAACGCGAATACTTTAGCGGCCATCTCGTTGAGTTTTTCGCGACATACTCGCTCAAACAAGGCTTCTTTTGTGCGGAAATAATAGCGGAGCATCGAGTGGGAAAGCCCGGCAGCCGCGGCTATCGAGGTAGTGCGAGCCCCAGCCATACCTTTCTCCATGAACTCGCGCTCTGCCGCTATGAGTATGGCTTGTTCACGGTCGGTGGTTGATTTTGTGTTGACTTCGTCCATTCAATTGACTTTCAATGTGATAAAGCATTTAAACAACTTGTTAAACAATTTGTTTACCGCAAAGATACGTCAAAAGTTTGGATCCTCAAAATTTATTATTCAACTGTTTCACCGCAAAGGTTTTACTTGCTTGGCGGCACGGAAGAGGCGTTTCCTGGCGACATCGGGGTTGAGAGGTAGGTCGGGAAGAAATTGATCGGTGGAGATTACCACCACCCCCTCTCTCTCAGGTATGGCGTAAGTGGAGGTGCCGGGGAGGATGGCGATTTCCACGCCAGATGCCATACAATGCCGCAAGAGCGACCCAACGACCTTGCCGGCTACCGACTGCGCATCAAGGCAACCTTCGCCGGTGATTACCATCATGCCCGGAACCACTTCACGGAAGATTCCATAAGCCTTGATCATCTCCTCGGCTCCTAAAGATGTGTCAGAGCCCACGACCCATTGTAAAGCGTAGCCGGTGCCTCCGCCCGCCCCCGAGATATCAAGCCTTTCTCGGCATTTTCCGAGTACGGTTTCCCAATGGCGTAGCTGGTTGGTTAAATCATTGATCTCATTAGCTTTAACTCCTTTTTGGGGAGCAAACGACAGCGAGGAAATCCCCTCCCGAGACCACAGGGGACCCTCCACGTCGCTGATGGCATGTATACGCTGCCCTACCATCTCGGCGTCACTTGGCGCCTCAACCGCAACCACATCCCTTAGCTGGCTTGGAAGAATAGGCGATGGAATCACCTTGAGCGCCCGATCAAGCAGTTGCCATCCTAAGCCTTGAAGCAAGCCCGCTCCACCGTCCACTGTCACCGTGCCGCCCAAGCACACGTTGAGTTTCACCCTGGGGTCGGAGTCCAGTATCTTGCGAATAGCCACTCCCAAGCCTAAGGAAGAGCTGTGCCAAGGAGCCAATTGACCGTTCACTGTTTCATGCCCAATAACGCTTGCCGAGTCGATAAATCCCTCCCCTGAGACTTGATTCAGCCACCATTGGGCCTCTATAGCGTGACCTAACGGATTAACTGTGGCCACTACCCGTCGGGAAGTAGCTCCATGCAGTCGACCCAGCAACGCTGCCGTTCCCTCGCCCCCGTCGGCCATAGGAGCCAAGCGCAGGTCGTAACCATCGGCACATGCAGCCAAGCCTTCGGCAATGATGGTGGACGCTTCCATGGCCGAAAGCGTGCCCCGATATTTGTCAGGACAAATCCAAATGATGGGTTTAGTTGTTTTCATATTAACTGCAAAATTAACAAAAATCCCATATGATTCGCAAAATTTGATTACCTTTGGGGAAACATAAAACTCATAGCCCATGAAAGCCCTAACCATCACCCTCATCCTGGCAGCCGCCGTTTCATCGATGTGCCAAGCGCAGCGACTGGTGCTGCTGCACACCAACGACACCCATTCACAGATTGACCCTACCGACACGGACGAAGGCGGCGCGCTACGTCGCAAGGTATTGATCGACAGCGTGCGAGCAGTTGAGCCCAACGTCAGGCTTATTGACGCTGGCGATGCCGTGCAGGGCACCCTTTTCTTCAATCTCTACAAGGGAGAAGCCGAGCACAAGGTGATGAACCTGCTGGGTTACGACCTGGCGATTCTTGGCAACCACGACTTCGACAACGGCATCAACCGCCTCGCCGAGAACATCGCCACCGACTCAGCCACATGGATCACCACCAACTACGACTTGCGCAACACCCCGCTCGACCCCTACTTCGTGCCTTATGCCATTGAGGAGATCGACGGTAAGCGAGTGGGGTTCATGGGTATCAATCTCGACCCAAAGGGAATGATCTCGGATGGCAACTACGACGGTTTGGTCTACCTCGATCCCTATGAGGCGGCCAATGCCACCGCGTGGAGCCTTAAGCACAACGAGCGCTGCGACGCCGTTGTGGCCATCACCCATCTTGGATATGACGTGGTGGGGCAGCCCGACGACCTTGGCTTAGCCGCGTCGAGCAAGGATATCGACCTCATTATAGGCGGACACAGCCACACCCTGATCAACCCCGCCGACGGCAAAATCCCTTATCGCGTCCCAAATGCCGTGGGTGACACCATTACGGTCACACAAGTGGGCAAGAGCGGAAAGTACGTGGGACAATCCACCATCGACCTGGCCACGGGCGAAGTGGAGTATAAGATTATCCCAGTGAACAAGCGCCTCGACTCCCAGATCAAGCCCGAATGGGTGGAGGTGATCGCGCCTTACCGCCACGGAGTGGACTCGCTAATGAGTGTGAAGGTGTCGTCAACACCAGTGTTGCTCGAAGCCGATGGCGACCGTTTGCCCAACTTCTTGGCCGATTTTGTCGTAGCCAAAGCCCAGAAACTCACCTCCGAGCCTATCGACCTGGGACTGATCAACCGTGGCGGCATTCGTCGCTCCCTCCCCAAGGGAAATATCTCGGAAGGACAGATAATGACCATGCTCCCGTTTGACAACTCTGTCACTGTCATTGAGGTAAAAGGTAGCGACCTTGCCGAGGCACTTGCCATCCTCGCAGAGAGCAATGCGGCCGCCATCAGCCGTGAAGGCTCGATTCAAGTGGGTAAAACCAAGGATGACACCAAGGTAAATATCGCCGGCCAACCCATCGATCCCGACAAGATTTACCGTCTCGCCACCATCGATTATCTGGCCAACGGCGGCGACTATGCCTCACCGCTGAAAAATTCCACCGTCAAGGCCAAAAGCGACCAAATCCTCTGGGCCGACCTTCTCGACTATCTGCGCCACGACCTCAAGGGAAAGCCCATCAAGACCGACGCCACCGCCCGCATCAAGTAATCACCCCCCCTTGCGATTTTGTAATCACGTAATTACGTTATAACGTTATAACGATCAAATGATGAAGCCATTGAAATCTCTGATAGCCGCCTTGTTGGTGACCGCCTTGCCCGCTTCGGCAGTGACACCAAAGATTTTGACCAAGGTCGACGAAAAGGCCTGTCGCCATTGGGTCGACTCGGTGTACAACTCCTTGAGCCTGCACGACCGCATCGCCCAGCTATTCGTGCCGATGGTCAACCCCAACGGCGACAAGGCGAAGAACGAGCTGAAACTATTAGTGGAGACCACACACGTGGGTGGATTACTTTTCAATCGCTCATCACTGGCCCGCATGGCCGACATGACCGCTTACGCCCAGAGCATGGCCACAATACCGTTGATGATCACCTTTGACGGCGAGTGGGGATTAGCCATGCGCATCGACGAGGCTCCCCGTTTCCCCTACAACATGGCATTGGGTGCCATAGCCAACGAGCGACTTCTTTACGACTATGGACGGGAAGTGGCGCGCGAGTGTCAGGCCATCGGCGTGCACGTCAATTTCGCTCCCGACCTCGATGTAAACACCAACCCCGCCAATCCCGTGATCGGCTACCGGTCGTTCGGCGAGAGTCCGCAAAGGGTCGGTGCATTGGGCTCGGCCTACTCTCAAGGGCTGGAAAGCGGAGGCGTGCTTTCGGTTTCCAAGCACTTCCCGGGTCATGGCGACACATCCACCGACTCCCACAAGGAGCTACCCACCGTTACCCATTCACTGAAACAGATGGAGAGCGACGACATCGCCCCGTTCAAGCGTTACGTGGGCGAGGGGCTGGGAGGAGTGATGGTGGGCCACCTCAACGTGCCCGCGCTCGACCCTTCTGGCACCCCCGCCTCACTTTCCAAAACGATTACCACCGATTACCTGAAGAACAAGATGGGATTCGAAGGATTGGTCTTCACCGACGCCCTGGCGATGAAAGGCGCCCACACTCCTGGGCGTAACAACTGCGTGGTGGCCCTGCAAGCCGGTGCCGATATCCTGCTCAGCTCCGAGGCCCCCATATCCGATATCAAGGCTGTGGAGCAAGCCGTGAAGGACGGCCGCATCAGCAACTCCTTGATAGAGCAACGCTGCAAGAAGGTGCTTACATTCAAATACGCCCTCGGCTTGAACAAGCCCCAGTCGATCAACACCGCCAACCTGGAGAAGATAATCAACTCACCGCAGGCCGACGCCATCAACCGCCGCCTCGCCGCCGCGTGCATCACATGTATCCGCAACGACAACGACCTGCTCCCTATACCCGACACCCGCGACGTGGCTGTGGTTAACATCGGCAACAAATCATCCGACAACGCCTTTACCCAATATTGCGGCAAATACGCCCAAGCCACGGTCTACAACAACCAAGGCGCGCAATTCTCGGCCGAGAAGGTAAAGAAGATACTTGCACATGAATATGTCGTAATAGGCGTTTACGACGATTCGGCCGTGTCTCGAGAGACGCTGGCTCAGTTCACCAAGGCCAAGAACGTCATCCCCGTGTTCTTTATGTCGGCCCTAAAAATGGGTAAATTCGCCAATCAAGTCAACAACTCCCCTACCCTCGTGCTCGCTGGTGACGACACCCCCTACCTACGTGAATACGCCGCCCAAGCCGTGTTTGGAGGTATCAACGTCACTGGCCGGCTACCAGTCAACCTCAAAGGCATAGCTCCACTGGGCTCAGGAGTGAAAATCCAAAAGAAACGCCTCGGCTACACCTCCCCCGAGGTGGAAGGCGTAGCCCCCTGGCTCACTGACAGCATCGATGCCCTCGTCGCTCAGGGGATCAAAAACAAAGCCTTCCCGGGATGCCAGGTGCTTATCGCCAAAGGCGACAACGTGATTTTCAACAAAAATTACGGTACCCTCGACTTTAAATCATCCACCCCCGTCACCGACGCCACCATTTACGACTTAGCTTCCGTCTCAAAGGCCACCGGTACCCTGCCCGGAATAATGAAAGCCTTCGACTCAGGCCTGATCAAGCTCGACGAGAAAGCCTCCAAATACATCCCGGGGCTGCGTGGCACCGACAAGGAGAACATCACCGTGCGCCAGCTGCTATACCACGAAAGCGGCATGCCCGCGTCCCTCAACATGTACCAAATGATGATGGACACGGCCACCTATACCGGACCGCTAATCACCGGCAAGCCCACCAAAACCAACACCGTCAAAATCGCCAACCGTTCCTACGGCAACGCCTCGGCCAAACGTCGCACCGACATAGCATCGACCACACGTTCCGAGCAATTCCCCATTGAGATCGCCAAAGGCTTCTGGGTTGGACCCGCCACCTACGACTCCATAATGGCACGCATCTACAATGCCAAGCTCCGCCCCAACAACTCCTACAACTATTCCTGTCTCAACTTCGCCCTGCTGGCCGACGCCGAGCAACACGTCACCGGTGAGAGCCATGACAAATACGTGGGTCGCTACATCTTCGAGCCTCTCGAAATGTATCGCACAGTCTACCGTCCATTGGACCACTTCCCTGTCACCGATATCGCCCCCACCGAGCACGACCCCTACTTACGCAAGCAGACCGTCCGGGGATATGTCCACGACGAATTGGCCGCCATGTCGGGAGGCGTACAGGGCAACGCAGGTTTGTTCTCCACCGCCAACGACCTCGCGCGCTTGTGCCGCATGTACCTCCAAGGAGGACAATACGCTGGCAACCGCGTGCTTTCCGAGGCCACAGTCAAGAATTTCACCACCTCACGCAGCGAGTCAGGACGCCGTGGATTAGGCTTCGACATTACCTCCCCCACCGCTTTTGAGACCAAGCTCTACGGTCACACCGGCTTCACCGGCACCTGCTTCTGGATCGACCCCGAGACCGACCTAATTTACATTTTCCTGAGCAACCGCGTCAACCCCACCCGCGACAACGCCGCCTTCTCCCGCCTCAACCCCCGCACCCGCATCCTCGACTACATCTACAAAGCGATGGGAAAAGAGTAGGAGTTAGTTGTTAGTTGTTAGTTTGTAGTTGTTAGTTGTTAGTTTGTAGTTGTAGTTAAACTTTTATTTGCGCGTTTAAGGGAAAATCACTACCTTTGTGGCCGCAAAACCATCTCGGGGTGTAGCACAGTTGGTTAGCGCGCCACGTTCGGGACGTGGAGGTCGGAAGTTCGAGTCTTCTCACCCCGACAATTATTTATTGTAATCGCTTGCAGGACAGCGATCTGCAAGCGATTCTTTTTATTTACGCACAAATTTACGCACAAATTGGGGCGGGATCTTGTGGCGTTTTTAAAGGGGAATATCGGGGCGTTTCGTCAAGGACAAATCGGCGTATCATATAAACTCAATAGCTTGATGAGGTGTTAGAATTGATGGGGCAATTCGTCCTGTTATGACTATTTAACCTCATCCATGGCTACGAACGTTCTTGGAACGGATCTGTTATATCCCGATAACGACAGGCTCACGATCAGCTGCTGCATCGGTGAGTTTGAAGGGGTGTGCGAACTTTTTGAGAGTGTGGCCATGGGCGTGGGAATCACTTATAGGGATTTGGAGCGACTGTCGTCGATTGTCCATGGTATATCCGGAACGCAATGGCGTAAAAGTTTCACTGCAGCTATCGAGGAAGAGTTGAAAAACGAGGATTTTGACGGCATCGGCCGAGTCGCCTCGCTCCTTGCCCTGTTTAACAAAATCATTTGGCTTTATGAGGCTCACCAGGAGGAGTTTGACAAGATAGACGCACTCCAGGTGGAACATAAAGCTCTCAAGCTGGCCAATGAGGAAAGAGAAAGATTAGTGGTGGAAGCCGCTGAGGCCGCTGACGTGCTGAAGAAAGCCGTGGAATATGAGGTGATGTGCGCCTTGCAAACTCTCAGCGGTCACAAGAAGATTGACAAACATGGACTTGCGTCGCGGCTGCGAATCGGGGCGAATGAGCAGTTTGACGCTATCATGGAGCAGACTGAAAGCGTAGGCCAGTATATCGATGACATAGAGCAAAGAACAAATAAAGGCCTGACCTTCAGTTTCAAGAAGGCGATTCAAGCCATTATAAAACTCAAGGAACAAGTCTCCGCCTATCGCCTGTTCCCAATTGATGAGTTGACGGCAGTAGAAAACGAAAAGTTGTTCAAACGGGTCAACGCCACCGACCTTATCTTTCCCAAGAAAGTGTGCCGGATAATGTGTCGCGTGTGCAACGGCACGATTTTGGGGAGGGTGTCGGACGACGCCTTTATATTTGGTATAAACCATCCGACGGCACCGAGTCCCTTGAAGAAGATGGGCGAACAGAACAACAGGTTATTCCTGATGATTTACACCTTGTCGAAATTTCTCCCTCCTGAGCGATCCAAGGTATGGATTCAGCGGATTCTCAACGTGCTTGGGCTGAAGAGGAAGTCCTATGATTCCAAGGCGACATTCTGTTTGGGATCCTCAGCATCTACGGAGGATCGGGAGTTTGTGCAGCATATCAGGAAGGAATTTGCTCAGGCCGACATTACCATCCCTTGGTAAGAGTCCACCACGGTGGAGCTCGACACCCGACATTTTCAACTTTAGTATCATATTTCACCACCTCTGTGGAAGGGATTCCCATGTTACCCTCCACCGTTTCTGTTCTCTTGCGTGAACACATAGGAAGTTGAGTGGTGTAACGCTCTGATAAAAAGTTGAATAAGTGATTTAAATTCTTTTGGTGTTTTCCACCTAAGTGGTTGCAGGGAAAATTTAGACCTTTGTGCCAGAAATATTTTATGCACTTAACCCTAATCGCAATGAACCTTTCTGACCTTTTACAAAAGCCCATATGGCAAATGACCGGCGAGGAGTTCCTGGAACTCAGTCGCTGCTCTCAGCCGGTATCTACGGCAGTGAATGTGCCGGCCCAGAATCCCGAGAAGAAATATGTGTACGGCATCGCCGGAATCGCTGAGATCTTCAATTGCAGCCTACCCACGGCCAACCGCATCAAAAAGAGCGGACGCATCAACGCCGCCATCACCCAAATCGGTCGAAAGATCGTGATCGATGTGGAGAAGGCCATTGAGTTGGCCGGTATGAATCGAGACGCCCACTTGAAATCCTACCGCCGATGAACACCATTGACGATTACATCCGAGTGGGCACCGTCTACTATAAGCTGATCCGCGTCTCAGAGGACGGTAACGAGCGCACCGTGATGAAGCCGTGGAAGTTGCAAATCCTCGTTATGGACTTCTCGAAGGATGAGGTGAGGAGAATCCCGCAGTTTGACGACTTCGTGATCGAGCCGGCGCATATAGGCTATCGCCGAGAGTGCGGAAACTTCTACAACCAATATGAGCCGATCTCCCACGTCCCCACCCCTGGGGATTGGTCCACCATTCAACACCTGCTGAGCCACATCTTCGAGGAACAGTATGAGTTGGGCCTGGACTACATGCAGCTGCTGTATCTGCAACCCAAGCAGGTACTACCGATTCTATTGCTTGTCTCCACTGACCGCGGGACGGGCAAAACCACCTTCCTCAACTTTTTGAAGGCAATCTTTCAGGAGAACGCCACGTTCAACACCAATGAGAACTTCAGCAGCCGATTCAATGCCGACTGGATGGCCAAGTTGCTGATACTCATTGATGAAACCTCCTTGAATCGCCGAGAGGATTCGGAGCGGCTGAAAAACCTGAGCACGGCGTTGTCGTTCAAGTCGGAGTCGAAAGGGAAGGATCGGGTTGAGGTGGGGTTCTACGGCAAGTTTGTGCTATGCAGCAACAACGAGTACCGTCCACTGATCATCGATCGCCAGGAGATACGTTATTGGGTGCGTAGAGTCAAGCCTCTTGACAGTGACGACACCAACGCCCTGGAAAAAATCAAATCCGAGATCCCCGCCTTCCTCCACTTCCTGTTGCATCGCCAAATGTCGACGGTGAAAGAAAGCAGAATGTGGTTCGCTCCCGACAAAATCCACACCCCGGCTCTTGACAAAATCATGCGGGCGTGTCGTAATCCCGCGGAAGCTGACATGATCGAACTCTTCGACGACATCATGACGGAATTGGGCATTGACAGCATCGGGGTGGTACCCAAGGACGTTGTGAATCTGCTGAACGCCGAGGGAGAGCGTGTCGATAAAACCACCGTAAAACGAATCCTTCATGAGTTTTGGGGATTGGAGAATGCCCCAACTCCCTCGCCTACGACAAGATCCAGCGGCAGTACCCTCCCATCGGGTCCAAGTACACCCGCGTAAAGGACAAAGGCCGCTACTTCACGATAACGCGAAAATTGCTGGACTCGTTGAAACTATAACCTAAATTTTGATGAATTGATGAATATGGAATATAAGCACTTATTACTCAATGGTATATAGAATCATCAATATTTCATCAAATCAATAAAATGGATGAGTTGTCATCTTTTTCTTCTTTCACCGCTTCTATTTTGATGAAGGTGTGATGAAGAAGTAAGACTCTAATACACAACTCTTTGATTGGCAAAATCATCGAATCATCGTTTTTTTATCCAATGAAATTCTATATATGAAAACCGGAATAAGCATCCAAGAGGCTAAGTCGGTGTCCATCGTGGACTTTTTAGCAAGACTGGGATATTCACCCGCCAGAGTGAGTCAGGGTAATGTCTGGTACCTTTCCCCGCTGCATCCGAAGCGCACACCCTCGTTCAAAGTGGCAATTGATCTCAACCTGTGGTACGATCACGGGCTTGGAATTGGCGGCTCCATCATCGACCTTGTGATGAGGTTGAACTCCCTCAAAAGTGTGGCAGAAGCGCTGGTGGCAATCGTCGAGTCGGGGGCTGTTCCTTGTGCGTCCACTCTGCCCCAGGCTCATTGCGATAGTCCTTATCAAGAAGTCCGAGAGTCGCCGCTAAGAAAGTGGCCGCTGATAGCCTACCTTGACAGTCGCGGCATCGAGATGGATGTGGCTCGTCGCGAATGTGTCAAACTCGACTATGCGCTGAGAGGAAAATCCTGTTACGCAATCGGCTTCAAGAATCAGTCGGGAGGCTACGAGATTCGTAATCCGCAATTCAAGGGGAGCATCTCGCCGAAGGATATTACTGTGCGGGCGCACAAGAAAAAAGGCAAGGTCGCAGTCTTTGAGGGCTTCTTCGACTACCTCACTTTCCTGCAAAGGTGGGGCGCGGGGAGTGATGCCGTTATCCTCAACTCAACCGCTAATCTGATTCGAGCCCGTGCGGTTTTGGAGTCTTATGCCGAGGCTCACTTATTCCTCGATAATGATGAGGGCGGGGAGAGAGCTACAGCGGAAATCACCTCATGGCTCGGAGACAGAGCCACCTCACACAACTCTCTGTACCGATCCCACAACGACCTTAACGAATGGCACGTTAAGGCAAGGGATGCAAATAAGGGGACAGCCGTTGACAGCTGCACGTTACAGTAACCTGAGAGCTATTCAGCTATAAAATTCCCACGATAACGTGTCGATCCTGACTTTTATAATCCACTCGTTGAGTGTAACCTATTTTATGGAGACTGCTCACACGTCGGGCTTGCCCGAACCGCTCGCATCCTTGGTGAGGGAGCCTAATACGCACCTCGGAAATTGCGATGCATTCCGAGTGCAGGTTTTACCACACCGGTTGCGCGTAACATGTGGTAACAGCAAGCTGACACTAACCCATTTTTAGACCACTTATCAGTAACCCCCCGATTATGAACAACTGTATCAACAGCGATCTCCGAAACCGCTACCGTCGCGATTGGAGCCGCTTCTATGGCGCGGTCGAAATGGCGTTAATCCAAGCCCGCAAGAGGCTTCATATCACAGTGCCGATGCTCGCAAAGGTCATCGGCTGCACCCCTGCCCATTACCAGAGAATGGAACGTGGCATACATCCTTTTTCACAGGATCAACTCCGTTCCATCGCTCAAATTTTACGACTTCGTCTCTGCGTGATAGTCGACCTTCAGGACATCGACATCCTGTGCCGAGCCTCCAATTTTAACGAGGATCCACAGCGCGCAC
Source organism: Bacteroidales bacterium (assembly GCA_020859755.1). Classification (GTDB taxonomy): domain Bacteria; phylum Bacteroidota; class Bacteroidia; order Bacteroidales; family Muribaculaceae; genus JAJPXC01. The sequence continues at coordinate 23,034 of JAJBVP010000290.1, read as the reverse complement.
GCCGTCTCATCGAACGACTATATTACATGACACGTCCTGTCGGTTGGGATTGCTCGGCGCACAAGGAACCTCTCGCCTCTTTCTACCAATCGCCCAACGAGTAGGCAGATATCTGAGGCTACCCCAAGGGTATTATCGGCCAGCGGCAGAGGATTTTTCGACAGAGGCATCGGCGTTGAAGAGCTTGGAGGCTCCGCGTTTTTGGCGTCCCCATTGGAGGTGGTAGCTAACGCTGACGTAGGGCATGCTCATGTCGAGACGGAGGTGCTGCTCGTTGGTGTTCCAAGGGCTGAGCATCTTGCTTCCTTGGTCGTATCTGCCAAAGGGCATGATTACTCCCGCTCCGAATTGCCAGTTGCGCCAGTTGTAGGAGAGCTGGAGGATGGTGAGGTTCTCTCCCCAACTGATTTTCTCGCCCCAAAGGTGGTGTTGGGCGCGGACGTATTGCCCAACCAGTTCAAAACCCCAGTGGGTGAGCATGACATCCACGTTGCCGCTCCAGTTGTGATTGTAAAACTTGTAGCCGGTGCCACGCATACGCTCCATACGATACTGGACATGGCCGCTTGCCATGAGCCAATTGGGGATAAGCACCACCTGCGGTGAGAGGAAGAATGTGAGGTTTTGAAGCCCTCGACTGTTTTCATAAGAGTTAATCAACTTGTCATCGGCCCAATACAGGATTGGAGTAATAGCGTTGGGGCTGGTGAAGGCACGGACGCCAAGAGATACCTCCATAATCGGCAGACTGAAATTGTACCGGAAGGTGAGCTGGTAAGAGTTGGAGGTTTTGAGATGCGGGTTGCCAATCCTCCATTGGAATCCGTCGATTTGCTGCGGAGCGACGTTGGTCTGCGCCAGGGATGGAGCCGACTGCCATGACTGGAAACTCAACCGGAATTGGTGGTCGTCGTTAAGCCGGTAGTTGATTGAAGCTTGGGGACGGAGGTTACAGAAATGGTTCCCTTGCTCCGTTTCCTTGAACTGGAATTTGGTGAACTGCGCTCCGAGCCCCGCCGTAAGGGTAACTTTCTGAATGCGTTGCAGGTATTCGGCGAACAGATATACCTTGTCTTGGTGCTGATGAAACACCTCCCCTTCCAAATTTTCGTATCGCGAGCGGTTACGGTTGGCTGTGTATGAGGCGCCTGCGGTAAACTTCGACTGTTTCCATCGCTTGATGTAGTTGGCTTGGAGAGCGTAAGCCTGGTTACGGTCTTTAATCATGGTGTGGATGTCTGACAGGGTGGCAACTGGAGGTGCTGTCGTCTGCTCCAGGTAGTCGGAATACGATTTGCCGAAGTAGAGTGTGGCGTTGAAATCCACTACCAGTGTCTGACGTCCGCGAAAATGTTGTTCAAGGTAAGCCGAGAATCGAGGAGTAGTTCCATGGTCGCCATGCGAGTCAGAGAGAAGTATGTCTTCCGAGCCGTCAGTGAGCGACATCCGACCCTTGGCATAGTAGTCATCGGAAAAGGTGGGAGCCACGCTGGCCTCCACATAAAATATTGTGGTGTCAGGCTTGATGTAGGTGTAGGCGCCCCACAGTCGCCCATAGGTATTGTCGCAATGTCCCCCGATGGGCGTTTCATCGCGGGTGAGAGATGTGCCGTCGGGATAGGTGAAAGTTTCCGTGTAGTCACGGTGAGATTTCACCTTGTTGGTGAGTTTGAAGTTGGCCCCTACATCCCACTGAGAACGGCCGTTATTAAACTTGCTGTCAACGAAATAATCGCCCCAAGCCGTGTTCAAAGCCTGACGATCCTCGGCTTGCATGGAGCCTCCAAGTGTTGGGTTTGCGACGATGAAGTTGAGCACGTAGTTGGTTCCTTGGTAACGTAGTCCGGGATTGTCGATCCATTCCACCCGCTTGATGGTCTGGGGCAGTAGAGCCTTCACCTGATCGATTGTGGCCTCCCTACCGTTGATACGTACTTGCACCGACTGCCCTCCCGCTTTTATCGTGCCCATCGCTTCGACCACCGAGAGCGAGGGGATCATGAGGTTATGGAGAAGCTGCATGCCGTTTCGGGAGTACTCGACGGCGCTTTGGGATGGGAAGTAGACATCCATATCCGCTTTGCGGATCACTTTAGGTGCTTGGACAACGACTTCATGTAGGCTTTGGCCCGTGATAGTGTCGGACACCTCTTGGGCGACTGCTTCACAGGAGACGATGATGGCCAGCATCACGGCCAGGAATTGAGTAAAGATTTTGGCGTTCATATTGCGATACTTTTGTTGATTTCTGTACCACAAAGTAACGCCTAAAGCAATCTTAACACCAAATCTAAAAATCTAAATTTCAAATTGTAAAAAGCTGATTATCAGTTGTTGTTTCTTATAAAATTCTAAAATCAGCTCTATCCCATCTAAAAGTGCCTTAACGCGTCAGCTCTTGTTTCAGAAAATCCACCACATCCTCCTTCTCGGCCACGCCAAGCTTCTTCTTTACCGCCGATTTGCGCACATAGATCGAGGCTGTGGATTGAGATGTGATGACGCTGATCTCTTTGGCCGAGAATCCAGCCACAAACAGCACTATCACCTGTTCTTCTTTCTCAGTAAGGATGCCGCCATATCGGTTGTGAAGCTTTTTGCAGAAATCGGAGTAAAGGTTGTCGACGATCTCGTAGACGTTGTCCCAATTCACGAGCGCACCTCCAGTGGCTTCGTTCTCCATTGATGAAATTTTACGCAGCATTTCGCGATTCTGTTCAGTTGGAGTCTCGGCCACCATTTTTATAATGCCAAGTTGTTGGAGCATGGCACGGCGCAGCGCGTCATGCGCAGAAGTTGGGGTAGGATGCTTAAGTTCCTCCACCATTTTGTTGAGGGCATCAACTCGTTCCTCGGCCTCGACTACCCGGCGTCTGCGTTTTTGTATATTCCATAGAGCTATTATCGTGATGATGACGGCGATAAGGATGACAATAATTATAATGGCGGTCTTGCGCTGATTTTCGGCTTTAAGCTCAAGTGCGCGATTCTCCACCATGAGCGAATTTTGCTCCGCTTGGCGACGGTTTGTCTCGATACGGTTAGATTTGTGCTGTTGGAGGTTGTTGGCAAAAGCCAGTTGGGTCAATTTTATCACGCCCGACTGCTTGTAAGCCAAATACTCCCGGAGAGGTCGGGCAAAACTCTCGTAGTAATCCCGATCAATATCGGTCGAGGTTATGGCGCTGCTATCGGCTATCGCAAGGTGATGCTGTGAATTCTTGAAATCCCCCAAGTTGAAATAATTAAGGGCTTTCCAATAGTGTAGGAAAGAATTGGAGGAGTAGTCGGGCGCATGACTCCAGATATAGTCCACGAGAGCGTTACTTTCGGCATAACGACCTTTCTCCTCCAGAATCCCGACTTTCTCATAGGTAAATTTGAATTGATCCTCAGCCAATTGGTGTACTTTAGCATATTCAATCAATTCGTCAATCAAGGTTAATGCCGAGTCGCTCTGGCCAGCAAACTGGTAGTTCTCGCACAACTGATATTTGTAATCCAACTGTGCCTCAGTGTTATTGTCCAACTTCTGAAGACGCTTTATGTAGCAGATATTGCGCTTGCAGTCAAACAGCGATCCCCCTATCCCCGTTCGGGTTTGAAGTAGTTCAATCTCAATGCTATCGGGGAGATTGGGAGTTGCCAACAAGGAGTCGAGCACAGCCAGAGAAGCCATTCCTTCGCCCATCCAAAAAAGATGCATCGCATAGAGATTGCCGCTTCGGAGGAACCGCTCTTTGTCATTCCCTCGATAGAAATTGTAGGCAAAGCGTATAAGGGAATCTCCGGCCATGGAACTTTCTTTTACGTTATTGACCGTGGCTATTACTGTGGCATACAGCGCTTTATTGTCAGCGTCTTTGAGATCTTGGGCATCGATGTCGCTTACCAAGGCTAACGCACTATCGGGGTACATAGCGGCTATCCTCTCAGCCTCAACAAGGATTTGCTTCTGCCGAGCCGATCGCGAGCAAGCTGACAAGCCAACGGTAAGTGCTAATATTGTGATATATAGTAGTTTTCGCATATAGCTAATCTATGGCGTTCTCCAAGAAGCTTTCCAACTGCCTCTTGTCGGGGAGGCATAACATGTAGGTGGAAACGAACAGGTTGTTGTCCATCCCTGCAAGGGCGTATTCCACCATTCGCTTGCCTTTGCGGGTGCAGAGGAGAATGCCTACGGGAGGGTTGTCGCCTGGTTGCATCTCGTTTTCACGATAATAAGAGACGTAGGCATTGAGTTGCCCCAAATACTCATGCTTGAACTCGTCGTTCTTTATTTCCAGAATCACGTTGCAGTGGAGCAAGCGATTATAGAACACCAAATCAGCGAAATAGTATCGGTCGTCAATAATCATTCGCTTTTGGCGCGCCTCGAAACAGAACCCCTTGCCCAATTCGAGCATAAATTCTTGAAGATGGGAGATCAGGCCAGTTTCCAAGTCATTCTCGGTGACATACTCTCCAGCGTCGAGTCCGAGAAATTCAAGCGTTAACGGATCCTTGATCTGTAGTCGCGTGTTCTGCTGCTCAGTGATCTCTGCAAGTTTTTTCATTGCCAGTTCGGGCTTCTTGCTCAAGCCGACACGTATGTGCAAGTTGGTGACAATCTGACGGTGGAGTTCCTTCACGCTCCACGCATTCCGCATGCACTCAAATTCATAGAAGAACCGTATCAGCGGGTCGTCAATTGACAGAAGCTCCACGATGTGGGAGAAAGAAAGCTTGGAGATCAAGGTCGTGGCTGGAGTGGTGAATTTGCCCGACGGCGTCGGACAAATTCTCTCCGTGGCCTCAAATGCCTGTTGCTCAATACTCTCCGTAAATTTTCCCGACGCTGTCGGGAAAATTGCATCAGAGGGTGAGGATAGCAAATCAAATGAAAATGGTATATTTATCAATTTACCCGACAGCATCGGGAGAATTGGCGTAATAGCCTCAATGACTTGAGGATACATCAAATAAAAATTCCGAGCATGAGCCAACATTGTCGTATTGATGCCTCTAATACGCACCTTCTCAACTATGTTAGGCAGCAGCCTTGCGCCATACTGTGCCCGGTCGTTGCCATTTTGCTCATATTCAACGATGTATCTGCCAATTAGCCAGTTTCGGATGGTGGCGAATCGGTTTACCGCATTGGCAGCCGACGACTGCAACGCGGAGTGAATTGTGGAGATGCATTGGGTGAGGGCATCAAAATTGAAGTCACCCAACGCCGAGGGATTGCGGGAAACTATTTTGTCCATAAGAGAATATCTGCCACAAAAGTAGCTAAAATCTACGGATTTATGAAACTTCTACTTCTTCCAGCTGCGAGTGCGAGCGATCTCGGAATAGAAAGTGTCGAGCCAATCCCCCGATAGCAAGTCGATATAACGAGCTGCAGCTGAAGCGCCGCTGGTGTTCCATAGGTAGAGGGCAAGGTGAAGCACAGCCAACAGTGGCTCTTTCTCCACCTGCCGAAGGTACTTCTTCTGCTCGGGGATACCCAGCATGTCGCCCAGGGACTTGATGTCGGTATCTGATTCCACCAAGTCGTAGACCGTGGAGGGTTCTTTGGTGCGGGTGTCCTCCTCTGCCGATGTATTCTGATCCATCCGTTCCATGAACTCGCGTTTAACGCCCTGGCTCAGTTTCACGTATGTCTGCATCATCTTCGAGGTGGAGTGGCCGGTGATGGAGCGGATCACCTCCGGCGGGATGCCGATGCTCAGCGCGTACGACACGAACGTGCGTCGGGCCACATGCGATGACAGGCATTCCCACTTCTTCATCGGCGTCTTCACCACCGTGTTCCCCACCTTCTTGGTTTTCACCCACTCGCTGTTGAATCCCGCCAACTGCCCGATCTTCTTCAGCTGGTCGTTGAACTTCTGGTTGGAGATCTTCGGGAATACTCGACCATCCTGGCAGACACCCTTGTAGCGGGCGAGAATCTTCCGGAGGGTGTTGTTGAGCGGGATGCGGATATGTTGGCCCGTCTTCTCAGCAACGAGGTCAACGCCGTCGTCATAGATGTCCGACCACCGCAGACCCATCGCGTCGCCGAAACGCAGTCCCGAGAAGCAGCAGAACACGAACACGTCGCGGGTGCGGCACAGCGAAGCACTCGCCGTTACGATGTTGATCACCGCCATCAGCTCATCCTCCGATAGCGCATAGACGCTCGCCTCGTTCTTGGTGCCGTCGCTTAACAGCTGCTTGCGCTCGCGGAACGCCAGGTTGGTGCAGTATCCTTTCTTCACCGCCCAGTTCAGGAACGTGTTGAAATCGGTCATACTCTTGCCGACGTAGGAGTTCGACAGGCCCTTCCCCACCAGATAGCGCTCGAAGCCGTCAAGCACCGCCGCGGTCACATCCTCGAAATACGCACCCTTGCGGTACCCGATCCAGTGGTTGTACATCGTCAGGTGCTTCTTCCACGTGCCGTAGCGCCACACCGCTGTCTGCGGACTCTCCTTCAGCTCCACCCGCCGCTCCTCGATCAGCTCCATATAACAGTCGGCGACCGTACGCCGTTCGGTCTTTTCCTCACTGAGATATCGACGAATCCCCTCAATCACAGTCTGCGGGGTTGGCTCGATGCCGTTATGTTCGAGCTCGGAGAACGCTTGCTCCGCGGCGACTTTGATCTTGGCCAGCCTCGCATTAACATCCGATGCGCTCACGCCTTTTCTGGTGAAATTGTTGCGTCGCATCTGCTGCTTCTCCTGATCCCATTGGCTTTCCTTGACGCGGTAGCCAGAGTAGTAACGGCAACGCTTGCGCCCGAAGGTGATGTCGGCCTGGAGTATTTGCTCACTCACATCCTCGCCGCGTGCCTGGCGCTTCGCGCTCACGCTCCGGGGCTTCTCCAATCTGAAAGTCAGTTGATATTGCTTCTTGTCCATAACCCTAAAAATTTACGCACAAATTTACGCACAAATTTTGAGTTATTCAAAGACATCCCACAAAATCTCACTTTTCTAACCTATTTTACAACTCGCTAAACCATAATGAATTAAAATCTCAATTCTAAATACATGACACTCAATTTTACCCTAAGTTCGTATTTTCTCACCCCGACAATGACTGCTTGATAACGATTGGGTTGTCAGGCAGTCTTTCTTTTATGGGCAGGGGGTTGGGAGGCGGCCGATAGAGGCTCGCTTTTGGGATACCTTTGGGATAATATCAGAAAGATGTTACTTGCCTACTTTGGCTCCCACAACGTCCTCGTTTTTTATGGTGGAGGCTGTTTTCTTCACGCTGGCGTTGAGCGAGCCGAATCGATAGCTCACTTGCAGCTGGAAACTTTGGTAGTAGGAACTCCACGAGTCTTGGTAGCCATCGCGTCCTTGGTTGAACGAGTAGGCTCGGTTGTGTTCACCCTTGGGCCCGAATGGATTCATGGCGGTTGCGGTCACCGTCAGCCGATCATCTTTGAGAAACGAGCGCTGAAGATTCAAAGAGTAATAATAAGGATGATAGCTCTTCAGGCTGGAGTAGGCCGAGGTTGCGCCACTCTTCCAGGTGTTAAACGACACCGAGGCGGTGAGCTTCCATGGCAGTTTCTGGCGCACTTGGGTCCAAATCCAGCCGTTCCATCCATGCGCCATCACGTGGCTCAACTGATAATCAGGGTTCTTAAAGTAACGATAGTAAAGGCCACCGTTAAGAATCCATGTGGTTTTCTCAAATGGCGACCATTGGACGTAGAGATTGGTGTTAAACGTGCGATTATGGCCCACGTTGGCATAGGAGGAATACATCACATCGTTGATGGCTTGTTGCACTGACACTATCCCATCCGTGGAAGTGGTATAACCTGCGGTGAGGTCAATGTTTATCTTGCTCTTAATCAGTGAGTAATTCAAGTTGATGGAGCGGTAACGGGCGCTTACAAGGTCGGGATTGCCTTGGCTCACGCTCACAGGTGATGAATTCACCGCAGGGTTAAGATACGTTATGCCGGGTCGATTGATGCGCTCGTTGTAGCTGATTTTCAGCGTGTTCTCATCGTTAATATTCACACTGATCGACGCGTTGGGCACCCAGTCACGCAGGGATCGGCAAAATGCGGGTTCTTCGGGATCTATATTATGACCTTTAAGGCGAGAGTACTCGAATCGCAGCCCGGCGCGGAAGTTCCAACGTTTCACATTCAGCCGATAATCCCCATAGATTGCACCCACCTGTGTGGTATGCTTGAAATTGGTGTATTCGCTCGCAGTGGGGATGTAATCGTAAGTGCTGTAGGAGTGGTTGTTACGATAGATATATTTGGTCCCCGTGTCAAATTTGTTATGGGCATTTATCGGTCGTGCCCAATCGAGTTGCAAGGTATGCTCGATGAAGTTGGCTCGGGTGTTGGATAGCTTGGAATCGTAATCAAACGAAGCGTTCACCTTGTCGCTGTATTCCTCGGTTACGTCGGAGTGCTGTCGGGTGGTGGCAAGGAGATAGCTCGCCGTGATGGTTTCTCCCTTGCGCCGTGTGGATCGCTGGTAGTTGATACCTCCACCAAGGTCGAAATAAGTTATGGGGCGATATGTGGTAAGTGCTCGGTAGCTCATTCCGGGGGTGCCGTCGGCAAGGGTCAAATCCACTTGCTGGTCAAAATGCTGGTTAATCCTATATGTGTAACCGTTGAACTCCATCGTGAACAGATTGAGCGAATCCAGCTCATAACTGCCGTCGATGCCAAACCACCCTGTGCCTCCAGGATAACGTCGTTGGGACTTGCCGGTCAACACGTTGCCAGTTTCATCATAAACGTATCGCGATTCTGTGTGATCCTTACAGAAATCCCCCTGTTGAAAAAAGCAGCCGCCGTAAGCCGACAGTATCACCTTGTTGATTTGCGTGGTTATGTACAAATTGGGATTGGGCGCCCAATGGCTCTTGGAGTTGGTCGAAAGTGACACTTGGCCGGTCACGCCTTTCAGTTGCAAGTCGCTCATCGTCACGATGTTGAGTATAGCACTTGTGCCCTCGGCATCTTCTCTGGCTCCGGGATCCGTGATAACCTCGATCTTCTTGATTGACGATGCGGGGATGGCCTTGAACAGCTCTTTGGCGTTCTTGGAATAGGAGTTATTGGGCCGGCCATTGCGATAGATCTTGAAGTCGCTGGATCCCTTCACCTTGATGGTTCCGTCGGGGTCGACCGACACCAAGGGCACCTTGCGCAAGATGTCGCTTAGTGTAGCCGTTTTCGACTCGTCGTCAGCCTGCACGTCGTAGCCTATGCGATCAATCTCCTTTGTGACCAATGGACGCTGAGCTGTGACTGTCACCTCGTTAAGGCTTGTAATCAATGAATCGAGTTGGGCCTCGGTATAGCTTGTAATTGAATCAGTTGCCTCGTTGGCCGAAGTTGTTAGAGCAGCCGCAACCGAGAGTAGCATAAATGTGAGAATCGGTTTCATACTCTTATGACGCAGCAAACGGGCACAAAGTTACAACAAAAGGCAGAAAATCTACTCATTTCCACTAAAAATTGAATCCATGTTGACCGAAGGACAACATGGATTCAGGGTGAAGCCGTTTCGTATCTTGTTCGATGGGTTAATGGTTGGGGAGAAGTAACTTTTGGCGGCCTGAGATAAGGATGCCGCGCGAGCGGGAGGTGGCGGGGCGTCCGTTGAGGTCGTAAAGCTGAACGTTGGTGGTGTCGACGTCTACGCTTACGGCTTGGACACCCGCGCCCTGGGTGATGGTCACATCAGCTCCGTGGAAGGGAGTTCCGGTAGGCTCATACAGCCACAGGGAGTACTCGCCCGGTTGAATGTCTTCAGGGATCTCAAGTTGCCATTTCCATGTGCCGGAACCACCAGCGGGGATGTTGATGATTTCAAACAACGTTTGGACAAGGGTGGTGTGATTTCCGTCCTCACCCGAAGCCAGCAACAGGGCCAATGCGCTTTCCTGGTCGACCCGGTAGGTGCTGGTAGCGGTCAGCGTCACCTCGGCTGTCGCACCTTGGGAAAGGGCTGGCACTTGAAGTTGGCCGTAAGTGAGTTCCCCAACATGCAGAGTCACCTTCTCCCCGTCGTAGTCCACGAGTATATCGGGGTCGCTCGACACTGGCAAGCGAAGGTTGAGCCACTCGGTATTTCCGTTTATACGATAAACGGGCACAAGTGAGTAGGACCCCGGGGCGACATCGTCAAACGACATCCATACACCGTATAAATAATATCCCATCGGCAAAGCCAGGTCATTTTCAACGATGACTACTTGACTTGAACTGTCGCCGGAGGTGAGACGGAAACCGAGGTCGTAATTCTCGTCGCGGTTGCCTGCCGAATAGATGTCATTGCCCAGCTCTATAACATTGTCATAGCCCTCGTAAAGCCATGCGTAGAGGGGAGTTGAGGTGTATAGATAGGGGTCGGAGGGGGTCGTGCCTGAAGCGGTTGAGGGTGCAAGATTCATTACGGCGTCCTGGTAGTAGATGAATCCTTGACCGCTTTCGGCCCCGCCGGTTCCCATCACTTCGGGGGTGAGCGCGTCGAGCAGGAAGTAACCGTCACATAAGCCGTTCCAACCCCAATTGAGATGGAAGTAGCCGTCGGCCTGGTATCCGTCGACTACGAATTCATGACCTTCCCAGTAGGTAGTGATGCCGCTGTAAAGCACGGGGCCGTAATTTTTCAGGTTGTTGTACACCATCTCTTCCCACTGCTCCAGTGTATACAGGTCGCGCACCTCGATTTGGGCGCTGTTAGAGTAATCGAAATTCTGCACCAGCGCCACGGGCACACTCTGGCTGCTCGTTCCGGATGTCTGTGAAGAATATATCATATTCACCGAATAGCCGCATGCTTGCATAAGCTCGGCCACGGCTTGCGCTTGTGCGTCGGTAAAGTCGTCGTTCTGATAAGTGGCGATCATGTTGTCCCAGTCGAAGGTGATGGTGGATAGATCCAGCGACAAATCCTCGCTTGAGCCATCCCAGCGCCCCCATGTGTAATTAATCACCCCTTTACCCTGAGCTGGCCATTGGTGATAATTCATCACCTGGGCCATAGCCGTGGCCACGCATCCAGTCACCGACCGCTCTCCGGTGTAATCTATCGGGCACAGGCGGTTGTAGGGGTCGCGCTGGCTCCACTGAGTGGTAAGAAGTGGCGAAATCGGGTCGCGCTCCGGTCGAGTGATCGACACAAAATCCCCTGAACGATTGGCGCGCGCCCATGTGATTTGACGCGAGTATTCTTCGAGCCATTTGGCGACATTAGCGGGCACTGTGGCCATATCAGTAGGCTGGTCGAAATATCCAAGGACGGGAGCCACGCGATCATCGGCCGAAAGCAGCACTGTTGTATGCCCATCGGCGAAAGCGTAAACGGTAGGTGTTCCCTCCGCCTCAAATGTGCTGACGAGCCTTAGCTGCGAATCCTGTTGTACACGGTTTTTTAAAGCGGGATTATTGGCAAGGTGGGCTCGCTTAAGAGCCTCATTGGGTGACAACTCCGAGCCCCAGGCTCCCAGCGACACCAACATCACACTAAGAATAAGGATTTTTTTCATGATTGGTCGATAAGATATTTTTACAACATCACGGCAAATTTACAATTATTCTTCCAACTTTCAAAAGCAAAAACAAAAGAGCCGCGATTTCTCGCGACTCTCTACGTGTATTGGATCGGACGACTATTGCCCGAGATAGGTCTTCAACAGGCGGCTTTTCTGCCCTTTGAGACGGCGAATGGCCTTCTCCTTTATCTGGCGTACGCGCTCGCGGGTGAGGTCGAATTCAGCACCAATCTCCTCCAACGTCATCTCTTGGCAACCGATGCCGAAGAATTTCTTGAGGATCTCACGCTCGCGCTCGTGCAGCTGGCGCAGGGCGCGGTCTACCTCCTTGGAAAGCGACTCTTGCGTGAGAGTGGCGTCGGCCATGGGGGAGTCGTCGTTGGTGAGCACGTCGAGGAGGGAGTTGTCCTCGCCCTCCACGAAGGGAGCGTCAACCGAGATGTGACGGCCCGACACCTTCATCGAGTCGGCAATCTTCTCCACCGGCACGTCCAAAGCCTCGGCAAGTTCCTCGGCCGACGGGCGACGCTCGTTCTCTTGCTCAAACTTCGACAGGGCTTTTGAAATCTTGTTGAGGGATCCTACCTGGTTGAGTGGCAAACGCACGATACGCGACTGCTCGGCCAGGGCCTGCAGAATCGACTGGCGAATCCACCACACGGCGTAGGATATGAATTTGAAACCTCGGGTCTCATCGAATTTCTGCGCGGCCTTGATCAAGCCGAGATTGCCCTCGTTGATCAGGTCGGGCAACGACAAGCCCTGGTTCTGGTACTGCTTGGCTACCGACACGACGAATCGCAAGTTGGCGCGGGTAAGTTTCTCGAGAGCTGCCTGATCCCCTTGCCTGATGCGTTGGGCGAGCTCAACTTCCTCTTCTACGGTTATGAGGTCCTCACGTCCGATCTCTTGCAAATACTTGTCGAGCGAAGCGCTTTCGCGGTTAGTAATTGATTTGGTAATCTTTAGTTGTCTCATCCTTGAGAAATGAAATGTATGGGGATACCTTGTTAATAATATATTATTCGTGCAAAGTTAACACTTTTCGCCTAATAATCGATTACCGCTTTATAGTTATTTCACCAATATTAGCTTTCAATAACGATTTATATTGCTTATGGAGATTAGCGGCGCGGAGCCACGATGCGCTCGCCCAGGAATTTGGCGAACTCGGCCTTTATCTCGGTTAAGCGCTTGTTTTCCTGCATCAGGGCCAATACCTGACTCGGGTCGCAGTTGGGCTGGCTGCATACGGCCTTGATTTTGCGACGTATGGATCGCTGCTGGCACTCGAGCACCGCGTCCTTCAACTCGTAGACGGCGCGCTCAACCAGCGAATACAGGCGCTCCTCCTCGGTTTCGATATGGGCGTGCTTGGTGTGGATTTTCGACAATTGGTAGCGTTCGCTTACCAGGTCGGTGGTCAATCGGCGAATCTCGTCGTCGTCACACGACGCCATCTGCTTCTCAATGAAATGCTGGGCGACAACAGCGCGAGCCCCTCTTACCATCTCATCGCATCGTGCCCTCAATTCCTTCTCGCGACGGTCGATATCGGCTACCGAGCATCCCGAGTCGCGTATGGCCGCTACGCCCTGTTCCCACATCTGCTGCCGTTCTTTGTCGATGCGCTCATCGGCGCGGGTGCGTGCCGAGGGCCATTCGTCGCGCAGGAGCTGGGATGCCATGTTGATGGCGCGGGCGTAGAGGGGGGTGGTGATTGTAAGTCCGTCTCCTTCAAGGTCACCTAAAATATAATCTATCACGGTGATTGACATCGCGTTGCCCTCTTGGTCGTATGCCTCGTCACCTATTTCCACGGCGCCATACTTCAATGCGTAGCGAAGCACCGCGCGCTCATATTTGGCAAGGTAGAGCGAATCGTCTTGCTCAGTTTCTTCAGGCTTTGTCGGTGGTGCCTGGGTGGAAGTCGATGTCCCGGTTTCTTGCTTGTCGACTCCTTGGAGGGTGCGAGCGGCATCTTCCTTGGCTTTCTTCATCGCCTCCTTGTCGCGACGCGCCGTGATGAGCTTGTCGCACTGTTGCACGATCAATTTCTCACTCATCCCAAGGCGCATTGCGCACTCCTGGATGTAGACGTTGCGGGTAATCGGGTCGGGAATCAACGCTATCGACTCAATGACATCGGTAATCACGCCAGCGCGGGCGATGGGGTCGTTGACCACGCCTTTGAGAAGGATATCGGTCTTGAAGGCGATAAAGTCCTGTGAGTTGCGCTCGATGTACTCCTCCACCTCCGTAGAAGAGTGGTGTTGGGCAAACGAGTCGGGGTCGTCACCCTCGGGCAAAAGCACCACCTTCACGTTCATTCCAGCGGCCAGCAACAGGTTGATCCCTCGCAGTGAGGCCTTGATACCAGCGGGATCGGAATCATAGATGACGGTGAGGTTGCGGGTGATAAGCTTGATTTTATGAATCTGGCCCTCGGTGAGCGATGTGCCTGATGAGGCCACGACGTTTTCGATGCCGCTTTGGTGCATCGAGATCACGTCCATGTATCCCTCTACCATAATGCAGCGGTCCTTCTTGGCGATGGCTTGTCGCGCCTGGTAAAGGCCGTAAACCTCCACGCTTTTGTGGTAAATCGCCGATTCGGGCGAGTTGACGTATTTGCCAACGCCCTCTTTCTTCGCTTGCAGGATACGGCCGCCGAATGCCACCACTCGGCCCGATGTGGTGAAAATCGGATATATCACACGGCCGCGGAAACGGTCGTAGACGCGCCCCTCCTCGGTCTTGGCACACAGGCCGGTGTCGAAGAGGTATTTCTCGTTGAATCCCTTGGCAGTGGCCGTGCGGTAAAGCGCGTCGCCCTTGGGCAGGGAGTAGCCCAGGCGGAATCGCTTGATGGCCCAGTCGTTGATGCCACGCTCGCGGAAGTAGGTGAGACCGATGTCGCGACCGTCGTCGGTGTCGGTGAGATTGTGCTCGAAGTAGTTGAGGGCGAAGTCGTTGACGGCAAATAGCGACTCGCGCTCCGAGGCCTGTTGCCGCTCAGCGTCGGTCAACTCGCGCTCTTTTACCTCTATATTGTATTTTTTGGCAAGGCGTTTCAACGCCTCGGTGTAGGAGATTTGCTCCAGCTCCATCAGGAAGTTGACGGGGGAGCCACCCTTGCCACACGAGAAGCATTTGCACAAGCCTTTGGCGCGCGACACCGAGAACGATGGCGTGCGCTCGTTGTGGAAGGGGCACAAGCCGATATAGCTGGCGCCCGAGCGTTTCAGCGTCACATAATCGCTCACCACCTCCACAATGTCGGCGGCATCCAATATCCGTTGTACTGTCTCCCTATCAATCACTTGTCTCTGTAATTAATCGATTCAAGTCGTAATACATTACACGGGTTGACTTCTCAACATCATCATTATTCAAGAAATCAAATCCATTCTTAATGTAAAAGCCAAAAGCCTCAGAATAGGCGTCAACTGTTATAAATCTACACCCTGTCTTGTTGTTGTTGAAAAAAGAATATTTCAAATAATCGATTAGACGACCCCCTATGTGCTGCCCTTTGCAATCCGAGGATATAGCCAGCCTACATAACTTCACTGCGGGATAACTTTTCAGCCTTTTTTCATTAACGAAACGGTGTTTCCTGAATCGATTAAATTCCGTTTTATTTTCAAAATCACTTAAGGATACTCGATCATTCGCTAGGCTGTAATATCCCAGTAACCTGGAATCATCTTCCTCCTTTACAATATAAGTAACAGCTAGGAGCGCATGCTGATAAGCTTGTGCCTCCGTTAACAAAAAATCATTTAAATCCTCGTCTCCACAATCAAAGGAATCGATTGTTTGATGAAGGTTTAATCTACGAATTTGCAGTGCCATGATTTGTTAATTCTCGCCATTCGCGAACCATTGCCTTACAATTTCGTAGTTTTTTCGGATCTCGGCTAAGCGTTCAGGGGATTCTTTTAGATTCTCCTTCATGCGAGATTCAAATCGACGAGCGTCCTCGCCAAATAAGATAGGGGTTTCTGCTATTGGGCGTGCCATAATTTCATGCTTTTAAATTTACAATGCAAAAGTAAGAAATTTTGTTTGAAAATGCAACTTAGCGACCTCTTGACATAAGGCGCTCGATGGCAATGCGGAAGTCGAGCCAGAGAGAGCGCAGTGGAGTGACAATGGGACGGAACACCGAGGAGGACGTGGGGGTGAAGATGCGCAGGTCGCCCTGGCGGCAGCGCACGTCCATAATGTCGTCCATGATCACCGGCTCGCCGTCGATGTGGGCCGGACCCTGAGAGTTGCGATAGATTACAGCCGACGGAGCGCGGAAAGTGCGAATCATAGTGTTGCGGTTGATATAGCCGGTCATCAAGTCGATGCCCATGACAGCCGAGTCGACCAGGTTGCCCGCGTGCACCACGGTGATGTCAAGAAGGCCGTCGGTAATCGACGCTTCAGGGGCGATATAGGCGTTGTTGCCGTATTGCGAGGCGTTGCACACGGCCACAAGAAAGGCTTTCTCGGTAAGTACCTTTCCCCCGGATGAGATGGTGTAGGTCTGGGGATGGTATTGCACGTATTCCTGGATGGTGGAGCGGATATAGGAGAGTTTGCCGCGCCGATGCTGGTGGGCGAAACGATGCGATACGGCAGCGTCAAAGCCCACGCCGAACGTGCAGAAGAATTTGCGGCCGTTCACCTCGCCATGGTCGCAGTTGATGATATGCTCCTCCTCGATCACATCCAGAGCCAAGCGAGGATCGATCGGGATACCCAAATGCCGGGCCAGACCATTGCCCGACCCCGAAGGGATAATGCCCAATGGCACCCGCGTGCCGCACAGCGCGTCGGCGGTCTCGTTAATGGTCCCGTCGCCACCCGCTGCAAGCACCGCGTCGTATCTACCTTCAACAGCCATGCCGGCCAATCGCGTGGCGTCGCCCGCGCAAGTGGTGTAGTGGATTTCCACCGTATACCCCAGCGCCCCAACGCGCTCGGTTACCTCTTGGGCAAGCCCTTCCTTGGAGTGGGTGCCCGAGATGGGGTTGATTATTAGCATGAGTCGGCGAGGATTGTCGGTCATGTTGTCAAAGGTGTTTAATTATGTTCATTACATTATAAAATAGGCGGTGACGATGGCTCCACTCGCGACCCTTGGCTATAGCCAGGTCGTAGCTTATGTCGCACCCGGTGGAGTTCATGGCATCGGTGAGCAGTGGGTTGTCAAGAGCGTTCTTGATAAAGCGGTTGAGCCCACGCCGTCGCTTACCGCGCAAGCCCTGTGCCACCTTGTCAAGGAAATCGTTCACCAGCCCCTGGTCAAGGTTAAGACGATATGTCGACTTGCGGTCGTCGGGCGCATGTTCCAGCAGGTGAAGCATCCGCTCGTAGCTCTGAAGGTTCCATTGCCACAACTCGGGATACGGGAGCGCGGATTGGCCGCCCATGCGCCATCGGTATCCCGGGTAATCTATCCAGGTCACCTTCCCGGGATGCATCATCACATGGTAGTTGAAGATCCAATCCTCCCCTACCCCTTCGGGCTGATGCTCATCGAGGTCGATAAAGGCCCTGCGATAAAGGACGCCCCATTGCGTGCAAGGGAAGCCGGCGCGTCGCAAAAGGTGAGGCACCAACTCGTTGGTGGTGTATATGGCCTTGGAAAACAATCGCGATGGGGAGAAATGGGGTATCGAAACCATTCCGCGTGGCGACAACTTGCGCGACCCCATCACCACAATGTCGCTTTGGGTATCGTGGGCTTGAGCCCAAAGTTCTCGCAAGGCATCGGGAGTAAGCAGATCATCCTGGTCGATAAACGTCACATATTCCCCCTTGGCCGAGGCGATTCCCAGCAGGCGCGCGCCACCTTGCCCGTGGTTGACTGAAGCCCGTATCAATCGTATGCGGGGATCCACGGCCGCGAACGAGCGTATCAATTCAGGCGTGGAATCGGTCGACGCGTCATCAACGACCACCAATTCCCAGTCGTGGAACGATTGCTTTATCACCGATTCGATCGCCTTGCGCAATTTGGCTGGCCGAGCGTTATAGGTGGCCATTATCACTGAAATGTATACACCCGTCGACGGCACAGCCTGCGCCGAGCGCTTGGCGGCAAGCTTGCGCGCCATTCGCGAGTAAAGAAGCCACACAATGCGCTTCTCTTTGGGCTTGAGAGCGTATTTTTTGGAGTCGGCTATCAAGCGCTTCACCTCGGGGTGGAAACGCGAGAACATCGCCCCACGGGCTATGCAGCAATCGTACAGTCGGTGTAAACGATAAAGAAAGAACGCCTCTGAGTCGTTGACCAGCGGTCGCATCCCCTCCACCAGTTTCACCCATCCGCGGAAGTTCATCAAGCCCGCGCGAGCGGGGCGATTATGCCGGTAATTATAATTATATATGTGTTGTCCCTTGTTGATGTAAATCTGCCCGTTGATGTTGAGCGAGCCCACGAGCATCAGCAAGTCTTCGTTGATGTTGATCTCGGGGTCGACCAGTCGCTCCATGCCCAGGAGGTCCTGGCGTCGGAACAGCTTGGCGCACATCGTGGGAACGAAGTCGCCCATGAGCAACCCGTCTATAAATTCTTCGATTGTCAACAAGCCCGAGAAGTCGCCGCGCAAGGAGTAGTGACCGATGGGAGTGCAACGCCACACTCCCCCCTCGACCACCGACACCGTCCCCTCGTCGTGCTGCAAGAGCCACTCAAGGGCGTCAGGCTCAAGCGTGTCGTCGGCGTCGAGGAAGGTGATACGCTCCGTTGTGGCCTCGCGCACGCCACGGGAGCGGGCCAGCAGGGTGCCACGGTTGCGGGTGTGCGCTGCCTTGATTCGCTGGTCCTCCCGCGCTAATTGATCGGCGATGGCTCCTGTACGGTCGGTTGAGCCATCATCCACAATGATCAGCTCCCAGCTCTTCAACGTCTGCGCGATGACGCTCTGGACAGCCTGCGCCAGCCATTTCTCCTCGTTATATGCCGGAATTACTACTGTTACCATTAAATGCAAAATTAACCAATTCCCTTTACCCCGCCAAAAATATCCGTCATTTCACATATTTTAATAATCATTAGATATTATTCAGTATAAATTCTTCGTTGAAAAAATTGTAGTTCCAAAATAATTCGCTACTTTTGTCACGAATATGCCGGCCTAATGACCGGAGTAACCTAAATCTACATAGTAACCCTTAAGTAAAGACCTAACTAAAAGTGACTTACTGCCTGTGATTATCATCAACAGGGCCAACGACTGACAATTCACCAATCTAATAATCAATATCGAAACATGTTTACACAATTGCAAAACCGCGCGTTACGTCGCGCGACCTTAGTGACCATGCTGGGTATCTCCGGTTTGCTCGTGAACGCTGCTACGACTACCTTCACCACTGGAGGTATCACCTACAAGAGCACCGACGGCGAGACCGTGGAGATCCAGAAACCCGCTTCCGGCGTTACCTACGAGGGCGACTATGTGATTCCCGCCACCGTGCAGGACGACTCCGGCAACACTTACACCGTTGCCAAGCTCAACAACTCGGCTTTCAAGAATGTCACCACCGTCACCGGTCTTGACCTCGGCGCCACCTCCATCACCTCGATCGGCCGTACTGCTCTTGGTGGCATGACCGGATTGAAGTCCCTCGTGCTTCCCGCTGGCCTTACCACGCTTTCCTCCGACGCTATGTCGGGCGACTCCGCTCTTGAGGCCATTGAAATCCCCGCTGGTGTAAGCAAGATCAACTCCAACACCTTCCTCGACTGCTATGCGCTCAAGGATCTCACCTTCGCCGCCAGCACCGAGACCCTTTCCGTCACCAACACAATGTGGGGCACCTCCACGCTCAACAACCTTACCCTGGAGAACGTGACCATCAACCGTCCCCTCGACCTGGAGTCGACCAATTTGGCCGATCAGCCGTTCGCCAACATTAAATCGTTGAAGAACGTGGTGTTCGCCGAGGGCCTCACCTCCATCCCCCAGTACATGTTCCAGAACTGTACCGGCCTTACCTCGGTTAACGTTCCCTCGACCGTGACCTCGATTGGCTCGCAGGCTTTCTACAACACCGGCATCACCTCCATCGTGATCCCCGATGGCGTAACCACAATCAACGCTTCGACATTCTACAACTGCTCGTCGCTCGCTTCGGTTACCCTCGGCAACGCCACCACCTCGATTGGTGCAATGGCATTCTACAAAGCCGCCATCACCTCTATCAACTTCCCCGAGACCCTTACCTCCATCGGTGCCCAGGCCTTCCAGGCTTGCTCCATCGGCGGCGAGGTAACCTTCCCCTCAGCCCTGAAGACCCTTGGCGACAAAGCTTTCCAGAGCAACAAGGCTACCGTTTACAACATCCCCGCTTCGGTTACCTCGATCGGCTCATCTTGCTTCTACAACAACACCAAGCTTCAGAAATTCACTGTTGACGCTGCCAACGAGAACTATAAGGTATCCGACGGTGGTGCCCTTGTAACCAAGGACGGCCTCCTTCTCCTTAGCTACCCGGTCGCTGCCACTGCCACATCCTACACCGACAACAACGTGGTTGAGCTCGACGCTTACGCTTTCTGCAAGGCTACCAAGCTGGCCGAGATCAACATCCCCAACTGCCTCACCTACGGCGACTACTCGCTGTCCAACACCGGCATCACCTCTTACTCGCTTAACGGCACAATCGGCCGCTACGTGCTTGCCAACAACGCCAACCTCCTTGACGTTACCGTTGACAGCAGCGAGTGCCCCACCGGCGTTGTGAAAGGTTGCACCGCTCTTACCTCCTACACCTCCCTGCAGGACATCGTGATCGTTCGTCAGGACGCTTTCAACGGCTGTACCGCCCTTAAGGACCTCAACCTTGGCTCGATCCTCGCCATCCTCGAGGCCGACTGCTTCGCCGGTTGCAACGGCTTGAACCTCATTGTTGGTGCCACCTATCCCGCCGCTATGGCTTCGGGCGTCTTCACCGAGGAGACCGTGATGAGCGCTACCGTGCCCACTGCCCTGGTTGACACCTACAAGAACGCCGCTGGCTGGCAATATCTTACCATCAAGGGCGACGAGAACCTCGCCGTTGGTGGTGAGGACATGGGTATGCCCGACGGCCTCTACTATGCTGGCACCGACGGTGACCTCTACTGCTACTATGCCGACGGCCAATTCGACAGCTACGACGTAGGAGGTCTGCCCCACACCTTCCAATTGGCTCAGTTCAGCCACCGCATCTACGGCGCATCGGCTGGCCAGAAGTTCGTGTACTCGGCTACCGGCTCCACCGACGGTGACGGCGTGCTCTTCTACATCTCCAAGATCGGTGGCAACGTATTCCAGGCTACCGTGCTCGACAACGCTGGCGGCAACGCCTACAAGGATCCCTTCGGCATCTACATCTACGGCGACACCCTCTATGTCAACGACCGTAACGTGTGCGCACGCAAGATCGCTGCCGACGCCATCTCGCTGCCCCAGGATTATCCCTCTTGGTTTGAGAACAACTGGATGTACTACTACGGCAATCCTTGGGTTTACGGCTGTATCAAGGCTGGTTTCGCCATCACCCAGGATCAGGACGACGAGGGCAACCCCGAGCCCCTCTACTGGTTCGCGTTCAAGTACAACGGCGAGGGTATCTTCCTGTTCAAGGAGAAGCACATCGGCAACTCTTCCGCTGCTGGTCCCGACCCCGGTTATCCCAAGATCTTCTCCTCCAACGGCACCATCATGACCACCTTCAACATCGACGAGAAGAACGGTCACCTCTACATCTACATCGAGACCGCCAACAACGGCAAGGACACCCAAGTGCTTGGTGGCCTCTACCGCTACAACATCAGCGACCTTATGAGCGAAAAGGCTAGCGACATCACCGATGTTCCTCGTCAGTTGATCGACGGCGCTCCCGTTTTCTGGGAAGGCTCCTCCACCAACGAGCACGTGGGCATCTCACAGCTCTCCATCGACGAGAACGGCGAGTACATGTACTGGTGCTACCGCGCTCCTTCGGCTTCCGATATCGAGAACGTAGCCAATGAGGCCCAAGGCCACTACAAGTGGGCTGAGGACTATGACGCTACCAACCCCCGCCACGTCACCGGTATCAAGCGTATCAAGCTCGGCGAGGAGAACCCCGAGGTTGAGCTCGTGGTTGAGGGCGTTGAGGGCTACGGCGTGGTTCCCGTTAACTTTGCTGGCTCTACCAAGCCTAACGACGGAAAAGAGGGCATCATCAACACCAACATCAACGAGAAGGCCGCTTACGACCGCATCAACGTTGCTGGCAACGCCTTCGCTTGCACCGAGAACGCCAAGGTTAACGTTTACAACGCCAACGGTCAACTCGTGATCTGCAACGCTGTTGTTGCCGACGAGCTCACCACCATCGATGGCGCTGGCGTGTACGTCGTTGAAGCTATCTTCGCCGACGGCGCCAAGCAAGTAATCAAGATGGCAGTGAAGTAACCCATCATCCAACAAGGAGCGTGGGCGCCCTCGCCCGCGCATAGAATAGAAAATGCCACCCTCCGGGGTGGCATTTTTCGTTCTCCCCTTGCCTGTCCCGCGGATTTTTCGTAAGTTTGTGCCGCAATATATCTATCCCGCCATGACAACGATGCTTTCAACCCAGCAAATCTTCAACGAGCTCCTCGCAGCCGAGGGCCTGGTACTCCTCGCCCGCGAGCGCGGCCCCGAGAGCAACGCCAATATCATCGCCTCCCTGCGCGAGCGCCTGCTCAACATCGTCGACAACCTCCCCGAAATCGACGAAACCGTCGGCCCCCAAGCCCCCGAAGCGAGGACTTCCGAGCCTGATGAAGCTTCATGCCCCGAGATTCCCGAAAATCCCGAAAATCCCGAAAATCCCGAGATTCGCGAAAATCCAGAGATTCGCGAAAATCCCGAGATTCGCGAAAATCCCGAGATCACCGAAAAGCCTAAGATTTCCCGCCCCTTGTCCCCTCAAGGCGATTCAGCGTTACCGCGTTACAGCGATATAGCGAAAGATGAAGAGGAAATAGGAGAGCCCCTTGAGGAAGAAGAGCCTGAAGAGGAAGATCTTGAGGAGCTTGAAGAAGTGGAAGAGGAGGAGCAAGAAAAATCCACCTCAGCTAAGCTGAAATTGACCCTCAACGACCGGTTCCGTTTCCGCCGCGAGCTATTCGGCAATAGCGACGCCGACCTCGGCGACGCCATCAACCTCGTCGAGGCCATGCGCTCCCTATCCGAGGCCGAGGAATACTTCTACGCCGACCTTGGCTGGGACCGCGACAACGAGGAGGTGCAAGCCTTCATGGATCTAATCCGCCAATACTTCACCGGTCACCCCTACTAACCACTAACGAGTAGATAGAAGTTTGTAGTAATTACAAGTTTTGAGAGGGAAACTTCTATGGCTGCCATCAGGCGAATTGTAAACTTCTATGGACTACCATCAGGCGAATAGTAAACTTCTATGGGCTGCCATCAGGCGAATAGTAAACTTCTATGGGCTGCCATCAGGCGAATAGTAAACTTC
>JAJBVP010000253.1 GCA_020859755.1 Bacteroidales bacterium | reverse complement strand
ACTAACAACTAACAACTAACAACTAACAACTAACAACTAACAACTAACAACTAACGACTAACAACTAACAACTTCTCACCTATTCAACACCTTCTTCCCGTTGACAATCTGGATGCCGGGGGCATTGGCGGCTGTGGGCTGTCCCAGAAGGTTGTAGCTGCCGGTGAATGAGCCGTCGGGGAGGGAATCGGTGGGGATGGCGTCAACACCCTCCACTCCCGTTTGGCTAATGCGTTGAAACTCGTCCTTGGCGTCCTGTAGATCGGAAAGGAATTGCTCGTTGGAGTGGAGCACGGGCACCACAGCTGCGCCCACCAAACGTCCGGCGATGACATCGCTCTCAAAATGGAAACCCATGATCACTCGGCTTTCACCGAAATCGTATCCGCGTTTCATTATCTCGGTGGCGCGGGCCGGGTTGATCTCGCTGAGCACCAACGCCGTGGCGAAGCCGATGGAGGAGTGTCCCGATGGATAGGACCCGTTGTCCTTGAGGTAGTCGGCCATCCAGGGCGTTTGGGTGGGGTCGTCGAAGACCACGTAGGGGCGTTGGCGCATGTAATAATCCTTAGCGGCTTCGGTGGCCAGGTCGCCGGCGTCCTCGCGCATATGGGTGATGAGGTAATAGATGCACGGGGTGTTCTCCCACGACAATTCGTAGCCGAACGCCTCGGAGAAATTAGCCAGCAGATTTTTGGTCTCGGCGTCGGCCACGGCCTGAGTGCCGCGGGCGGTGTAACGGAGCGACTTGCCCCAGTGATAGCGCGCCACGTCGTAGGCGTAGAGTTCCGAGTCCTCCTCGGGTGGGGCGGGCAGGAATTCAAGCGAGTTGACAACCTCGTCGCCAGTGAGGTAATACATGGGGATGGAGTCGGGGTCGGTAACCGTTGAGGCTTGCGCCGAGGCTATGCCGTAAGAGGTTGAGAGAAGGGCTAATGTGAGAAATAGATGTTTCATTTTTTACTGTGTTATTACGAGATTGATTCAAGGTCGAGCGAGGCCAATTCCCACAGGCTCATGGCGTTTTCGAGGTGCTTTGTGGCTTCGGCGTGCTCGGTGTAGATTTCGGGAGTGTTTTCGCCCGCGGCGATGCGGTCCTCGATGGATTTCACCTCGGCTTCGATGCGGGAGATTTCGGCCTCGGCGTCGGCGACGCGCTTTTGGGCTTTCTTCAGCAACTTGCTCTGCTCGCGCTGCTCGGCGTAGGAGAGGCGGCGGGGGGCTGGGCTTTCCTGATTTTTCGCGGAATCGCTGGATTGCGGGGCTGCTGAATCGCTGCGAGGGGAGGCTTTATCGCTTGATCGCTGTAACGTTGTAGAGCCTCGCTGGGACGTGTTATCGCCACGAGGGGAGGGGGTGTCGACGCGAGGGGTGGACTTGGAGGGGGTGGCTTTTTCCAGCTCCTGGAGGGAGGCGATGCGTTTCTTCTCGAGGAACTCGTAGATGCCGCCGAGGCATTCGCGCACCTTGCCGCCGCCGAATTCGTAGACCTTCTCCACGAGACCGTCGAGGAATTCGCGGTCGTGGCTGACGACGATCACTGTGCCGTCGAAGTCGCGGATAGCCTGCTTGAGGATATCCTTGGTGCGCATATCCAGATGGTTGGTGGGCTCGTCGAGGATGAGCAAGTTGACAGGCTCGAGGAGCAATTTGATCATCGCCAGGCGCGTCTTCTCGCCTCCCGAGAGCACTTTCACCTTCTTGTCGGAGGCCTCGCCGCCAAACATGAATGCGCCCAGCAAGTCGCGGATTTTCGTGCGGATATCGCCTACAGCCACGTGGTCGATTGTGTCGAACACCGTGAGCGACTCATCCAACAGTTGGGCCTGATTCTGAGCGAAATAGCCGATTTTGACGTTATGGCCTATCTTGAGGGTGCCGGTGAACGGGATTTCGCCCATGATACACTTGACGAGCGTCGACTTGCCCTCGCCGTTCTTGCCCACAAAAGCCACCTTCTCGCCGCGCTTGATGGTGAACGTGGCGTGGTCGAACACCTGATGGTCGCCGTAGCGCTTGCCCACGTTGTCCAAGATCAGCGGGTAGTCGCCCGAGCGGGGAGCCGGCGGGAAGCGGAGATTGAGATGCGAGGTGTCGACCTCGTCGACCTCGATGCGCTCGATTTTGGCCAGCTGCTTGATGCGGCTCTGCACCTGCACGGCCTTGGTGGCCTGATAGCGGAAACGCTGGATAAACGCCTCGGTGTCGGCGATCTGCTTCTGCTGGTTTTGGTAGGCGCGCATCTGCTGGGCTATGCGCTCGGCGTGAAGGGTGACGTATTTGGAATAATTAACGTTGTAGTCGTAGATCTTGCCCATCGAGATTTCGATGGTGCGGTTGGTGACGTTGTCGATGAACGCCCGGTCGTGGCTGACGAGCACCACCGCGCGTGCCTTGGTGATGAGGAATTGCTCGAGCCACTGTATCGACTCGATGTCGAGGTGGTTGGTGGGCTCGTCGAGCAACAGCACGTCGGGCTTGCGTAGCAGGAGTTTGGCCAACTCGATACGCATACGCCAGCCTCCGGAGAACTCCTGCGTGGGGCGGTTGAAGTCGCTGCGCAGGAATCCGAGGCCCATCAGCGTCTTCTCGATTTGTGCCTCCTGATTGTCGCTCTCCTCCATGGCCAGACGCTCGGTGAGGTAGGTCATGTGGTCGATAAGGCGTTGATATTCCGGAGAGTCGTAGTCGGTGCGTTCGGATAGCTGGCGATTGGCTTCCTCGAAATCCTCGCGCAGCTTGTCGAGACCCGAGAATGCCAATCTCACCTCGTCGATCACCGATCGCTCGTCCTTAAGTCGCATTTCCTGAGGGAGATAGCCGATGGTCGTGTCGGTCGGAACCGAGACGTTGCCACCTGTGGGAGTCTGCAGCCCGGCTATAATTTTGAGCATAGTCGACTTGCCCGCGCCGTTTTTGCCCACAAGGGCGATGCGGTCGCGGTCGTTGATGACGTAGCTTACGTTGTCGAAGAGTTTTTTGGCCGAAAACTCGACCATCAATCCATTAATCGATACCATTGGGGTGCAAAGATAGGGATTTTTTGCCAATTAGGCAATTGCGATGCCGAGGGCTGTCCAAGGCCGATCCCCCCCTAAGGGCTGACGCTGAGGCTAAGGGTTGAGGAGGTCGTGGTGGAAGAAGTTCATCACCGATCGGGCTTGGTCGAGGGCGATGGAGGCGCAACCGGTGGAATCGAGGGCGACTGAGGCCTCGTAGGCTGAGATGGCGTCGCCTTTGCGACCCATGCGCCACAGCACCTTGCCGCGGAGGAAGTGCAGATAGGATTCTTTTTTCGCTTTATCGCTGGAGCGCTGTAACGCTGAATCGCCGCGAGGTGACGACTCCTTTAGCCTATATTATTCACACCATAACATTTAGGGCATAAAAAAAGAACGCTC
>JAJBVP010000203.1 GCA_020859755.1 Bacteroidales bacterium | reverse complement strand
ACTGCATCCGCGCGGTGGCCGCTCTTGGCGAGGAAGAGAAAATCGGTTGGGTCGAGGCTTTTCGCGACTGCTGCAAGAATAAGAAGTCCGCTCCCGACTGCGAAAGGTACAGGGCTGACTATGAATCCGACCTTTGGCACTTGGCAGCCGAAGTCCATCATAGGATTTACGAGCCGAGCGCATCCAAGTGCTTCATGGTGACAAAGCCGAAATTGAGAGAGGTGTTCGCCGCCGCTTTCAGAGACCGCATAGTCCACCACTGGATTTGCCTGCGGCTCAACCCTTTCTTCGAGCAGAGGCACATGCGACAAGGCAACGTCAGCCACAACTGCCGAAAGGGATTCGGAACCAAATCAGCCATCAAGGCTTTGAGTGATGCTATGGCTGAACTTAGCTGCGATTGGAAAAGCGAGGCGTGGGTGGCAAAATTCGACCTTAGCAACTTTTTCATGAGCATCGACTGCTGTTTGCTGTGGAATCTGTTAAAGCCTTTCATAGAGGAAAACTACCAAGGCGACGACAAGGATACGCTGTTGTACCTGACCGAGAAAACGGTGATGCACCGACCGCAAAGCAGCTGCGAGATTCGGAGCAAGCCTGAATTGTGGCGCAATCTCCCCAAAAGGAAGTCGTTGAGATGGCGGACTGACAACGTGGGCATGGCGATAGGAAACCTCACCAGCCAGCTGTTCGCTAACTTCTACATGAGCTTCTTTGACGAGTGGATTAGCGCGGAGTGCGCCAAGGTCGGAGCGAGGTACGTCCGATTCGTGGATGATTTCGCCCTCGTGTGCAAGGACAAAAGGTGGATATTGGAAATGCGGCCGAGGATTGCGCAGTGGCTCAAAGAAAACCTGCATCTGTCGTTGCATCCCGACAAGTTCTATCTGCAAGACTGCCGCAAGGGAGCGAACTTCGTAGGAGCGGTAATAAAGCCTTATCGCACGCATATCAGCCACCGCACCATGGGCGGCTTGCGAGAAGCCTTGTGGGATTTGGAAAGGCAATGCTCGCTCATAATAGCGCAAGGATGCACTGCTCAGAATCTGCGCGAATTGGAAAGGCTCGTCAGTTCAGCGAACTCCTATCTGGGATTCACAAAGCATCACGCCTGCTACCGCAGAAGATTGAAGATGATTCAGTCGCTCGGAGCGGACTTCTGGAGGGTGTGCCGTTTCAAAGACGGCTCATTCCTCGCGATACGGATTAACCACTGGTACAAACTTAAAAATTATCTCTTATTCTATGAACAATGTGAAATTTTACGGCTCCGAGGAGCCTCGCCTCGCCGCGTTCAGAAGAACCGAGGGCGGAAGAATCTACACGGTCAACTACGGCGCAGCAAAGACGCTCGGCGATGACGGAAGCGAACTGTGGGAATGGAAGAGCGCCGAGCTACCCTGGCTCGCCTACCCCTATGACGGGCTGACCTACGCGCTAATTGTCAGCGCCCTTGTCGAGGCCGAATACGCCAACGACGAGATGTGGGCCATCACCAACAACTACCTCGCCAACCCGTCTGACAGCGATGTCAAAGCCGAGTGGGATGCGATGCAAGCATGGCGCTCCGAAGCAAAGGAAATCGCCAAAGCAGTGCTTGAATACCCCGCCGAGCCAGCGTAAGAAAAATCCCGCCAAAAAAGCGGGATTCTCATTTCCTCATTTTCCAAGCGAGCCAAATCAGACCGACCCCCACGATGCACCACAGGGCCGCTATCTCGCATTTCTGAAAGGGGGTGAGATAGTTCACCTCCTTTATGGTTTCAACGGCATACGGCTCAACTATTGAATCCACACGCTCTATCAGCACGGAATCCACACGCACCTTGATTCTGTCGCGGTAGAGCGTTTCGCGTATCGTGTCGCCTTTCTCTGAAACAACTATAGTATTCGTCTGAATCAGCGTGTCGGTTGACCATTTGTCAACGTATTCAACGTCTTTGTGGGTGCTTGGAACTTCCACGTAGCGAGTGGTCGAGCAGGAGCAAAGGCAGAGCAAAAGGCAGACGATAGCGCCGATGAAAAAGCCGATGAGGATTGATGCACAGCCTTTCTTGGCTGAATCCTCAGCGGATTGCTCCGTGCTGTCGCTGAACCAATGGATTAGGGGATTGTAGGGGTTGGGGTCGTAGTCCATAATAGATTTGCTTGTTTGGAAAATAATCGTTAACTTTGCGGTGATATTTTTGACATTTAACCTTAAGTTCGGCTCGTCTGTGAAGATGGGTCGTTTTTATTTTGCCGAAATCGGCTACCTCATACCAAAAAATTCCGAGAATGGGGCTAAAGGGGTCGATTTCGAGGGGTTTTAAGGCGATTCTCGGCATAGTTTTTTCCGAGAAAGGTCAGATGGCTTTGCCGTTGCGGTCGCAATTGTAGTAGGTTTTGCCGTTGTCAGTGCGGAGCATTATATGCGCTGGGTTGCCAGTGTAGGCAACATGCAACCATTTCGCGCCAACTCCCGAGCCACGCTCCCAGATGATTTTGTGGAATGGCAGATTCAAGTCAACAAGCAGTTCCCATAGCTTGCGGTTGGCGAACGCATCGCCCCCAGTGATGTCGGCGGCATAGCCGTACAGATGCCCGCTGTTCTTCGCTCCGCCAACCTTGGCATTGAGTGCAGGGCAGCGGTAGCCGCTGTTGACGTAGATTGGCTTTTTGAAGGCCTCGCGCAGAGGGTCAAGCACCATGTCGGTGAGGGCGGCGAGATTCTTCTTCACTGCCTCGGTGGGAGTGTTGTCGATGCCGTAGCGCGTGGCTGTCGCTGAATTGCTCAGCTCGGTGAATGTAAAATATTTCATTGGATTTGTTTGCTTTTTAGCGTGAATGTTAGTAACTTTGTGTCGGAATTTACAGCTTGAGTTTTTTCATAGTTGATATTTGGTATAAATAGTTTTTCATGATATTTAGATTTAAGGTAGTGCCAATCCCCGTTCGCGAGAATGGGGATTGTCATTTGTCAGAGGTTTTCTTCGCGATTGCTTTCAGCCCCTCGATGAGCATTGCGGTCGAATCTCCTTTCTTGGTCATCACGCTTATCAGAGCCTCCGCTATCTCCTCCTTGTTGTCGATGATGATGTTCATCGTCTTTTCCTGCTTGCGCAATTCTTCCTTGGTATGGGTGTTTTCCCAAACAGACTTGAACTCGCAGTAGCCGCAGTAGAGGGCGCAGGCCATGGTGAGGTGCGGATAAGCGAGAATGGGGGTTGTCAGCAGGTCGATGATTGTGAGTATCAGCATCGGGCAGAAATACTTTATCGCTTTTTCGAGCGTCTTTTTGTAGCCTGTGCTGGTTCTGGCTATGCCAGCCTGTTTCGCCTTGTAAACGCCAGCGATGAGGTCAACCACCATGGCGAGCATGACGCCCGAGTAGAGCAGGAGTATCCATTGAAGCTCGGAGCGGATTGGGTTCGTGTCGAATCCCAGAAAGAGGTCTTGAAGGGTGTCCATTGC
>JAJBVP010000287.1 GCA_020859755.1 Bacteroidales bacterium | reverse complement strand
GTCCCCAAAGACCACCCCAGTTCGACATATTCCAATTTTTGTCATGTAGTTAAACGCGAGTTGATTCTCAAGCCGCTATACACCCAGTTGTTGTCTAGCCAATGTTAAAGGACGGTTGCACCATACGTTTTGCCATCCTCTCAGTGGACACCGCCACCGGTGTGGGCCTACGGCAACTATTGCGCCAGTATCATGATGTGCGAGCCGACCTTCTGGATCCTACCCACGACCTCACCGGCTACGAGTGTGTGCTCATAGACGTTGAGTCGCTGTCAGAATGTGTGGATACTCTTTACGCCCTACGCGATAAGGTAGTGATATTCGGGCGCGGGAAACAATTGGATACCTCGCTGAATGAAAGTGAGTTGATCGACCAGCTTGGAGCGATTGTTGAACGTGTACAACAGCGGGCCGAGGAGGATTGCGGTCCCTCGTTATCTCAGCGCGAGGTGGAGGTACTGCGTTGCGTGGCCCGGGGTTATACCAACAAAGAGACGGCCGATCGCCTCAACATTTCCATTAACACGGTGCTCACCCACCGACGCAACATTCAGGCCAAGCTGGGCATTCGCTCCACCTCGGCGCTGAGTGTCTACGCGGCAATCAACGGGCTGCTAAACTAATCCTCGGTAGGTCGCTTGAAGGAGACGGTGGCCTTCTCGTCCTCATCCATGGTGACCGAGATGTAGGAGAAACTGGCGTTGAGCAGGTCGATGACAGTCTCAATCTGGGAGGAAGATGTACCGTCCATCAGCTGGCTGTTGGAGCTCGAGGCGAGCGTGGCGGTTGCGCCACTGGAATAGGTGACGATAGCGGCTCCTTGGCGCACGACGTACCAATAGAGCTTGGACGGTAGTTCCACGCCGTCTTTCAGCGTGAATTGGATATCGAGCGTAGTGTTAACAGGCAGGGAAGTGCTTGTGGCAGAGCAAGAAATCGGGTACATCACGTAGGAGATGTTGTTGCGCTCCATCGTCACTGAGTTTTGGGAGAAGGTGGCCGTATGGGTCTTGCCATCGGCGTCGGTGTAAGTGCCGGTGACGTCGATATATGTAAGCATGTCGGCCGAGCAGAGGATGTCGCCACCGACATAAGCCGATTTGAAAGTGCTGGAGTCGCCGGGCGTGCCGTTGTCGTCATCGTCAACGCAACTGGTAGCGCCAATAGCGAGCGCCAAAGACAAAACAACGGGGAATTTAAGGAATTTTCTCATGGTGGTAATAATGGTTTATCGTGTTGAATTACATTTTTTGTTGAACGGAGCCTAATTAAACATATCCTTCATCACAGGCCAGACGCGCGAAATGGTGGGCCGAGGCACACTCGTGTATCGTGCGGTTGACTATCAGATGCCGGTTGGCCATAGCAGCGATAGTGGTGATTTCGTGGGAAACGAGGATGATGGTGGTTGAGGGTGCCAGGTCGGCGATTATTTTATATATGTGTTGCTCGAAATGGCGGTCGATGTAGCTCAGGGGCTCGTCGAGGACCAGAATCTTGGGATTGGAGATCAAGGCGCGACCAAGCAATGCGCGTTGCAGTTGTCCTCCCGATAGCTGGCCGATGGGATGGCGACGATGCGATACCAGTTCGACCAACTCGAGTATCTCCCTTACCCTTTGGCAACGCTCCTGGCTCGAGAGGCTTTTCTGGGCAAGCAAGCCCGATGCGATCACTTGCTCCACGTCGATAGGGAAATGGGCGTCGATCATGTTCTTTTGAGGGAGGTAACCGATGGGAAGCGTCTTCACCATCTCCCCCTGGGGATTGTGGTAAGTAACGGTACCGGTGGAAGGTTTCAACAAGCGTAGGATGATACGCAGCAGGGTTGTTTTGCCGCCCCCGTTGGGACCTGTGATGGCGATGAAATCGCCTTGGCGCACGGTAAGGTTTATGTCCTCAAGAATGCGGCGATGGTCACGCTGCAGCGAGATGTCGCTTAGGGCAATCAGCACGTTGCGCCGAGGCTGGTCGACTGTCGCCTTGATATCTTTGGCGGGCTGAGCTTCGGGTAGATATGTGAGGTTGCCTTTAATCATTTTCAAGGGCGTTGACAACATGGATAATCTCGGCCAGCCAATCAGGATTCATCGGATTGATTTCCACCAACTTGGCGTTAATCTCAGCGTTGATGGCCTGAGCCTGTCGCGGGTCAATATCCTTTTGGTAGAACAATACCGGGGCTGATAGCGACCGTGCCTGGTCGATTGTGGCCTGAAGCTGGCGCGGGGACGACTCTTTGGTTTCGCTGCCTATGGCGATCTGCTGGAGGCCGTAGTCGCGTGCGAGGTAACTCAGGGAGGGATGCCAAATCAGGAACGACCGAGCCTTTATCTTACTGGTTACCTCTTGGTTGATGGAATCCAAGATGTGGTCAATGGAGTCAAATCGGGCTTGGTAATACTCCTTACTTGCGGGGTCAATCTCTTGCAAGCCGTGGAGGATGTTCTCCAGCATAATGCGCGTGTTGGGGATGGACGACCACACGTGGGGGTCGGCGATTCCGTGGTGCTCATGATGCTCCTCACCGTGCGCCAGGCAATGATCGTGGGTACCGTACAACAAGTCAATGCCCTTGGATGTGTCCACGGTCTTCACGCCGGTGCGCTTGGCGAGATTGTCCTCAAAAGGGAGCAAGCCCACGGGGATATAGGCGGCCGACCGTTGCAGAGCCGACAGCAGTGCCACCCCCGGCTCAAAGGTCTCGGGGTTGGCGTTCGACTCCATCAGGGTGTTCACCTCCACTCGGTCGCCCGCGATCTGCTCCACCATCCATCGCTGTGGGGGTATGGACACAGTTACAGAGAGACGGTCGGCATTGGAGCGATTGCCTCCACATGCCGCCACCATCAGCCCAAGGGCCGCCAGGAATGCCCACCTAAGCCGTCTCATTGGTTGTAGACGATGGTTTTGAGATGCGAAACCACCATGTCGATGTCGGATATTGGCTTGTCGCTCATAAGCAACATCGGCACTTCCGGCAGATTCTTGGCGTAAGGGGGCTGGATATAGTCGTAAGAGTCTATAACACTGAATCCTAAACGGTTGTAAAAGGCGATACGACGCTCGGCGAGGGCTTTGTCGGGAGCCAAGTCGGGTCGCTCCACCTCAAGCAAGATAGGGCGGTTGGTTTTCTCCTTTACAAGGGTAATTGCCTCAGCGCCAAAGCCGTTGCCACGCTTAGCCGGCTCCACGGCCAGATGCTCGATATAATCCACCATAGGCAGTCGCCACATAGTCAAGAAACCAGCGATAACGCCATCGTCCTCAATCACTTGCAGCGAGAAGAACGGATCTCCATGGTCGAGGGCACGATCGGTGAGATCCTTCACGTCACGGCGCTCCTCGGCGGGAAACGAAGCCACATACAGTGGCTCAATTATCTTGAAATCGGCCTCATTGACGGCCCTAAGGGTTATTTTCATATTCTTATGATTTCAGCAAACAGATTTAGTTAAAATAGGTTGATAAGC
>JAJBVP010000271.1 GCA_020859755.1 Bacteroidales bacterium | reverse complement strand
GCTACGGATCATCCGCAACCGCTGATTTGGGTGTCCCGTTGCGGAAAACGGGTCCGTCTTGGGTAATAATAATTACCTCCCTGAAGCGATACTTTGAGGTCTTCTCAAACTCCCGTATCCCTTGCTCAACGGCTTTTCTCGGATGCTTCCCGTATTTCATGTAAATTACAGCAATATCAGCTTTCTTGTCTCTGGCATGGCGCAAGGCGTTAGTGATATTCTTAGCCTTATCACTGGTGCCATCTGGTGTTCGCTGTTCGTAGGTTGAAAAGAATAGCCGTCCTTCGCTGACAGTAGCATTTCCCGCTTCATTACCGAGAATGACCTTGTAACCATGATTAGCCAAATGCATAGCTGCTTCCAATTCTTCAGGCTTATGCTTTGCTGGACTTTTTTCAATGGCCACGTAACCAGTGCCTTTCTCGGCCATAGTGACCGAGGAATAATTGCCGCTGGCTCTCATTTGTGAAACCTCGGCAAGTCTATTTTTATATGCTTTGCTATTAGGAGCCAGATTGCGAACTCCTCCAGTAGTTTTGCTCATTGATGACCTCCTTTCTCTCTAAGATGTACATGCCTCTCAGTTGTGGAATCGTAAATGTAGATCAGCTCATGTTCTTGGCAGAATTTCTCGGCTTTTTGTCCCCCTCCATATACAGCCATGTTAGGGTGCGCCTTACCCGAGATGCGTTGGGCCAATTGGTACTCAAAATCAAGATCATCGATTCTGTCCGAATAGCCTCGCGTCACAAAAGCATTGTAGCCGTTGGGTACGCCAATAAGATTTATTTCAGCATAACGTCGGGACACATTAAGATCGACCCAGACTGGAATCCCGCATTCTTGCACATAGCGCGCAATATAACGTTTTTGGTATGTACGTTCAAGTGCGATTGCCATGGGTGTCATATCGTTAACGGTAAAGTTTACCTCGCCGATGGATTCACACCCTGATAGTACAATTTCTTCCGGTTTTTGGATGAGCCGGTCAAATGTGTTTTTATCATACTGATAAAAAAGGTAGGTTTTAGGAGTGATTCGAGATCTTCCTTTTTCACCCCAAATGCTGATGGGCAGCTCTATGGAGTGGTGTGGTTGGCATTCTTTAATTAACGAGGGTATGCCATACTCGTTGGAACTGGCGTATATTCGATCGCCAGGACCATTGAAGAAAAAAGATGGTATCATTTATCGAATGAAGGGGGACTAATTAATTGATTAGTAGATGATTTGATTAGCTCACTCTTGACATAAAAGCAGCTGGCTCATCTTTCCCATCATTCGAGAAAACATGATACCTCGCATAGGCATATAAGAAAAGCCTATGAACAGGTGGAGATAAAGGTTTAACAACTTGCCGTTTTTGTACATTGAATTGGTAACGGCGATTTTTAGTGATACGTTGTAGAATGGTTGGCCTATCGGGCCCTCCTATCGTTTCTTTAAAGGGTAAATTGGTTACATAATCATAATTAGACTCTAAAGGACAACTTCGGGATGAAAAGGAGATAATATCGTCTAAGACTTGTGGGGACACCTGGCGGGTTCTCAATCCACATTTAATCACCTCATATAATAAGCCTGACGTTATCCTGTATTTTTGCTCAGGCTTAGTTGCATTATAAATTTGGACAAAGAAATCCTCTTTCAGTTTCTCTTTGTCAATTTTCCTCCAACTGCTTGTTATGTGCCCATTCCGACAATATAACCCGCAAAAAGAGCGAAAATCATCTGCATCTTGTACAGAAAGTTCTGTCCACGCTTCAATAGTAGAGGTAAACCAACGTTTAAGCCTTTTATTGAACAGGATCCAAAATCGCTCGAGCATCTTTTCATCTATGCAGTTGCTCGAGCTGTTACTTGTAGAGTATCCGTTTTTGTATAATTCGTGTTCAAGGATATGTTCAGGCACATTCATCACCTGTTTCAAGACGTCAATTGAAGTCTTGAAACCGTTGGGTAGGTGGTATTTGTTCAAGTCCTGATCCATGTCTCAAAGGTACAACTTTTTGTTGAGATTCACAAGTTATTTGCCCAAAGATAGATAAAATGTTTTAGGATGAATCGGGAAATCTTCCTTTTATTTCGAGATATGTCCTTTATCCTTGTCATCGGTGGGAGGGGTGGGGAGGTTGAGGCGGATGGTTTGGGCGGCCTGGCGTTTCTTGGGGTCGGTGAGCTTGGCGTAGATGGAGGTGGTGCGCACGTTGGTGTGGCCGAGCATTCGGGAGACGGTGTAGATGTCGGTGCCACCTTCGAGTTGGAGGGTGGCATAGGTGTGCCGGAAGCAGTGGAAGGTGATGTGACGCTTTATCCCCGCGGCCTCGATCCATTTTTTGAGAGGTCGGGAGATCCACGAAGGAGCCATCAGCCCCTCAAACACCAATCGGACATCGTCGCCGCGCTCGCCGCATAGTAATCGGGCTTGATCGGAGATCGGTGTGGATTCCACGCCTTTGGTTTTCTTTTGGGTATAGTTGAGCTTGGAACCTTCGGGTGTGTCTTGGATTTCACACCATTTGAGTTTTTGGATGTCACAGTGGCGCAGACTTGTAAGCGCGGAGAACAGTGCGGCTCGTTTCAAAACCGGGTGTTCGCATGGGGTGTCAATAAGTAGGTTGAGTTCGTCGATGGTGAGGTATTCTCGACGGCGTTCCTCACCGGCGATTCCCCGAATCTTAGCGGCAACATCAATTTGGAGGTAACCATCAATGAAGGCTTGGTGTAAACCCGCTTTAAAGATTGAGAAATAGGTGGACGCTGTGTTACGCGAGATGGTGCCTGGTTTGTTCGCACCCTGTGGAGCTCCGTTGAGAAGAAAACGCTTGAATTGCTCTATGCGGCTTGTGGTGATGTCGCGGAACAGCCAGGGTTGGTTCTCGGTGAAGATTGTCATGAGTTCGCCCACGCGTTTCCAATTGACATATATAGAATTGGAGCTTTTGGCGTGGCGGCTACGGGTCTCTTTCTTGAAGAATA
Source organism: Bacteroidales bacterium (assembly GCA_020859755.1). Taxonomy (GTDB): domain Bacteria; phylum Bacteroidota; class Bacteroidia; order Bacteroidales; family Muribaculaceae; genus JAJPXC01. The sequence goes on along the minus strand of JAJBVP010000271.1, from coordinate 14,236 downwards.
GGATGAAATCCTCGCTCTGACGCTCTTTGATTTCAGCCATAGCCGTCTCTTGCTCCGAGAACAGGGAGGCATTATCGTATTCACGCTGCCGCAGTTCGCGTACCTTGTCGGCGAAAATACAGGCCTCCTTGTCAACCTGCGAGCGGCAGATGATGATGCCGTTGAGGTCGCGCTTGGGTTTGTAGGTGATTATGCCGTCGGCTGAGGTGCGGGCACGATGTTTGCGATCCCACACTGGCGTGGTGATTTTGCGGTTGATGACCTCGATCACGCGCTTGGGCTTGGACGAGCCGGGCACCATTACTGGGTAGCTCTCGAGGAATAGATACCAAGCGTCTTCTTTCTCGGCCTTGCGTAATTTCACGGTCACGCGGGTAAATGGTAGGGGTCGTTTCATAGTATGCTTCCAGTTTTGAATAAGTGGTCAATGTCTTCTTTGGGGGCATAGACATATTTCCCGATTTGGCGAATTGGTATACTGTATTTACGTATGGCCGCAAACACTGAGGATTCCGACATTCGCCATTGCTTAGAGATTTCACCAACAGTGTAGCAGGCTTCAGGCTCCATGTTATAAAGTTTGGGACGAGCGCGCAAAGGGGTGGATTCAACTTCTTCCTTACGCAAGGGGAGAATTCGGGCAAGCTCGGTGCGTGAAACTCTTGTCATCCTTTGTCCGGGATTGATGGCATTGATTTCACCTCGATGAATCATCCGATGCAGGGCTTTGGCGCTGACTTCGAAGATTGCCTCAGCTTGTGCGATTGTGAGGATGTCTAAAGTTATTGGAATCTCTTTGGCGATAGCCATAAGGCGAGCTCGCTCTGCTTGATCTCGTTTGCGCATACGATAGGCTGCATTTGTGCATTTGCGGGAGCATACAGTCGAGTCAATGTTCTTGGCTAAGAACGTAGCTCCGCACACTTTACAACGGCGTTCTATTTCAAATTTTGCTGCTGGCATAGTTGGTTAAGGGACACTTAGTCTTTAATTAAGGGACGTAACAAATTTGTTGCAAATATAATCGAAATAACTGAAAGCAACAATAGGTATCCATAAAAATGGGTAATAAGAAAATCGGGTGTAAGCCAGTGACTTACGCCCGATTCTTATCGTTACTTATCTTAAATAAGTGTTTATTTGTGTTAAATTATTTTACTTCCTCGAAGTCGACGTCGGTGACGTGGTCGTCGCCTGTGGAGGAGCCTGTGGATGAGCCGCCAGCGTTGCCGCCGAAGCCTGCGCCGCCGCCGGGGAAGCCGCCTGCCTGGGCGCCCTGGGCTTGCTGCTGGGCGTTGAGGATGTCCTGCTGGGCTTCGCCAAACTTGGTCTCGATCTCCTTGATGGCGGAGTCGATGCCGGGGAGGTCTTGGGCCTTATGGGCGTCTTTCAGCTTGGTGAGGGCGCTCTCGATGGCTGCCTTCTTGTCGGCAGGGATCTTGTCGCCGAGCTCGTTGAGCTGTTTCTCGGTTTGGAAGATGATGGAGTCGGCCTTGTTGAGGGTGTCGGCGCGCTCTTTCTCTTTGGCGTCGGCTGCGGCGTTGGCAGCGGCCTCGTCTTTCATTCGCTTGATCTCGGCGTCGGTAAGGCCCGATGAGGCCTCGATACGGATGCTCTGCTCTTTGCCGGTGGCTTTATCCTTGGCCGACACGTTGAGGATGCCGTTGGCGTCGATCTCGAAGGTTACCTCGATCTGGGGGATTCCACGGGGCGCGGGTGCGATACCGTCGAGGTGGAATTTGCCGAGGGTCTTGTCGTCCTTGGCCATGGGGCGCTCGCCCTGGAGGACGTGGATCTCAACCGAGGGCTGGTTGTCGGCGGCGGTTGAGAAGGTTTCGCTCTTGCGGGTAGGGATGGTGGTGTTGGCCTCGATCAGCTTGGTCATCACGCCGCCGAGGGTCTCGATACCTACCGACAGGGGCACAACGTCAAGCAAGAGGACGTCTTTCACGTCGCCCGAGAGGACACCGCCTTGGATGGCAGCGCCCACGGCTACTACTTCGTCGGGGTTAACGCCCTTGGAGGGTGCTTTGCCGAAGAATTGCTCTACCTTGGCTTGGATGGCGGGGATACGGGTTGAGCCGCCCACGAGGATCACTTCGTCGATGTCCTTGGTGGTAAGGCCGGCGTCCTTCAAGGCTTGCTCGCAGGGGCGGATGGTGGCTTGGATGAGGCGGTCGCTGAGTTGCTCGAATTTGGCTCGTGTAAGGGTTTTAACCAAGTGTTTGGGTATACCGTTTACGGGCATGATGTAGGGGAGGTTGATCTCGGTGGAGGTGGTCGATGAAAGCTCGATTTTGGCTTTCTCGGCGGCCTCTTTCAGACGCTGCAGGGCCATGGGGTCCTGGCGGAGGTCAACGCCTTCGTCTTTGATGAACTCGTCGGCGAGCCAGTCGATGATCACGTGGTCGAAGTCGTCGCCGCCAAGGTGGGTGTCGCCGTTGGTGGATTTAACCTCGAATACGCCGTCGCCGAGCTCGAGGATGGAGATATCGAAAGTGCCGCCTCCGAGGTCGAACACGGCGATCTTCTGGTCTTTGTTGGTTTTGTCCAGGCCGTAGGCGAGGGCAGCGGCGGTAGGCTCGTTGACGATACGCTTAACGGTAAGTCCAGCGATCTCACCGGCTTCCTTGGTGGCTTGGCGCTGGGAGTCGTTGAAGTAGGCGGGGACGGTGATGACGGCCTCGGTGACGGGTTGTCCAAGGTAGTCCTCGGCGGTTTTCTTCATCTTCTGGAGGATCATGGCTGAGATCTCCTGGGGGGTATACTCGCGGCCGTCGATGTCGACACGCGGGGTGTTGTTGTCGGAGCGCACTACCTTGTAGGGCACGCGTTCAATTTCTTTCACTACTTGATCGTAGGTCTCACCCATGAAGCGCTTGATCGAGTAGATTGTGCGCTTAGGGTTGGTGATGGCCTGACGCTTGGCAGGGTCGCCCACCTTGCGCTCGCCGCCGTCGACGAATGCTACTACTGAAGGCGTGGTGTTGCGTCCCTCGCTGTTGGGGATCACTACAGGGTCATTGCCTTCCAATACGGCCACGCAGGAGTTGGTGGTGCCGAGGTCAATACCGATTATCTTTCCCATAATGTTGAAATTTTATGTTGTTTTTTTAGATTTTAATTCACGTGGTTGCGCCCCGTCGGTTTACGCGGTGCGTCATAGTGAAAACAAATCTAGTGCCAAAAAAGTTGGATGCGTGGCTCTTATTTTGTGAATCAGCGTTTTAGGGGTGTAACGCGTGTGTCAGTTTTTCTGCCAAAGGTGACAAAATGCCACATGGTTGTCTTATTTTGAGGTTTTTTCACTATCTTTACGGCTTGAATCATCATTGGAAGAGAGAATATGACCAATCATTTCCGATATTTGGCCTGGGCATTATCCGCGGCGTCGCTGGCTGGCGGCTCGACAGCCTGGGCTCAGGAGCCGGCCGACACGTGCCCGATACGCTACTACGGGGGCTTGACCATCAACGCCGGCTCGGGGGATTTCGCCCCATATTATATAATGTCGAATCGCTATGGCACGTTGACCCAAGCAGGCGACGCGCTGCTGCAGGCCGGGGTGAGCCGTGAGCTGGACCTTGGCAAGCGTTTCTCCTGGGGCTTCGGCGCCGAGGGGTGGACAGGGGTGAGCACCTCCACCGATTACGCCCGCTACGACCAGGCTACTGATCGGTGGCATGAGTATTCGGAGCATCCCTCCAACGTGTGGCTCCAGCAATTGTACGCCCAAGTGAAGTGGCGCGGGGTGTTCATCATGGGCGGCATGAAGGAGTATGGGTCGGCGCTACTCGACAATCGCTTGTCGTCGGGCGACTTGACCCACAGTGCCAACGCTAGGCCCATTCCGCAGGTGCGCGCGGGATTCGTTGACTTTCAAGATATTCCCTTTACCCGTGGCTGGCTACAAATCGAGGGATGCATCGCCTACGGGTGGATGACCGACTCCAACTGGTGGGAGGACCATTGCAACGATTACAACTGGCATTACACGCGCAATGAGTGTTACACCTACAAGCGTGCTTATTTCCGCACCAAGCCGTCCGAGAGGCTCTCGGTGACCTTTGGAGCGCAGTGCGCGGGAGTGTTCGGTGGAAAAACGTATTATTACTCCAAGGGACAGCTCATTAAAACCGAATCCCATCCCCACGGCTTCAAGGACTACTGGGAAATGTTCATCCCCAAGCTTAACTCGGGCGAGGGATTTGTCAAGGGTAACCACTTGGGTAGCTGGGACTTCAAGGCTCGTTACCGTTTCCGCGACGATTCCGAGCTGGAGGCTTACTTCGAGTGGCCTTGGGAGGACGGCTCGGGAATAGCCAAGCGCAACGGCTGGGATGGCCTGTGGGGGCTGCGTTACACCTTCGCCAAGCAAGGATGGGTGAAATCAGTGGTGGTAGAGTATCTCGACTTCACCAACCAATCTGGGCCAATACATTGGGAACCGGGCGACTCTCCCGGTACCGACCTCACCGACAAGGCCACTGGCCGCGACGACTACTATAATAACAATTTCTACAACTCCTACGCCAATTACGGTATGAGCCTCGGCACACCCTTCCTCCCGGCCCCGATCTACAATCAGGACGGCTATTTGGGTTACCTCTACAACTCGTTAAGAGGATTCCATGTGGGGGTCGGCGGATCGATTAACAGCTTGGTCGACTGGCGGTTGCTGGGCGGCTACCGAAAATCGTGGGGCTCCACCCGCATCCCGTTGACCCACACTGTCGACTGCACCTCGATGATGGCCGAGGCCACATGGCGCGTGCCATCGGTCAAGGGGTTGCAAGTCACCGGGCAAGTGGCGTTCGACGCCGGGTCGATGCTCGACGATCATTTTGGCGCCTTGGTGTCGGTAAGTTACTCAGGTGTGTTTCGTTAAATTCCGTGCAAAATGCGTAAAATCAAAATATTAACCTTGACACTCGCCCTTATGTTAGGCTTAGGGGCCTGCACTCACAACAATGGCGACATTGGAGACTTCTTTGGTACATGGAAGCTGTCGGAAATCACCATCGACGGCATTGACGACGCCCAATATCAGGGTGATGTGTTCTGGAAATTCCAAGCCACTCTTATTCAGATGGTTACCGTCGACGACTCCACCCACGATTACACCGCCAGCATGGGGTCGTGGTCGCAACCTCAGGACAACATCCTGCGACTGGATTTCACCCACACCGACACCGATCACCCCGAGCCGGGATCGTCGGCCTATTCACCCGTGCCGGGGCTGCATTTGCCGTCGGCTTGCGTATTCGATATGGACATTATCTCGTTGAATTCAAGCAAAATGGTGTTGCGTTTCACCGATTCGGCAGGAGCGCAACCTGTTGTGTATCAATACTATTTTAAGAAATGGAATTAAAAGCCAACACCCAAGTGCTCGTGACCGGTGCCGATGGGTTCATCGGTTCCCACTTGGTTGATCTCTTGCTTCAAAAAGGGCTGAAAGTAAGAGCGTTAAGCCAATACAACTCGTTCAACTATTGGGGTTGGCTCGAAGGCAAGCAACACCCCTGCTTGGAGGTCGTCACGGGCGACGTGCGCGATGCGGCTTTCTGCCGTCATATCGTAAAAGGCTGTGACACAGTGTTCCACCTTGCCGCCCTGATAGCTATACCCTACAGCTATGTGGCTCCCGACAGCTATGTCGATACCAATATCAAAGGCACGTTGAATATGTGCCAAGCGTCAATGGATGAGGGCGTAAGGCGACTTATAGTCACCTCCACCAGCGAGGTGTACGGCACAGCCCGGTACGTACCCATTGACGAGAAACACCCTCGCCAACCACAATCACCCTACTCAGCCACAAAAATCGGAGCCGACGCAATCGCACAAAGCTTTTTCAACGCATTCTCCTTGCCGGTGGTCGTGGCCCGTCCCTTCAACACCTATGGGCCACGTCAAAGCGCGCGTGCTATTATTCCCACCATTATCACCCAGATAGCCAATGGAGTAGACACGATCAAGGTGGGGGATCTCACCCCCACTCGCGACTTCAATTACGTCGAAGACACCTGCCGTGGATTCTTGGCCCTAGCTCAGGCCGATGGAATCGAAGGCCACGACATCAACATCGCCACCGGAACCGAGGTTACCATGCGTCAAACGCTCGACACTATCGCCCGACTTATGGGACGAGATGTTACCTTCCAAGTTGACCCTCAGCGCATTCGCCCAGGAAAAAGCGAGGTGTTCCGCCTCTGCGGCGACAACTCCTTGATCACATCCCTTACCGATTGGCGTCCTCAGATCTCAATGGAGGAAGGCCTGAAGCGCACCATCGAATGGTTCACCAATCCTGACAACCTTGCCCACTATAAGTGGCAGATCTACAACCGTTAAACCCAATGGTAAAATGGCAGGGAAGAAGCCGTTAAACATCCTTTTCCTTGGCGGGGGCAAGCGCGTGTCCATCGGGCGCATGTTCCTCAAAGCGGCCCGCGACAGGGGCTATGAGCCTCGCCTGATGAGTTACGAAATCGCCAAGGAGGTCCCCATTTCGCTTATCGCCGAGGTGATCGTGGGACAGCGATGGAGCGACCCACGCTGCCTGCCTCACCTGATTGACGTGATTCGCGAGAGGGACATTCACCTTGTCGTCCCCTTTGTCGACCCTGCCGTCGAAATCGCGGCGTTGCTACGCGAGGAACTGGGCGTTTACTCCCCTGTGAGCGACTACCAAGTTTGCCGCAGGATGTTTGACAAGGTGGATTCGGCGCAACTCTTTGAGTCGCTGGATATTCCCATCCCACGTACCCTCACTTTGTCTCATCCCCATTTCCCCAAAATCGCCAAGCCTCGGCGGGGATCGGCATCCAAGGGTATCGTTGTTTTGCGCTCCACCGACGACAAGTTGGCAATGCCTGAGGATGAGTACGTTATCCAAGAATATTTCGAGAATGCCAAAGAATTCACCGTCGACGCTTTTAAGTCGCGCGGGGGCGATTTTTTGGGCCTGGGATTCCGGCGCCGACTGGAAACGGCTGGTGGTGAGGTGGTCAGGTCGATCACCGTGGACGGCCAAAGGCGTTTTCTTGCCGTGAAAGAGATTATCGACAAATTAGGCTTATGCGGTGCGATAACTCTGCAATTTATTGAACCTCAGGATGGTATCGAGTGGCGATTGATGGAGATAAATCCCCGATTGGGGGGTGGAGCGGTGCTTTCGGTCCACGCAGGATGGGACATACCGGCCGCCATCATCGACGAATACTGTAAAAAAAACCTCACGGGCCATACCATAGCCCGGGCGGAAGTGGAAATGGCACGCTATTTCCAAGAGGTGGTTTTCCAACACTAAATTAATGAAAATGAGCAAGATAATCATAATTGCCGAGGCAGGTGTGAACCATAACGGCAACCTCGAGATGGCCCGCCAAATGGTCAAGGAGGCCAAAAAGGCTGGTGCCGACTATGTAAAGTTTCAAACGGCTGTGCCCGAGCTGGTTATATCCTCAATCGCCCCCAAAGCGGAATACCAGAAGGACACCACCGGGGCTGAGGAATCCCAGTTGGAGATGTGCCGCAAAATCCACCTGCCGTTAACTGATTATCAGTCACTTGCCCAATTATGCCAAGAAGAGGGGATCGGATTCATGAGCACGCCCTTCGACCTCGTTTCAATCGACACCCTGGTGCCTCTGGGGATGGACTACTGGAAAATCCCGTCAGGTGAAATCACCAATCTGCCTTACTTGCGCAAGATAGGTGCCCAGAAGGGCAAGGTGATCATGTCAACTGGCATGTCCAGGCTCGAGGAGATTGAGGCCGCCATCCAGGAGTTGGAGAAAGCTGGCACGCCCCGTTCCGCCATCTGGCTGCTTCATTGCAACACCCAATACCCTACGCCTATGCATGACGTCAATCTCTTGGCGATGAAAGAATTAGAAGGGTTAACCGTGGCTGGGGTAGGGTACAGCGACCACACCGTCGGCATTACGGTCCCCATCGCAGCCGCCGCACTTGGAGCCGCCGTGATAGAGAAGCATTTCACGCTCGACAAGACCCTCCCCGGGCCAGATCATCGCGCCTCCCTCGACCCTGTCGAGTTGCAAGCCATGGTTGCCGCCATTCGTGACGTGGAGCAGGCCCTGGGCGACGGACACAAGCGCGTGAGCGACTCCGAACGCCCCAACATCGAGGTGGCACGCAAAAGCATCGTGGCAGCCCGCGACATCCGTAAGGGAGAAACATTCACCGAGGAAAACATCACCGTCAAGCGCCCCGGTAACGGCCTGTCGCCAATGCTCTGGGACACCGTCATAGGCAAGACAGCCCCCCGGGACTTCCCCTACGACTCCCTCATCACCCTGTAATACCTTCTCGTCATAGCAGTAGGGTGCTCCGCGGGTTACCGCGGGGGCCATAACGAATAAGGCGCTCCGTCACGGGGCGCCTTAATCCTTCACACGAAGCGCAAGCTTCGTGCACCTAACCTAACATAAAACACATTTACTATTATGCACTATTTACTTGTCGCATTTAATCTAACAAACTATACTAACCCTAAAAAATTTCACAAACAATGAAAGTTGAAAAATCATGTTTCTTTCTTATTCCAATGCAAAATTAATGCTTTGAATTTCTGAAATCAACTGTGTTTAGATTTTTATAAAGCAATTCTTATGCGTTTTTGTTGTTAAGTCATTGATTATCACTAATTATAACCTTGTTGCCATATTGGAGAAATATAAATCTAAAATCTTACGACAACTTTATATTTTGTACCCTTTCGGTGACGCTACTCTACAATGTAGTAGGCAGTTACGTTTCCGCTCTTGCGTAATTGCATCTTTTTGCGTATATTCGCGTTACCAACATTAACAAAGTTACCCCTACACTGAATCAGTACCGGTCGGCACAATGCAAGCTTTTATACACTTTCGTCACATTCTCTTAACCCTACTGATGTGCTACACATCGGTGAATTTGCCCTTGAGAGCCGCCCAGCTCCCGAGCTCGCTTGACCGCGCGCTTAAAGACCTGGATCACACTATTGAGCAGCGCGACAAATATTTCGCCGCACGCCAATATAGAATTGATTCCCTGAAAGCCCGCGCGTCCAATATGCAGCCCGTCAACCGCATCAAGCTTTTGCGCCAGATTGGTGATGAGTATCATCATTTCAATGTCGACTCAGCCTTGAAATTCTATCAAACAGGCGCCCAGCTTGCTCACCAGCTTAACCGCACCACCGAGGAGCAGCAATTCCTCTTGCTTTGGGCCTCGTTACTCCCAGTAAAGGGCGCGTTTTTTGAAGCTATTGACACCTTCGATTCAATACCAGCTGATGACGTTTACCCTGAAAATCAAGCATTGAGGTTTAAAGTGGGCAACCAGCTTTTCTTTTATATGGCTGGCAATTACCCAATACGCGCATCACAAAACCGTTTCGCGCGACGAGCCATGCAGTACACCGACTCTTTAGTCGCACTGCTTCCCCCAGGCTCCGATGAGACACGATTCTATGAGGCCGAACTCTACTTCATGAACGGCGAACGCCAACTTGCCGTGGCCATCCTCTCGGAATTGTTAGAAAAGCTCCCCGACAATGCGCACCTTTTTGCCCACACTGCCAGTATCTTAGCCGATTATTACTCTGGCGTCAATCACCCCGACGACGCCCTCTATTATAAAGCTGTAGCTGCGGCTGCCGACATCCGCTCGGCAACACGCGAGGAGACTGCCCTCCACAGTGCCGGTGTTATGCTCTATGACAAAGGCGATCTCGACCGTGCCTACTCATATGTGATGACCTCGCTCGGCAACGCGGTGGCATCCGGATCAGCCATCCGTGCCATACAAACGGCCGAGTCCATGCCTATCATAGGCAAATCATTCCGAAAAAGCGACAAACGCAAGCTCTCGATCCTGCTTTGGTTAATTGTCGTGCTTGTGGTAGCGCTGGGAAGCATCCTGGCGATGATGTTTTATGTTAAAAAAGAGATGCGCAAACTCCAAACGATGAAAGCCGAGCTCAATGTGGCCAATCGCATGAAGGAGTCGTTTATCAGCCAATTCCTCTCCCTCTGCTCTATTTATATGGAGAAATTGGAGGAGTTCAACCGCCTCGCAAGTCGCAAGATCAAAGCCGGACAAGTGGAAGACCTTTACCAACTCCTTAAATCTGGGAAAATGGTTGAAGAGCAAAACCTGCTGTTCTGCGAAATCTTCGACAACGCTTTTGTGCACATCTACCCCACCTTTGTCGAGGAGGTGAATCGATTGCTCGAGCCTGACAAACAATTCACTCTCACGCAGCCCAACAAACTCAACACCGAGTTGCGTATCCTGGCCTTCATGCGCTTAGGTGTCGACGACAGTAGTCAAATCTCACGTTTCCTGGGCCTGTCGCTCAACACGATTTACACCTATCGCAACAAGCTCAAGAGCAAGGCGCGTCGCCGCGACACCTTCGAGCGTGATATTATGCAGATAGCACAAATCAGCTGATGCGCTCAATAAAAGCTTATATTTATATTGGGCGAGGAAAATCGTAAATATTTGTAAAACAGTCAAGTAAGATTTATAATCCTTAAAAATTATAGATTGAATTTGTGTCCTCTTTCGGGGACGCAGTTGGTGACGTAACTTTGCAATGTCTAAGAAAGTTAGGCCAGTCGTGAGACTGATTTCATGGTAAGCTAATAGCTACGGTTTACAAAGGTAAAGATTGTTTTTTAGATGGTATTAATGATGGCCGGAGGCTCACTCCGAGCCTCCGGCGCAAGAGGGCGACATCGCGAGATGCCGCCCTCTTGCGTTGGGCATCTCCTTGGCTAAATCTTTTCCGGGGAGGATGAGGGTGCTGGCATCGCCTCTTCCTGATGACTATTTCATGCTTGAGGAGGCTGGGCTGAGGGAAGATCACCTTCAGAATGGGATGTAGGGGTGTTGAAAAAGCATTGTAATTTTGGTTAAATTCAGTTTTAACGGCAATATTTTACCTTATATTTTAAAATATAAATCCTTTTGCTAATTAACTAAAAGATAGTTAATTGCAATTTTGAGGGCCTAAAATTGTTTATATTTGATTTAAATCCACAATGAAGTTCACTCTACAGGTCGTAACTTTGTGGTGTAAAAATTAATCAGTCGTATTGACAAGAACAGTGGTTCTCATATAAGGATTAAGGACAAAAGGATAAATAGAAAATAGGGAATTAGTTTTTTAGGGTTATTTAGTGTTGAATTAAGAATAAAAATCGCTTATGTTTATGTTGGTTATTTACCGATTGTGTAAATAGAAAGATCCAAGAAAATTAAGGGGCTTCGCGAGAAGTTCCTTTCTTTATATTATTAAGGCTATAAGTCGCCGTTGTCGCGGAACGAGTAATAATCGTTGGCGGTGATAATCACATGGTCCAGCAGGCGTATGTCGAGAATCTCGCAAGCCTTGGAGATTTTTGTTGTGAGTTGGCGGTCGGCACCACTGGGTTGCAGGTTGCCCGAGGGATGGTTGTGGGCCAGTATGATTCCGGTTGCGAGTTTGTCGACTGCTCTCTTCATCAGCAATTTGACATCGACAAGTGTACTCGCTGTACCCCCCGAGCTGATACATTCTCGAGCGATTAGGCGGTTGGAATGATTGAGATGAAACACCCAGAACTCCTCGTAGTTGAGTCGGCACATATGGGGCCGCATCATGTCGTAAACGGTCTCCGATCCATGTATTTGAGGAAGAGGGCTGGCGAAGTCGCTCTGGCAACGCAAGCCAAGTTCCAGGGCGGCGCAAAGCGAGACCGCTTTGGCGGGGCCTATGCCACGGTATTTGGAGGACAATTCGTGGATGCTCAGGCGGGCGATGCGCGACAACCGGTTGTCGTGGTCGCGTAGTATCTCTTGGCTCAGTTGTATCACTGATTTGCCAGGAATGCCGCCTCCAAATATAAGTGCAAGCAATTCGGCATTGGTAAGCGATTGGATACCAAGGCGCAAGGCTTTCTCGCGGGGCCGATCGTCCTCGCTCAAATCCTGTATACGGTTTAATGGGGTGTCTATCATGGTTTTGTCGGGTTATTTGCCTCGTCGCATCTCGATTTCTTGGTTGATATCGCGCCCTTTGCGAAGTATTATTTTATGGAAGAACGCTTGGAGGAAGCCCACGCCGTATCCTCCAAGCTGCAGAATGCTGGCTGGTACGGCCATAAGCGCGATTTTCAAGTGCTTGGTCGTGATCCAGGCTGTCACAAAGATTGCCAGGAGATATGCGGCTAAAGGCAAGATAAGCCACCATTTGACACAAATTGAGAGCACGATCAGAGCGATCGAACCAAGCACGAACACCGCAGGGAGCAAGTGCACCAGTTTCATCGATCCCGGATACAACAGGTGGAGGGTGATACGTGACATCCCAAACACATATACCTGACGGGCGAAAAGCTTGAAACTCAGGCGCCTTTTGTGGTAAACGGGAGCCTCGCGGAGCAATCCAATCGAGAAACCGGCCTGGCGAATGCGGGTGGACATGTCGATGTCCTCGGAGAACATCTCGCGAAAGCCGCCCACGCGCTCGTATACTCCCCTTGAGAATCCCATGTTGAACGTTCTGGGAGTAAACTTCTCAAGCGACACTTTCCCGCCTCGGATGCCACCGGTGGTGAGGAATGACGTCATGGCGTAGTTGATGGCCTTCTGCGTGTCGCTGAACGAGTCGTGTGCCGCGTCAGGTCCTCCAAAGCAGTCCAAGGGGTTGGCATCCAGGGATTTGGCTATCGTTTCGAAATATGTGGGTGGAATCACGCAATCCGAGTCAAAAAAGATGAAATAATCCCCGTTTGCCCGCTCCATCCCATAGTTTCGGGCAATGGAGCGTCCTTCGTTTGACTTGTAAAAGTACTTCACGTCCACCTTCGGCGACCATCGGTCGACAGCGACCTTACAGGGTGCTGTCGACCCGTCCTCAACCAGTATCACTTCGAAATTCTTAACCGATTGATTGGCAAGACTTTGAAGAAGTTCATCCACCTCGTCGAGGCGGTTGTAAACAGGCACTATTACTGAGAAGCGGGGATTGTTCATTAGCTCATGCGTGATTTATAGTCGGCGTAATCATATTCCCGAAGCGTTTCCACTTGACCATCAGCGTGTTGCAAGGCTATTGAGGGATGCTGCACGCCATTGAACATGTTGGTCTTGACGGTGGTGTAATGGTTCATGTCCTTGAGGGTCAGGTGGTCGCCGATTTTCAATGGCTCGCGAAACCACCAACCCTCCTTGAAGTCGCCACTGAGGCAAGAGTTGCCCCCTAAGCGGTAGTAGTAGTTACCCTCGGTTTCGTCCACAGCCTGCTCAATATCAGGCAGATAAGGCATTTCAAGGGTATCGGGCATATGACATGCGAATGAGGCGTCGATGATAGCTGTCTTGATGCCGTCGTGCTCCACGATGTCGACTACGGTGACTTCCAAATCGCCTGTACGCCAAGTGAATGCGCTACCGGGCTCCATTATCACTTCTATCCATGGGTAGCGCTCATGGAATCCCCGTAACACGCTGATCAAGTGGTCGATATCATATCCGTCACGAGTCATCAAGTGGCCGCCTCCCAGGTTTACCCATTTCAATCCCGGAAGGTACTTACCAAACTGTGACTCGAAGGCGCCCAGTACCTTTTCTAAATCATAGGATGATGACTCGCAAAGTGCATGAAAATGAAGGCCTTCCACGATGTCGGGGAGCGTTTCGGGCATTTCTTCGGCCGATACTCCGAAACGGCTACCCGGTTTGGCCGGATTGTAGATATCGGTCTCGATAACCGAGCATTTTGGGTTGACTCTCAATCCGATGGATACTCTGGTGGTCGATTTTTCGTTATGCCGCTTTACGTTGTCGGTGAATCTATTTAGCTGGCTTAGCGAATTGAAAGTCAAGTGAGTGCTAAGGTCCAAAAACTTCTGGATGTTGCCCTCGGTGTAGGCCGGAGTGTAGGAGTGAAGCTCGCCCCCCAACTCTTCATGGGCCAATTGCAACTCGTTGAGCGACGAGGCGGTAGCGTTGGTGAAACGCTCACGTAGAATTGGGAATGTGCGCCATAACGCATTGGCTTTCAATGCTATAATGATATTCACGCCAGTTGCGTCGGCCACACGCGAGATTGTGTCCATGTTGCGGCGTAGGGCCTTCTCATAGACGATGTAATATGGCGTATTTAAATCCTTTTGTGTCATTACAATAGTTCGTTAAAAATTTGACATATGGTTAAGCGGCTGCGGCCGCCACG
>JAJBVP010000113.1 GCA_020859755.1 Bacteroidales bacterium | reverse complement strand
TTAACAACTTTGAGGCTTATGCCTCGTGAACTTTAAAAATTTACCGAAGTATTGAGGAAAGGATTAAAGGATAAAAGGAAAGCTAAATCTTTAAATCCTTAAAGGAGGGAAGGGGAATTCCCTTTTCTGGTGCAAAGATAAAAAGCCGCATGTGCCAAAGCTTGGCACATGCGGCTTAAAACGAGTTAATACGCTTCTATATTCTAATCCTTGCGGCGGAGCACGTCGATCACCTCGTCGTAGTGAGGCTCGTGGGTGATCTCGTCAACGAGGTCGCTGTAAATCACGTTGCGGTCCTCATCGAGCACAATCACGGCGCGCGCAAGCAGTCCGGCAAGCGGGCCATCAACGATCTGCAAGCCATACTTCTGGGCGAACATCGGCGAGCGGAACGCCGAGGCTATGGTGACGTCCTCAATCCCCTCGGCCGTGCAGAAGCGTCCCGAGGCGAACGGAAGGTCCATCGAGATGCACAGCACCACAGTGTTGTCCAACCCGGCGGCCTCCTTATTGAAGCGGCGCACCGAGGCGGCGCACACGGGGGTGTCCAACGACGGGAATATATTCATCACCACTCGTTTACCGCGGTAATCGGAGCAGTGAACTTCTTTCAACTCAGGAGTGACGAGGGTAAAGCACGGGGCCTTCTCCCCTACGCGGGGGATGGTGCCGTAAGTGTGGCAGGGCTGGCCTTTGAAATAGATGGTTTCCATATCGGGGGGTTAAGTTTTTAGTAATTAGAAGTTTTAAGTGATATGAAGTTTTGATAGGGAATCATTGGTGTTAACCAGGATTGAAGTGGATTGCTTCTATCTACTACAATCCTACCAATCACTACCAACTCTTCGCTGTCATAGTTATAACGTCGTCGGCGAGGTGATTGTTGAACGCCGGGATAATTTCTATCGCGATACCCTGGCGATCGGCCAAAATGATCGCCGGGAAGGCCGTCACACCGCAGTCGCGGGCCAGCGCACGGGCCGAAATCAACCGATACTCGCCCACGCGGTCGTATCCCAACAGCGGCTCGATTTGGTCGACGTTCGACGTCACAAATGCCCACAGGATCTGCACGTTGGCGGGCAACTGCGCAACCCCCTGCCTTACAGCCTCTATTGTGGCCTGGGCAGAGGCCACCTCAGGCGAAAGGACGACAATCAAGGTGGGCGACGTGAAGCCGTCACCGCGGTGGTAGGTGTACCGCTCTCCAGTGGTAGTGGGACACGAGAAAGCGGGCACCGGCTGACCCTTAAGCGACTCCAGGGCGAATGTGCCCTGACGGTAACGCGCGAACTCCTCCGGGAACCATGCGATCAACCCTTGCTCCGAGTAGTCGGGCGTCTCAGGGTCGAGGGTAGTGAAATCCACGCGTATCGACTGCTCGGAGATCGACCCGGGGTTGTTCTCCACCTCCATGCGAGCGGGCATCAGCGTCTGGGCGTCGAGCCAAAGCGTCAACTCCTTGGCGTCGTACCCCTGAAAGCGGCGCAGAGCGCGCACGACGGGCGTAGGCACGCCGCCACGTAGGCTGTCGGGGGTGAAGTGCCACGTGTAGGTAGTGTCGCGCTGGATCTCGCGCAACTGGCGTGCCAGAAACTGTGGAAGGATCTCCGTGAACTGCGCGTTGTTCTGCACGCCGCGAGAATAGTCGGGGAGCCGGGCGGCCGAACCGGCGCCGAGCGGTATCGAGTCCCACTGCCAGTGGTACTCCTGCAGGCGCTGGTCGCGATAGCGGTAATGGTTGCCGTCGGCGTAGGCGCTCCAGCCCTTCGACGTGCCGCTTGCCGTGGGCACCTCCCACTGGATGATATAGTCGGCCGGGGCGATCGAGTCGCCGGGCGACGACCACATCTCCACGGTGTAGACAACGGGGTCGGTGAACGCGGGCATCGTCACCTCGTAGGTCGCTCGGCCGTGGTACCCGTCGGCTTCGGCCAACGCCTCCACAATATCAGCAATCCCCTGGGCCTGGGAGCCCAAGGGACAAAGTGCCGCTATCACAAATAACAAGTACACTGTCCTTCTCATAAACCTCATTTAGTTGACGCTTTCAGAAATATAACAAGGAGAAAAGTTGAAAGTTTAAGGGGAAAAGTAATAAAGGGATTTTTCGAATACACGAATGCACGAATAAACGAATGCACGAGGATATGAGGGGACCACCCATCGAGCCTTTCAGCGCTTGGCCTGGAAGAAATCGCGCATCAGGGAGGCGCATTCGTCGGCCAGAACGCCGGCAGCGACGGTGGCCTTAGGGTGAAAGGGAGAGCGCGAGGTGAAAGTGGCGTAACCACGCTTGATGTCGGAGGCGCCGTATACCACGCGATTCACTTGCGCCCATCCAATGGCTCCAGCGCACATCAGGCAGGGCTCCACGGTGACGTACAGGGTGCAATCTTGCAGGTATTTGCCGCCAAGGGTCGCCATCGCGGCCGTGAGGGCCTGCATCTCGGCATGGGCCGTGATGTCACCAAGACGTTCGGTAAGATTGTGCCCCCGGCCAATGATCCTCCCTTTACAGGCTACCACGGCGCCGATGGGCACTTCCCCCTCGTCGAAAGCCGCTTTGGCCTCGGCCAGGGCTTGGCGCATCATTCTTTCATCATCATTCAATGTTATCATAGCAGGGGGATGGTGAGGCCCTCGGTGGCGATGGTGACGGGGGAGAATTCCTCGAGGGCTTGGGCCAGGTGAGCGTCCTCGCTGAGGTAGGATTTGGAGAAGTGTCCTATCAGCAAGCTCTTCACCTCAGCGTCACGGGCGATGCGAGCGGCCTCGCGCGCGGTGGAATGAAAGCGTTGATGAGCCTTTTCGGTAGAGTCGTCGGCGTAGGTGGCCTCGTGGTAGAGCAGGTCGACGCCGTGGATGGCATCCACAATCGGTGGGTAGTAGGTCGTATCCGAGATATAGGCGTAGGCCACCGACGGGTCGGGATCGGTTGTGAGCCAGGAGTTGGGGATGACCGTGCCGTCGGGCTTGACGAAATCGGCGCCCTGTTTGATGGCTTGACGCAGGTGGATCGGCACCTGGTGGTACTCCACCATGTCGCCCCGCAGGTGTCGCCCTTTGGGTTTCTCGCGGAAAATAAAGCCCACGGTGGGCACGCGGTGGTTGAGCGGCACGGTTTCCACAGTGATAGCGTCGTTTTCGAGGATGACGGCACGCTCGGGCTTGATGATGTTGAAGTCGATCTCCAGCGAGAGGTTGTGACAGAAGAAATCGAGCATGCGCTGGAACATCTCGGCGCCCTCCTTGAACGTGTGGATGGTGATCTTGCCGCCGTTGCCGTGGAGGGAGAGCGTGGAGAGCAGCCCCACAAGCCCCAGGCAGTGGTCGCCGTGGAGATGGCTGATGAAGATGTGCCGCAGGCGCGAGAACTTGATTTTCATCTTGCGCGCCTGCAGCT
This sequence comes from Bacteroidales bacterium, assembly GCA_020859755.1. GTDB lineage: Bacteria > Bacteroidota > Bacteroidia > Bacteroidales > Muribaculaceae > JAJPXC01. The sequence continues at coordinate 13,817 of JAJBVP010000113.1, read as the reverse complement.
GGGTGCCCTCGCCGCAATCCACCATATAGAGCGTGTCGCGGATGTCGAGCACCTGGCATGAGGGCTGGTGGCGCAGCGTGGGGGTCGCCGAGCCGCAGCCCAATATCTTCACTTCAAAGCGAGCCACGCGGGGGGTCAGTTTTCAGTTTTCAGTCGTTCATTAGTTAATTCGAGCAATCGAGTGAACGAGTGCACGACATCCTATTTCTTATGGGATTCCATATAGAGGGCGATCTGGACGGCGTTGAGGGCGGCGCCCTTCTTGATCTGGTCGCCTACCACCCAGAACGACAGCCCGTTGGGATCGGTCAGGTCCTTGCGGATGCGACCCACGTAGACGGGATCTTTGTGGGCTATCTCCAGAGGCATCGGGTAGCGCTTGTTGGCGGGGTCGTCTACGACCACCAGGCCCTCGCCTTTCTCAAATGCCGCGCGAGCCTCGTCGACCGACACCGGGCGCTCGGTCTCCACCCAGATAGCCTCGGAGTGGGCGCGCATCACCGGCACGCGCACGCAAGTGGCCGAAACGTCCAATTTCGGCGCATGCATGATCTTCTTGGTCTCGTTGTACATCTTCATCTCCTCCTTGGTGTACCCGTTGTCGAGGAACACGTCAACGTGAGGTATCACGTTGTAAGCCAGCTGGTAGGCGAATTTCTCTACCGTAGGCTCCTCGCCGCGCTCGATCTGGCCGTATTGGCGCACGAGCTCGTCCATAGCGGCCGCGCCGGCACCCGAGGCGGCCTGGTAGGTGGCCACATGCACGCGCTTGATGGGCGTGAGGTCGTTGATCGGCTTGAGGGCAACCACCATCTGAATAGTGGTGCAGTTGGGGTTGGCGATGATGTTGCGGGGAGCGTTGAAGGCGTCGTCGCCGTTCACCTCCGGCACTACCAGAGGCACATCCTCGTCCATGCGGAATGCCGACGAGTTGTCGATCATGATGGCGCCGTGACGCGTGATGACATCGGCGAAAGTTTTGCTCACGCCGGCTCCGGCCGACACGAACGCGTAGTCAACGCCTTGGAAGTCGTCGTTGTCCTGGAGCAATTTCACCTCGTATTCCTTGCCGCGGAAAGTGTACTTGCGGCCGGCGCTGCGAGCCGAGCCAAACAACAACAACTCATCGACGGGGAAATTCTGCTCGTCGAGAACGCGGAGAAACTCCTGACCAACGGCGCCCGAGGCACCAACAATGGCTACTTTCATCTTTTATGCGAATATCGTTAATAATATATGTATAAGCTTCGACCCGCGAAGTTACGCATTTTTTCTTTCACATTGCATATTTCACATTTCACATTTCACATTTAATCGGGGGCCACCGTGCCTCGCGATTTTATCGCGAGGATTAATAAAATGTGGCCCGGCCGCGGGAAGCTCTCTTCCTCGCGGCCGCGCCGTGTCAAAAAGTACTATGGTGATTAAAAATTTTCGTCGTAAATTTTAAGGTTTAAGGATAGAGGATAAAGGGAGATTAGCTTGCCTCCGAGATATTAGCACCGATAGAGGTCGCAGAGCGCAGCAATTGCTTGCTTATCACCCATTCATTTTTCTCGACAGATAGTTTTCCGCACAGCTGGATGATATTCAAAGCCGGCTCTTCCGCCTTTTCTGCCACTATATCCATTGCTTTACTTAACTATGTGCTCTTCATCCTTCATCCTTCATCCTTTCATCGACGGCCATGGCCGGGGCCTATACGCAGTCGAGGGCCTGGGCGAGGTCGTCGATGAGGTCGTCGATGTGCTCTGTGCCGATGGAGAGGCGGATGGTGCCCTGGGTGATGCCCTGCTCTACCAGCTCCTGGTCGTTGAGCTGGGAGTGGGTGGTCGACGCGGGATGGATCACGAGCGACTTCACGTCGGCAACGTTGGCCAGCAGCGAGAAGATCTCCAGCGAGTCGATCAGCTTGTGGGCCTGCTCGCGGCCGCCCTTAATCTCGAATGTGAAGATCGAGCCGGCACCGTTGGGGAACAACTTCTGGTACAACTCATGGTCGGGGTGGGACGGCAGCGAGGGGTGGTTCACCTTGGCCACCTTGGGATGCCCGTCGAGGAACTGCACCACCTTCAACGCGTTCTCCACGTGACGCTCAACGCGCAGCGACAGCGTCTCGAGGCCCTGCAGCAGCAGGAACGCGTTGATGGGGGAGATTGCCGCACCGGTGTCGCGTAGCAGTATGGCGCGCACGCGGGTGACGAATGCCGCATCACCGGCCACGTCGGCAAACACGGCCCCGTGGTAGCATGGATCGGGCTCCGTAAGCTGCGGGAATTTGCCGGAGGTCTTCCAGTCAAATTTTCCCGAGTCGACGATTACGCCGCCGAGCGATGTGCCGTGGCCGCCGATGAACTTGGTGGCCGAGTGCACCACGATGTCGGCGCCGTGCTCGATAGGGCGAATCAGGTAGGGCGTGCCGAAGGTGTTGTCGATCACCAAGGGCACACCGTGGCGGTGGGCGATCTCGGCCACAGCGTCGATGTCGATGAGCGACGCGTTGGGGTTGCCGAAGGTTTCGACGAAAATGGCCTTGGTGTTGGGCTGGATAGCCTTCTCAAAGTTGCTCAGGTCGGCCGGGTCGACGAAGGTGGTTTCGATGCCGTAGGTGGGGAGGGTGTGCTCGAGCAGGTTGTAGGAGCCCCCATAAATATTGTTAGCTGAAACGATGTGGTCGCCGCCCTTGGCCAGATTGAGGAACGTGTAGGTGACGGCGGCGGCTCCCGAGGCGACGGCAAGGGCCGCCACGCCACCCTCGAGCGCGGCGATACGCTTCTCGAGCACGTCCTGGGTGGAATTGGTCAAGCGGCCGTAGATGTTGCCCGGATCCTTCAGGGCAAAGCGGTCGGCGGCGTGTTGCGAGTTGCGGAACACGTAGGAGGTCGTTTGGTATATGGGCACAGCGCGGGCGTCGGTTGCGGGATCGGGCTGCTCTTGGCCCACATGCAGCTGGAGAGTTTCGAAGCGATAGGGACGAGGTGACATAGTTTATAGTTTTTAGTTTTTAGTTTTTAGTTTTTAGTTTTCAGTCTTCAGTCTTCAGAACAGTTAATTATGCATTATGCACTCTGCATTGTGCACTATCCTAAGTTATTATTTGCTCGCAAAGTTACGACTGGCAGAATTTTCCTACAAACAATTGCCTAAACTTTAGAAAATAATTCTATAAATCTCAATTTTACTGGAAAGATTTACGCTCATTAGAGTAAAAACGCTATCTTTGCCGTAAAATTTCACTTATGACATCACAGCTCGACAATTACGACCTGAAAATCCTGCGCGAGTTACAACGCGAGGGGCGCCTTGCCACCAAGCAGGTAGCACAGCGAGTGGGACTGTCGCTTACGCCTGTCTATGAGCGCATTAAACGCTTGGAGCAGGAGGGATACATCGATGGATACCATGCCGTGTTGAACGCCGAGCGACTTGGCCGCGGGTTCATCGTGTTCTGCCACGTGAAGCTCCAGAAGATGAGCGGCGAGGTGGTCAACAAATTTCAGGAATGGGTGAAAGGCGTCGAGGAGGTAACCGAGTGCTACAACGTTTCGGGTGCCTTCGACTTCCAGCTGAAAGTGCACGCGGCCGACATGAAGCGGTATCACGACTTCCTGTTGAGCGTACTCGGAGCCTTCCCGGGCATCGGCTCGGTGGAATCGACCTTCGTGATGAAGCAGGTGAAACACTCCTACGGGATACCGGTGTAAGTATCCGGTGATTAAGTATAATGGTTGAGAGGGTGGTAAAGGAGGTAAGAATTTAAGATTTAAGGATTTAAAGATTTAGAATAATGAGAGAGAAGAAGGATTTGGACAATCTGGCGGCATTGGGGTCGGGCTTAACCGTTTACCTCGACGATTATGCGCCGCAGGTGCTGGAGGCGTTCCCCAATCGTCACCCCGACCGCGACTACCTCGTTACGCTCCACTGCCCCGAGTTCACATCATTGTGCCCCAAAACGGGCCAACCTGATTTCGCGCGTATCGAAATCGCTTATATCCCCGACGAGAAGATCGTCGAGAGCAAGAGTCTGAAATTGTACCTGTTTTCGTTCCGCAACCACGGCGATTTCCATGAGGACTGCGTCAACATCATCCTCAACGACCTTGTGGCACTGCTTGAGCCGCGATACATCGAGGTAAAGGGCGTGTTCACCCCCCGCGGCGGCATCGCCATCCACCCGTTCGCCAACTATGCCGATGCCGCCCACCAATCCCTGGCCCAATCACGCCTCGCCGCCGTATTACAATAGCAAACAAGGAGAACGGGCGCCCTCGCCCGTTCATTAAATCGTCAACCGCAAGGTTACGCCGAAGCGTCGCGGCAACCCTCGTTGCAGGAACGAATTCCCCATCGACTGGAAATAGAACGTCGCGTAGCGCGTGCCTGTGAGATTCTCGGCCCAACCCTGTAGCGACCAGTCGCGCCAATTCAACGTCACCGACGCGCCCAGCAGCGCATAGAATTTCTGCTCCACGGTGTTGGCCTCGTCCCAAGCTATGGGGCCCACCCCGCGCACGTCAACCCCGAAATCCAGCGAGAAGTCGTCGGGCAACGGCAACCGGTAGGTAACGCCGCCGAAGAGGGTGTGCTCCGGAGAGTAGGGCACGCGATTGCCCCGCATTTGGGCGATGCCGTTGTCGAAGTCGCGGAAGCGCGCGTGAGTCCAGCCGTAGGAGGCGTTGACGCGCCAACGCGACGTCGGGCGGTAGGCGACGGCCAACTCCACGCCGTAGCTGCGGGTGCGCCCGGCGTTGGTCATGATGCGGCCTGTGGTGGTCCCCGCCGGAAACATTGTCAACTGCTGGTCGCGGCAGTCGATGAAGAAAGCGGCCGATTGCAGGTCGAGCCTCCCTTCTACGGTTGTCCAGTGGGCGCCCAACTCGTAATTCCAACTCTTTTCGGGACGGTAGCTCACAATCTGGTCAATGTCGTAGCCCATATCAAATCCCATCGTGGCCATCACTTGCTGTTGTAACACATCGGAGAACATCTGTGTGTTGTATCCTCCCGACTTATAGCCCTTTGCAACGGTAACATAGAAGTTGTCAGAAGCCTTGTCGCCGAATTGATAGGACAACGACAGGCGAGGCAGCAACTCCAAGTCGTGGCGGTGCAACGCTCCCGTGTGATCCATCGTCACCGGCACTTGCGCCAGTAGCATTCCGTTGGCTGCCAAGTGGATCGAGTAGCTGCCGTCGCAGTAGGAGTGGTAGTCGAGCATCGACCGCTCGAAGTCGAGACGCAGGCCCACGGTGGCGGTCCAACGGCCCAATTTCAACTCACTGCGGTGATAGGCCGCCACGCCCCATGCTGGAAGGTGGAATTTCGAGCCAAGCAGGAATTCGTCTTGGTCCCAAGTCATAGGCCGCTCAGGGTTGTATTTGTTGTAATTGCCTGTAATCAAGCCCGATATGCCGTCCTCAAAGAAAGTGACCGGGGCCGACATCGACGTGCGCCGATAGAAACCGAACGCCCCCACCATCCAATTGTAAGCGCCCGCCTTACCCTTGGCGATAAAATCCTGGGTCACAGCCCATTCGTGGCGTATCTGCGACAGCGTGAAGTACTTCAGCGGCAGAAAATCCTGGTCGAGGGTCATGCGATCGTGGATATACTGGAAGGAGGAGATTGACGATAGCGTCACGCCTGATGGAAGGCGCCAATTCACTGTAAGTCCGTCGGTTACGCCGTCGCGGCGATAGTAGCAGGTGTCGTTGTAGGCGATCTGGCCCGTAGCTACCGATTGATAGGGGTAACCACCCTGCCGGGAGATCGACACGGCAGCAGTGTTCTCAATGTCCACACGCTCAGAAGGTTGCCACACGATTTTCCATCTCACTGAGCCTTGGCGTTCTTTGTCCAAGCGTCCGTTGTTGTAGGCGTTGCGGAAAAAGCCGTTGGTGGTGGTGAAATATGCCGCCAGACTCATTGCCAAGGGGTTGGAAAGCCGCTGATAGTGGCTGGCGCCCACCTTGAACGACGCGCCCGATCCCCCCTCCAACAGCACTCGCGTGCCTTGGAAACGCATCGGCGACAAGGTATAGATCGAGATGAGTCCACCCATGGTATTGCGCCCATACAGAGCGCTTTGGGGCCCGCGCATCACCTCCACGCGGTCGATGTCCATCAGGTCGAAATCGTAGTTGTCCTTGTTCAAGAACGGCACGTTGTCGACGGTCAACCCCACGGCCGGCTGGTCAATACGGGCCCCGATGCCGCGGATATAGATCGACGAGGTCATGCGCGAGCCGTAATCAGGAATGTACAGGTTGGGCGACATCTCGCTTACCTGCTTCATCGTCACTATTCGGTACTCAGCGACCTCCTCGCCGGTCACCACGGTGGCCGCCACCGGCTCAGCCGCAAGCGACGCCCCTTGCTTGATGGCCGTCACCGACACCTCGCGCAATTCCTGACCCTCAATTGAGTCGTCAAGCCCCTCACCGACAGCCGATTCATTATAATTCACGACATCCGCCGGCACCTCGGCGCGGAGGGGCCACGCGGCACAGAGCATCAGCGATAATGGGATGACCAGTCGAAACATACCGCGAAATTACCCCAAAACCCCCATCCCCGCAATCACCACTTATAGTGATTTTCACCCTTCCCATAGACATCTGCGGCAGCCTTGGCGCCCCGACGTTCGGCGGCCCATCCTAGCCGTTGGTCGCCATCAAAAAAAGCTGCGTCGCATGAGCGACACAGCTTTTGATGGGGTAGACGGCCCGCAGGATTACTTGCGGATGCCGAGCTCCTTCTGCGCGATGATGGCGCGGTAGCGGTTGATGTCCTTGCGGATCAGGTAGTCGAGCAAGCGACGACGCTTACCTACCAATGCCTTCAAGGCGCGTGCGGTGCTATAATCTTTGTGATTTGACTTCAGGTGGTCAGTCAAATGAGCGATACGGACCGAGAATAATGCAATCTGCGCTTCAGGTGAGCCAGTGTCAGTCTTGCCCTTACCGTATTTCTCAAAGATTTCTGCTTTTTCGTCAGAGCTGAGATGCATGTCTGAGATTGATATTTAATTGTTTATAATAAAATTTTGCGGTGCAAAGGTAGTAATTATATTTTTCTCGCGCAAATCTTTTGCGTTTTTTGGCATTACCGAGTTTTTTCTCTAATTTTGTCACCTACCTTATGAAACGTTTCTCGCTATTCATCATAGCCGCTCTTGCCACCATCGGCAGCTTGTGCGCCCAGGTAACAACCGGAGATTTCGCGTTCAAGTTTTACGGACGCGTGCGCGCCGACTTGTTCTACAACTCCCGCACCAACGAGGAGACCGTCGACGGCCTGTTTTACATGTACCCCAAGGATCACAACTACGACGCCGCCGGCGAGGACCTCAACGCCACGCCCCAGAGCAACATGTATGTGATCTACACACGCCTGGGTGTCGACATCACGGGCCCCAAAATCGGATCGGCAAAAACCTCGGCAAAAATCGAGATGGACTTCCGCGGCTCGGGAAGCACCTACGCTTTCGCCCGAATACGCCACGCCTACGTCAATCTCGACTGGGCGCACGCCTCGGTGCTCGTGGGCCAAACGTGGCACCCCCTCTTCGGCGAGGTGTCGCCATCGGTGCTCAACCTCTCCACGGGCGCGCCATTCCAGCCGTTCAACCGCAGCCCGCAGGCGCGTTTCCGCTACCATTGGGACAACGGCATCCAATTGACCGCGGCCGCCATCTGGCAATCGCAATACAATTCGGCCGGCCCTGTCGGGAAAAGCCACACCTACCTAAAAAACAGCTGCATCCCCGAGCTTTACGTCGGCGCCGACTATAAGGACGGCGGTTTCCTCGCCGGAGTGGGAGCCCAGATGATAAGCCTCAAGCCACGCACGCAAGCCGAGGTCGACGGACTGATCTACAAGGTCAACGAGCGCGTGACATCCCTTTCGGCCGAGGCACACATTAAATATAAGACCCGCGACTGGAACTTCTCCGGAAAAACCGTCTACGCCTCCAACCTCACCCACTGCTCCATGCCCGGCGGCTACGCCGTTACCGCCGTCAACCCCGTGAACGGCGAGCAGCACTACAGCCCCTTCCACCACTCCATGACGTGGGTCAACGTCACCTACGGCAAGCGCTGGCAGCCCGGCCTCTTCGTGGGCTACCTCAAAAACCTGGGCGTGGGCAAGGAGATCACCGGCACCACCTACGGCACCAACACCGACCTCGACCAAGTGCTCAACATCAGCGCCCAGCTTTCCTACAACATCAAGGCCCTGAAAATCGGCCTCGAGGTTACCCCTTGCTGGGCTTGGTACGGCTCAATCGACCCACACGACGGTAAGGTCGTCGACCCCCACTCGGTCTTCAACTTCCGCGCCCTCGCCGTCGCCATGTACTCATTTTAACCCCCTTCAGCCCTTTAACAAATCTTATTAGAATGGCTAATAAAATTTAATGATAAGGACGAGGAATTTCATAAAGAAATTTTCTACCTTTGTAGCCCACACTTTCTGAGTATGGCAAATAACAAAGCGAAGAAAAAACTCCCAATAAGCATTCTTGATTTTCCAGAAGAAATAACTCAAGATGGTTTAAAAATTTACAGCGATTTTTCGCTGGAAAACCATCTCGCTGTTCTTTCACAATTTTTGCATGGCAATGCCTTTTTGGATAACGACAGTAAGATTGAAATCGTAGAATCCATCCGAAACTTTCTATCGCTGAAAGCATCCAAAGCCAAGGCAGGACTCCTTTCACTACCTAAGGACAACTGGTCAGATGAAGCAGTTTCCAAAGTTGCCGAAGAAGCCTATCAATATGGCCTATTTGACGAGTTTTTTGCCGTACCCTACCCCTCTCCCTCTACCTATAGCTATACCTTCATCGACCTTTTTGCCGGGATTGGGGGGATAAGATTGCCTTTTACCGAATTAGGTTATAAATGCGTATTTTCATCGGAATGGGATGGGCCAGCTCAAAAAACATACTTTGCCAACTTTGGAGAAATGCCTTTTGGGGACATAACGAAAATTCGCTCAGAAAAAATTCCCCCTCACGATATTCTTCTGGCGGGATTCCCATGCCAAGCATTTTCAATTATGGGGAAAGGTCTTGGTTTTGCTGACACCAGAGGAACAATGTTCTTTGAGATTGAACGTATTTTGGGTTACCACCACCCTAAAGTGATACTCCTAGAAAATGTCAAGCAACTTGTAACTCACGATCACGGCAAAACCTTCAAAGTGATTCAAGAGAAACTTACTAATCTTGGTTACCATTTCAAATGGAAAGTCCTAAATGCATTAGATTTTGGCTTGCCTCAAAAGAGGGAAAGAGTCATCATTGTAGGTTTCCTTGACCAAAAGCTTTGTGATTCTTTTTCCTTCGATTTTCCTAAAAAACACTACGATTTAAACGAAGTCTTGGAGAAGGATGAAAATGTGGATCCTCGTTTATTTGCATCCGATTCAATATTGAACAAACGTAGAGAACGGACGCAAAATAAAAAAATATTTTACCCCTCTATATGGCACGAGAACAAAGCCGGTAACATTAGCGTGCTCCCTTACGCTTGTGCCTTACGCACTGGGGCCTCCTATAACTATCTTTTAGTAAACGGGGTAAGAAGGCCCTCTTCCAGAGAACTTTTGCGTTTCCAAGGATTTCCCGACAAATTTCAAATTGCAGTATCCCATGGAGAAATTCGACGTCAAACCGGGAATTCTGTGGCAGTACCAATGATTAGGGCCATCGCTCAGCGCATTAACAATATTTTGAACCATGAAACAGCCTAAATTACGCGACTCCCATCGACTTAAAACCCATGAGTTATATGCCTTAAACGAAACCCCTGATTGGCTGGTGACCAAAATTGCGGGTGGCATGGTGTATCTTATGCATGTAGGACGCAAAGACCTTTCGGGAGATGATTTCGGTGATATTTTCGCAAAAGCGGTAAAGGGGGAACATCTTGGCTCTCCCTTAGGGATTGCTGACGTGGTTCTTGACAAAATGGCCTGGAGTGCTAAAACAGTAAAGAATAATGATCCTTTTAAGGCAAAGACAGCTCGGCTTATAAGCGGACGCTGCTCACCCGATTATTCCTATGGTATTACGGATCCTCATGTTGATGTCCAAAAAACTGGAACTGCTGTGCTAAACATTTGGAATGAACGAGTTAATATTGCTCAGGATAATTTTAATCGTGTGCGAACAATTGTGTTGCTACGCAACCCTGATCTAGACAAATTCGTTATTTATGAGGAAGAAAATCATCGATTCGTCACCTCTAACTATATATGGGAGGTAAACCCCAATGGCAACCTTATTGGAAAATCAAAGAAAAGTGGCGAACACTGTTTTACTTGGCAACCTCATGGCAGTCAATTTACAATAATCTCTAAAATCCCTGAGTCGTCTGTCAAATTTGAAGTGCGACGTCCTCCAATCATGACTCAAGAATCTGTACTTAAATCATTGCACTTTGACGAGAGTTGGGTTAAGATTCTGAGATGATTGAGATGATTTTTACAACATTTCCTTCCCATTTAAGACTTTTTACTTAACTTCGCGCATAATCGACTAATTATGGCTGAAGAGAACATAATAGAATCTGCTCAGGAGATTCATAATCCGCAGGTGGCCCCCACGCCCAAGGAGAGCGACCCCACGCTGGCCGAGAAGGCTTCTGATCTGCTCGTCGAGGCCAAGGATGATGCCAAGGAGGCCGTCGAGGAGCTGCGCAAGGACCGACGCAAGCCCAACAAGCTGGCACGCTGGGCCTTCGGCCTCGCGCTCGCCTCGTGGGTGATTTTCATCCTCAGCGCTTTCCTGCCACTGGCAGCCAGCTGGTGGTTCGGCCCTCTGGCAGGGCTGATCGCCCTCGTGGCGTTCGTCATGGGGCTTGTGTCGCTGCGCAAGCCGCCACGCAACCTCGCCACGGGAGCCCTCGTGTTCTCAGGGGTGATCATCATCATTTTCGTGATTATTTTCATAGTGGCTCACATGATCAAGAATCTGTAACCCACGCATAACCAATAGTTTACCCAATCATTATCTTCAAGTTTATGAAAAGATTGTTACTTGCATTGGCATTAGTACTTGGCTTGAGTGCCGTAGCCCAAACCCGCGCCGACATCCAAGCCTCCATCAAGAAGATGGAATCACCCTCCACGCCTTGCAACCAGGGCGCCGAGCCATTCAAGCAGTTTATCGCCCAATTCTCCACCGACGCCGACTTCATGGCCTCGCGCCTGAAACTGAGCGACGCTCAGCGCGAAAAATACGCCGACATCCTCAAGCCCGAGACATTCAAGGCTATGGGTCCCGAGGAGCGCGACGGCGAGGAATACTACCAGGCTTGGGGCGAAATGCAGTACGGACAGGCCTACCTCGACTGCGGATGGGTTGACTCGTTCTCCGAGTACACCATGGAGTTCAAGCGTCTCGACGGCAAGTGGTACCTTGCCAAAATCGTAGTAGAGTAAACCATATGGCACCCCGCCAACCCGAACGCCTTTACGGACTTATCGGCTATCCACTGGGTCACTCTTGGTCGCAAAACTACTTCAACCAGAAGTTTGAGGCCGAGGGCATCGACGCCCGTTACGTCAACTTCGAAATTCCCGACATCGGCGACTTTATGGAGGTAATCTCGGAGTACCCTAACCTTCAGGGGCTTAACGTCACAATCCCCTACAAGGAGCTGATCATCCCCTACATGAACGAGATGGACCCCGACGCCAAGGAGATAGGCGCCGTCAACGTCATCAAGTTCATCCGCGGAAAGGGCGACAACATCAAGTTCAAGGGCTACAACAGCGACATCATCGGGTTTTCCGACTCGATTAAGCCCCTGTTGCGCCCTTGCCACAAGAAGGCGCTCATCCTCGGCACTGGCGGCGCCGCCAAGGCCGTGCGACAAGGCTTGGTCAACCTCGGAATCGAGCCGACGTACGTGTCCCGCACCAAGCAGGACGACCGCCTCACCTACGACGAGCTCACCCCCGAGGTGATGGACTCCCACAAGGTGATCGTCAACTGCACGCCCCTGGGCATGTACCCCCACACCGACGAGTGCCCGCCTATCCCCTACGACCTGATCTCGCCCGAGCACCTGTGCTACGACCTGCTCTACAACCCTGACGTGACCCTGTTCATGAAGCAGGCTCGCGAGCGCGGCGCCGAGGTCAAAAACGGCCTCGAGATGCTTCTGCTACAAGCTTTCGCCGCCTGGATGATCTGGAACTCGTAACATGTAGCCCATGAGGCCACCGTGGAACCAAGCACCATTGATGCCCGTCGCCATCTCGCTGGCGGCGGGCATCGCTGTCTTTGGCCTTGTCCCCTGGTGGGGGATTATAGGATTCCTAGGATTCCTAGGATTCCTATCATCCAGGAATCCAAGGAGCCGCCTCCCTTGGGTGATCGCCATGGCTTTCGCGCTCGGCTGGGGGATTGCCTGGGTGGATGAGCGTCCTCTACCCCATTTGCCCCTTGGGGAGATGGAGCTGCGTGGAGTGGTATTGAAAGTCAACGAGGGTGAAAGCGGACGCTCGATGCTCGTGCGAGGCCAGGGGATGGTAACACACGTCACCACTACCACCTTCCTGCCCCCGTTATCGCCGGGCGACTCGGTATCGGTACAGGCCGAATTCACCCAACCCGATTACACGACCTTTCTCCCCGACGAATCAACCCTTGAGCCGTACCATTGGCGACACCGCGTGGTGGCCACGGCCTACGTGACCCCGCGCCACCTCAAGCGTCTCGGCCGCGACCCGTCGCTGTGGGCCACGATGGCCGCTTGGCGATCCCATCTGGTCGACCGGCTGTTGCTCTCCCCTCTCTCCCCCGAGACATCCAAGATGCTCGCGGCCGTACTCCTGGGCGACCGCACCCACCTCGACCCCGACACGCAGCCTCGCTACTCGGCTGCGGGTGTGGCCCATGTGTTGGCGCTTAGCGGCACCCACGTTGGTGTCCTCGCCATGATTGCGGGAACCATCCTCTTGGCGCTCTTTGGAGGACGGGGACGTCGCTGGAAGGCCGCGGGACTGATCGCTCTGTTGTGGTTTTATGCGGCCTTGACGGGTTTTTCACCCTCGGTGACGCGCTCGGTGCTGATGGCCTCACTGGCGTGCGGGGCTGTGGTGCTGGGGAGAGTAAATTCGGGCTTCAACGCCCTTTGCCTGGCCGCGATTGTGTTGCTCCTCCTCGACCCGCGAAGCCTTTACGACGCTGGCGCGCAATTGTCGTTCGCGGCCGTGGCGGGTTTGTTGCTCTTCAGCGCCTGGTGGTGGCGATTGGAGATCCACTCAAGGTGGATAAGAGCGGCCGGGGCGGCTGTGGGCGTACCCTTGGCCGCGATGGCCTCAACCGCATTGTTGGCGGTGTGGCATTTCCATCAGATACCCCTCTATTTCCTCATATCCAACTTGCTGATTACCCTGCTGTTGCCGTGGTTTATCGGCGCAGGCGCGTGGGTCCTGGTAATGGACGCCACAGGTGGAGTACCCCACTGGCTCGCCCACGCCACCGATTGGCTCTATCAAGGCATCGACCACGCGGCAACATTGGTAGCCAACCTCCCCGGTGGCGTTGTCAGCGGCCTATACCCCTCAGCCACGCTCCTATGGGCGATTGCCGCCGTGGTTATTATCTTGATTATCTGGGCAATTGACCGCCGAAAGGGCTGGGGAATAGCCACCGCGGGAGCTTGCATCGCCCTTCTCCTCGCTATCACCGTCGAGCCCTCGGTGAGCGCCGACGACGAGCTCTACACCGTCGACCGCAACCACCGCGTTGACATCATCCTCCGACACGCCGACACCCTTACTATCTACACCCC
>JAJBVP010000094.1 GCA_020859755.1 Bacteroidales bacterium | reverse complement strand
TTTCATACTTATTTCGGTCGGCTGATGGTTCTGATTTTTTTACTAGATTGGGCTTGGACGGCCAACACCAAGATTGCCTCGGTTTGTGATGGCCGTCCAAGGCCGGCCCCCCTAGGCTCCGCATACGTTTATGGGGTGCGTGGGCCGGGACGGCTCGATCTCCTTGGGGCTTAGTATTGGATTAGGGAGGTGACCTCGGCGTCGGGGGGGAGGACGGCGCGGCCGTTGAGGGCGGTCAATTCGATGATGAAGTTGATGTAGATCTTCTTGGGGTGGAGCTGGGACACGAGTTCGTAGGCGGCGGCCATTGTGCCACCGGTGGCGAGCACGTCGTCGTGGAGCACGACGATGTCGTCCTCGGTGATGGCGTCGCGGTGGATCTCGATCACATCCTTGCCGTACTCCTTGTCATAGCTGGCCGAGATGGTATCGGCGGGGAGTTTGCCGGGCTTGCGGCAGGGGACGAAACCGGCGCCCAATTCGAAGGCGAGGATTGAGCCGCCGATAAAGCCGCGGCTCTCGATGCCCACCACCTTGGTGACACCTTTGTCGCGGTAGAGTTGGGAGAGGTCCCAGCCGATGATGTGCAGCGCGCGGGGATCCTTGAACGCGGTGGTGAGGTCCTTGAAGACAATTCCCTTCTGGGGGAAGTCGAGGACGTCGCGGATTTTTTTCTTGATGTATTCCATTATTTTAGTTTTAAAGTTTCGAGTTTCGAGTTTCGAGTTTCTAGTTTCTAGTTTCTAGTTTCTAGTTTATAGTTTCTAGTTTATGGTTTTTGGATCTTTCAGCCTTTAATCCTTTAAAGGGGAAAGGGGGGGGGTAGATTTTAAATCATTAAATCTTTAACAGGGATGCCGGGGGGTATAAATTTTGTTAATTGATTTTATGGGAGTTATGAATGTTTCACGTGAAACAATTATCGTCCCAGGAGAAGCAGGAGGATGTTGATGTCGCTGGGGGAGATGCCTGGGATTCGGGAGGCTTGCCCCACGGTGGCGGGACGGATCTTGGCGAGCTTTTGCCGGGCCTCGGTGGAGAGCTGGTGGATGGTGGAGTAGTCGAGTCGCTCGCCAAGTTTCACCTCTTCGAGGCGTCGTAGTTTCTCGGCGATTTGCGCCTCGCGGTCGATGTAGCCCTGGTACTTGATGAGTATCTCGGCGCATTCTACCACCTCGTCGCGTAGCTCTGGGGGGATTGCCTCGACATGGCGTCGGAGGGCGTCGATATGAGGGATGAGCGTGGGGATGGATAGCTGGGGTCGCAGGAGCAATTCGTAGAGCCGCGTGCCCTGGGTGAGGGGCGCGGTGCCGAGTTGCTCGAGCGCGGGGTTGATCAGCGCGGCCTTGATTGAGAATTGCCGCGCGAATTCTATCAGCGAGTCGCGCAGGGCGCGTTTCTGTTCGGTCAATTTATATCGGCGCTCGTCGACAAGGCCCACGGCGTAGGCTTTCGGCGTGAGTCGCATGTCGGCGTCGTCCTGGCGCAGGAGTATGCGGTACTCGGCGCGGGAGGTGAACATGCGGTAAGGCTCGTCGATGCCTTTGGTGACGAGGTCATCGATCAACACACCGATGTAGCTTTCGTCGCGCGAGAGGGTGAACTCTCCCCTACCCTGCACCTTGAGCGCGGCGTTGGCGCCGGCCACCAGGCCCTGGCCCGCAGCCTCCTCGTAGCCCGTTGTGCCGTTCACCTGGCCGGCGAAATAGAGCCCCGGGAGGAGTTTGGTTTCGAGGGTGTGGTAGAGCTGGGTGGGGTCGAAGAAGTCGTACTCGATGGCGTAGCCGGGGCGATAAATCTGCACGTCGCGTAGGGCAGGAATGGTGTGCAGCGCCTCGATCTGGATGTTCAACGGCAGGGATGAGGAGAAGCCGTTGAGGTAATATTCCTGGGTGTCCTCGCCTTCAGGCTCGAGGAATAGCTGGTGCTCGGTTTTGTCGGCGAAGGTGACGATTTTGGTTTCGATGCTGGGGCAGTAGCGCGGACCGATACTCTGGATTTGTCCGTTGTAAAGGGGTGAGTCGGGTAATCCCGCGCGAAGCACCTCGTGGGTGCGCTCGTTGGTGTAGACGATGGCGCAGGGGAGTTGGCGAAGCTCGCGGCGAACCTCAGGGAGGTAGGAGAAACGGTGGAAATCGTCGTCACCGAGTTGCTCGGTGGTGAGCGACCAATCGACCGATCGCGCGTCGATGCGCACTGGCGTACCGGTCTTCATGCGGTCGGTGGCGAAACCCAGGTCGCGCAACTGCTCGGTAATACCGTGCGAGGCTGGTTCGGCGACGCGTCCTCCAGGCACCTGCGCGCGCCCCACGTGCATCAATCCGTTAAGGAATGTGCCAGCGGTAAGCACTACAGCTTGGGCGCGAAATTCGACGTCTAAGGCCGTTTTAACGCCACGCAAAGCGCCGTCCTCGATCAGGAGCGAGGTGACGTTGTCCTGCCACATGTAGAGATTGGGGGCGTTCTCGAGCGTGTGGCGCCACAACTGGGAGAAACGCATGCGGTCGCATTGCGATCTTGGACTCCACATCGCGGGACCCTTCGAACGGTTGAGCATGCGGAATTGGATAGCCGAGCGGTCGGTGATGATGCCCATCTGTCCACCCATGGCGTCGATCTCGCGCACGATCTGGCCCTTGGCAATACCGCCAACGGCCGGGTTGCAGCTCATCTGCGCTATTTTGTTCATGTCGATGGTGATCAACAGCGTGGATGCGCCAAGGCGCGAAGCAGCCATCGCGGCCTCGCAACCGGCATGACCGGCTCCTACCACTATCACATCGTATTCAAATTTCATCGCAGCTCGGGGATTTTTCGGGATTGCCGGTAATTTCGGGATTGCCGGTAATTTCGGGATTACCGGGATTTTCGATTTCAGCTAAGAGGGCGAGGGCGCGATTCTCGTAGGATTCCATAATCTCGCGTTCGCCCGGGCCTTTGTCGTTTATGCCGCAAAGGTGGAGAATGCCGTGGATTATCACGCGGCGCAGTTCCTGGTCGTAGGTTGCACCCACCTGCTCGGCGTTGCTCGCCACAGTGTCGAGGGAGATGAAAATGTCGCCGCGCACAAGTAGGCCGCGACAGTCGTCGAAGGTGATGATGTCGGTGAAGTAGTCGTGTTGGAGAAATTCACGGTTAACCTCGAGTATCTTCGCGTCGTCGCAGAAGATATATGTGAGGGGGCCAGTGATGCGTTGAAATGACGCAACCACTGATTCAATCCATTTTTCGATTTGGGGATATTCGAGTTGCGGGAGCGCGACCCCATCGGCGAGCCATTGAATCTGAGCCATAGCTATGCAAAATAACCCACAAAGTTAATAAAATGGCTTGAAAATTGCAAATCAGGGATTTTTGGGGGTCGCGGCGATTTTTCTGAGAGAAGGATTTTGAGGGAAAATTTGGGGTTAAACAACTTGATAATATACAGATATGGCGAAAATAGGCCTTGCGAGATTTTAAAATTTAGATTTTTTCGGGAAGGAGGCGGGATTTTCGCGAGGAAATTC
>JAJBVP010000220.1 GCA_020859755.1 Bacteroidales bacterium | reverse complement strand
ACTGCCGAAATCTTATTTACCGAAAACTTATGAAATTTTATTTGCAGATTACAAGGGCTGCGCATACGTTCTTGGGGGGCCATCACCAGCATAAGCAACTATGAGATTTTAACCACAAAAAAACACAAAATAACACAAACAACCATGACGGTTGGAAGGTTCGGCTCGTAAACTCGCTAAAGAACACAAAACCATCCGGATGGACGGTAGTACCCCCTAAGAAATTTCTTTTTGGTTCTTTTGTTTCTTGCTATTTCTTAGGGAGGAAGTTCTTTTGGGGGGAGCAGGAAGGAAAATGAAAGAAATTTCTTTGGGGGGTTTCGTCTAGATTGAAAATGGATAAAATGGGGTGTGGAGGACGGATTTTCGGGTTTCAAAATTTGCGAGTCCAAAAATTGTAAGTATCTTTGCATTTTGGCTGTTGTCGAGGTCGAAAGGGCCTCACAAGCGCCACATTGACCTTAGAGAATGCCTATGGAGATCCAATTGCCCCAAAAGAGCGACGGTAGCCGGGAGGTGATTCCGGCCGAAACGCGGCTTATCACGATAATCGGTGCCAACGGTGCCGGCAAAACCCGATTTACCGATTCGCTGATTCGCGAGCTGGGTGACGCGGCTTATCCGGTGTCGGCCCTGCATGCTCTCTACGGTCACACGTTGCCGGGGGAGGAGGCTCAGCCTCATTCGATTGACGGGCTGTATTTCCAGGCGTTGAATCGGTCGTCGATTGTGCGCGCCGACGCTTCGTGCCAGTTTGACCGCATGATCGGCGTGTTGTTGTGGCAAGAGATGCTTAATCTGCTGTCCTACAAGGTGGAAGCGGCCGAGAATCCGGAAGCCAAGCTGTCGTCAACGCATTTGGACCAGCTCATCGAGGTGTGGCAGGAGATCTTCCCGGAAAACAAGATTTTGCTCGAGGGGGGTAAGCTACTTTTCTCCCGCCAAGGGGCCGACGACGAGGCTTACGCGTCGCACAAGTTGTCGGACGGCGAGAAGGCCGTGCTCTACTATATCGGGGCGATGTTGCTGGCGCACGAGGGGGCGGTGGTGTTTGTCGACAACCCGGGGCTGTTCCTTCATCCCACGGTCAACCAGACGTTGTGGGATCGGCTGGAGGCGCTGCGGTCGGATTGCACGTTCATATACACAACGCATAATCTGGAATTCGCGTCGTCGCGCTCCGACAACACCACCATCTGGGTGCGCGATTACGACGCGCAGGCTCGCACGTGGGATTACGCCATTCTGGAGCCCCATTCCGGGCTTCCCGAGGACATCTACCTGTCGATTATCGGCGCCCGTAAGCCGGTGTTGTTCATCGAGGGCGACGACACCCACTCGATCGACTCCAAGCTCTACCCGCTGGTGTTCACCCAGTACACGGTCAAGGCCCTGGGGTCGTGCAACAAGGTGATCGAAACCACGCGCACGTTCAACGACCAGCAAGCATTTCATCATCTTGATTCCCACGGCATTGTGGATCGCGACCGACGCGACGAGCACGAGGTGGAGTATCTGCGCAACAAGAAGATACTGGTTCCCGACGTGGCCGAGGTGGAGAACCTGTTCATGCTCGAGGACGTGTTGCGGGCCATGGCTCACGCGCAGAATCGGGAGGCCCATCATGTGGTGGCAAAGGTGCAGAAGGCCATCTTCGAGCTGTTCCGCCAGGACCTCAAGCAGCAGGCTCTGCAGCACACCCGCCATCGCGTGAAGCGCACCGTGGAGTATCGCATCGACGGCCGTTTCCGCAACATCAACATGCTCGAGGAGCATATATCGTCGCTGGTCAATGAGATCGACCCCCGGGGGATCTACGAGAGCCTGTGCAAGGAATTTCACGGCTACCTCGCCGACAAGGACTACGCGTCGATCCTGAAAGTGTACAATCAAAAAACAATGATACAGCAAGCCAATGTGCCTCAGCTCCTTGGCTTAAAGAACCGTGACGAATACGTCAAGCGGGTAATCGCCCTGTTGAAGGCTGGCGGACCCGATGCCGAGCATATCGCCCGGGCCATTCGTCGCGCGTTCCGACTGGAAGATTAACCTAACAAATTTTATTCGTTTGCGACCATGAAACAGATTATTCGCAACATTTCGCTGGCTCTTGCCCTTACCGCCACCACCGGCGCGTGGGCCGACATCCCCGACGGCTACTACGACAACGCCGTGGGCAAATCAGGACAATCGCTCCTCACAGCATTATACAATATCATCAACTCCCACACCAACGTGGGCTACGACGGCCTTTACGACGTGTACCCCGAGAGCGACTCGCGCTCCGACGGCACAATGTGGGACATGTACTCCACCAAGCATTGGGTGTGGGGCAACAAAAAATGTGGCAACTACTCCAACATCGGCGACTGCTACAACCGCGAGCACTCGGTGCCGCAAAGCTGGTTCAACGAAGCCTCGCCGATGAAGGCCGACGCTTTCCATGTCTATCCTACCGACGGCAAGGTCAACGGCCAGCGCAGCAACTACCCCTACGGGGAATGCGAGAACGGCACCAGCCTCGGCACCTACAACGGGGTCACGGCCCTGGGCCGATTGGGCGCGTGTACTTTCTCGGGGTACACCGGCAAAGTCTTCGAGCCTGACGACGAGTACAAGGGTGACTTCGCGCGTACCTATTTCTATATGGCCACCTGCTACAACAACAAGATTTCGTCGTGGTCGGGCGAGGTGTTCGGCAACGGCACTTACCCCGGCATGGCCACATGGTGTGTCAACCTGTTTCTGAAGTGGCACCGCGAGGATCCCGTGTCGCAGAAAGAGCTTGACCGTCAGGAGGCTGTGTACAAATATCAGAAGAATCGCAACCCGTATATCGACTATCCCGAGCTGGTGGAGCACGTGTGGGGTACCAAGACATCCACCGCATGGACTGGCGACGCCACCGAACAGATCACCTACCCCGCCGACCAAGCTTCTATCAACCTGGGCATCACAGGCGTTAACCTTACCCTGAGCAAGACCATCACTGTCACCGGCAACAACCTCACGTCGCCTGTCACGGTTGCAGTTTCGGGTACCGGATTCTCGGTTTCGGCCACCTCGCTATCAGCCTCCACCGTTACCGGATCAGGCGCGTCGTTGACCATCAGCTACTTGTCGTCGGTTGCCGCGACCGCCACGGGCACCCTCACCCTCACCTCGGGCGACGCCGTCAACACCGTCACCCTCTCGGCGCAAGCCATGGACGGCATCCCCGTGGGCAATCCCACCAATATCACATCCGATAGCTTCACCGCCAACTGGGTATCCCTGGGCGACGCAACGACCTACTCTATCTCGGTGTGGCACGACGGCACGCTCCTTTCGGGCTACCCCAAGAGCGTAACCGCCAGCGACCAGGCCTATACCGTCACCAATCTGGAGCCTGAGACCACCTACACCTACCAAATCACCTCCACGACCCTCTCCTCCGTGGTCAAAACCGTCACCACGGGTGCCCTCGTCCCCTCGATTCAGTTCATGTACGACGGCGACCTTACCAACGACCTCTACCAAGAGACACCCG
>JAJBVP010000151.1 GCA_020859755.1 Bacteroidales bacterium | reverse complement strand
GTTGCATCATGTCCCCAACTTGGCTGCTTAACAGAATTTATTAGACACACTCTAAGAATTTAAGCCTGACGGTTCCTATAGGCATTGTTATTTCGTTTAAGAGGGAGCGGAACTCTTTGCATCTTTCCACATGTATTGTCGGTTTTACCAATCTTCACTTGATGGATTCTGCAAGATCTCTCTTGCGATAGAATTTTGTGTCGGTAGATTTACATCCCCGCAAAACTTATATCACACTGCAAAGTTACATTTTTTATTGAATATTCAGCCCTACATCCAGCAAAAAATGCACCAGAAGCCCTTATTTTACTCATTTCACGACCTCTTTTGCTCTTGAGGAAGTCACATTTTTATCAATCACATGAAGACTTGGCCACTTTGTTAGCTGAAATAGGACATAGGAGATGTAGTTGCCAAAAGCAATCCATATTGCTGCATTTTATCCACTTCGTGGCGCAAGCACTATTACGTCGAACACTGCCTTTCCACTATTGGCGCAAGTCCGTTGATCTTTCGCCAGCCTAATATCCCTTTATACGGTGCTGTTCTGGGTACAAATATCTTTTTTCTTGCAGGCCATCTTTGAACGCCAGATGGATAGAGTCATTTATAAGCACCTTGCCGAGGTGCTGCACCTGATTTTAGCCCTTTGCAAGGTCCAAATCGAGCGAAGCAGATTTGCGCCCAAAGTGTCATTTCGCGTGGAAATGCGTGTTAAAAAGTGTTTCGCGCTACTTCGCCGAAAAACCGCTGATTTGAGACCTATTTTAAGCCATCTGAAAGGTGAGTTTTGTGTCAATATTCGTATTGTGTCAAGTTGGGTACAAATCCACTTGCCGCACTAATAATCTACCTTGTTAATCAATGCGTTACGCCCAAAATGCAGAACCCGATGAACGACCTCTACCTCGAGACCGCTGAGGAGTTGGTGACGGTATTCACCCTCCTTCGCGACGCTGTGGCCGTGGGTGGCAAGGAGAACATGCTCACAGGTGCGGAACGCTCCGCGACACTGTGGGCCTTGCAAGACCGACTCCACGCCTTTCCCCAAAAGCTGCGGCTCCTCTACATGAGCATTCGCTACTACAACCTTACCGACGTGTGGAACAATATCACCGCGGGCATGATCGACCGCTCAAATGGCTCCATCGCCCGTCAGGCTAAGAACCGTTGGAAACGAGCAGCTTTATCCGTACACCAATGAAACGACTAACTATCATAATAATGTGCATCATGCCGCTGGTTAAAGCGTTGGCGTTCACTGATCCGACGCTGGCGGGGATGATTGTCGTTTACACCGACAAAGCTGAGAAGCAGCTTAAGAGCCAAGGGATAGCCTCCCTCACGGGTATGCTCACAGGAACAGGCGACGGCGAGGGGAAGTCCGGCGGCCTTTTCAGCGGCATCGGCAACTTTTTCAGCGCGTTCACCTCGGGCCAAGGTGGCAACCTTTTTGGCGAGTTCTTCAAGAACATCGGTCAGGGGAAGGTGTCGCTGATGTCGATCCTCGGACTAATGGGCGCGGGCTGGCTCATCTTCGGCCGCTTCGGATGGCTCGGCAAGATCTTCGGTGCCATACTCGGAATGTCCATCCTTGGCGGCAACGTCAGCCTGGGCAATGTCCTCGGCCAAGAGAAGTCCCAAACCCCAACCCTCTCAGCCGCCGAGGGCATCCAGCAAGTGAATAACCCAGAAAACCAAACCGCGGTGATCCGCCGCGGCAGATAAGGAGAGAATTATGAGTTACGATCACGATATGAATTTAGTGTCCTCAAGTGGCTACTGCATGCCCTTCGAGGAGAAAGACGGGAAACGGGAGCAACCTACACCGAACTCGGCATTTTCACCATTGATGTGTATAAAAAGTTAGATATTCTGGGCCAAGATAGTGCCAATGCGCTCCACGATTCCAGTAACCAAAGCGTTCCCCATAAGAAACGCTCGCCGCATGTCGGATGCACCAGTCGTGTGATCATCGGGAAACATATTCAACCGCTCCAACTCCTTGGGAATCAACCGCCGGTAACGCCCACTTGGTGTCAGGACTACGTGCTTGAATCGGGATGGACCGGCACCTCCTTCGCCAGTAATGATGGTGCGGGAAGGTCGATCCAAGGGATCGGGTAAAGTGGTTGCAACTGAGTAATCCTGGCAAGGGAATCCCCCAACCAGTAAATCGCACATTGGATTTACCTCTTTCAGCACATAGCTATTGTTGAACCAATAAGCCTTGCGAGGCACAGCCTCGCCTGTTGCCGGACTGAAATGCTTGTCCTTGGAGGTGCCAGCCTTTGGGCGAACGTGGAAGTATTTGTCATCCTTTATGATCAACAGATCCTTACCCTTGATCTGCCACAGCACGCTGAACATAAAGCGCAAGTCCTTACGTTCAACCCCCGCTAGATGCAGATAGAATATGATCAGCAACAACACCGATTTCTTGAAAAACCGCGACTGCTCGAATTCTTCATCGACGATCGCCATGTAGTCGATCATGTCGCACACGAGTCTTTCTTTAATCCCCAGCACCCCGTCTTTCAGTTTCTTCAAGGGCGAAACCTTCAGCTCTACGCCTGCGTCAAGGAAATCTGCCTCGGGATTGGAATTTGGATCGTAACCAAAAAAATATTTTTCCACTAGTACCCCCAATCCGCCTTTGCCGTCTTGCGACAAATCATCTTCGGAAATGGTATCGTCAAGCATCGGCACAATCTCAGCCAACGTGGGATGCAGCAATTTCCCGCTAAAGCGAAAAATCGACAACGCATCGTCGGCGTTGTACTCCCTGGCTCGGCGAGCCGCAGGCAACGGTACGCTTGAATACGGTATAGATGGAGGTCGTTGGACCCCGCAAAAAAAATTATCATTTGGGTAAAATGACATAATCCCCACCTCCTTCACGCCGTATCTTTGCGCCATGAAAAAGTTTACAAGGCACGACATACAGCATTCACGCATCTCTTTGCGATGGTACCACGGGGCGATTAGGGAGGCTTCCTCCGAGATTCGTCGCAAAGTCCTGCTGATGCTGATTGCCGCCTCCCGGCCTGTAAAATTTCAGCCCGACCGTCGATACTATCTCGACCCCCGTGATCCCGAAATTTGTTTCCCCAACCCACGCATGAACTACTATTGGTGTTTCGACGTCGGGCCTTACTGGAGTTACGAATTCTCTTCCCGTTGCGCCTCTGGCCAGCGAAGCTACCGTGGCAATCATACATTCACCTTTAAAGATCCTTCGTATTTCCCTACGCCCCCGCGCAAGGTGCTTTCCATTCTCAACCTGGCCGTGATCTTTACCGCTAAAGGCGCCTATGCGGTAACGGTCACGCCACGAGAGGGAATCACCACATACGGATTCTTCAGGATCATCCTCACCCCCAGCCATGGGGCCCAGCAGTCTCACTCAAATAGGGTGACCCTACGCTCCACTGCAATACCCAGTCCTCATGGATTCAGGGTAACCCGCTCCTACAAGATTCCCCGCATTCGCTCCCCCACAATCCTCGGCCATCGACCCCATCCTCCACCCCCAGCTC
>JAJBVP010000092.1 GCA_020859755.1 Bacteroidales bacterium | reverse complement strand
GGTGGGCACGTCGTCGCTCAGTTCCACCCCGAAGTCGGTCTCCTGTTGCTGAGGCTTCACCAACCGCAACCAGCGCGCGGCCTTCACCACAGTTGTACCCTGAATAAGCAACGACAGTAGAGTGACAAAAAACACAATGTTGAAAATCTGACTCGCGCCCTCCACATCGGCTATCACGGGATAGGTGGCGAAGATAATAGGCACTGCCCCGCGCAGCCCAACCCACGACACAAACAGGCGCGCCTTCATCGTCACCTTGCGGAAAGGCAGCAAGCACACCATCACGCTCAACGGCCTTCCTATCAAGATAATAAACACGCCCACAAGCACCGACACAGCCGCCGTGGTCATCATCTCTCGGGGATTAACCAAAAGGCCAAGCATCAAGAACACCACAATCTGGCCCAGCCAACTCATGCCGCCCATAAACTTGGTGACGCCACGGTAGCAAGGCACCTTGTAGTGGCCAATTAATATGCCTAGTAGGTATACAGCCAAGTATCCGTTGCCGCCAAGCAGGGTCACAGTCGAGAAGGTCATGAACACGGCTCCGAGCGTCAAGATGGAGATCATCGACGAGGCTTGCTCACCATCCTCGCTGGTGGCCGCTTTCTGGCCAAAACGGCGATAGCGTATGATGGCCCATTGGGTGATTTTGGCGCACACATATCCACCGGCGATGCCGATGCCAAATTGCAGCAAAAGTTGCCAGAGCAGTTCGGCCGCCGAGAGGCTCCCGCCCAATTGGATAGTCTCAATTAGTAATATCGTGAGCATATAAGCCATTGGGTCGTTGGAGCCGCTCTCCAGCTCGAGCATTGGCCGCAATTGTTGCTTAAGATGCACATTCTGCGTGCCCAGGATTCCGAACACCGAGGCTGAATCGGTTGACGACATCGTGGCCGCCAAGAGCAGCGACGGCAACAGGGCAAAGTGGATGTTGGTCCAACTCATCCCCGACAGCCACCACACGAACAATCCCGTCAACAACGCCGTGAGCAACACACCTAGGGTCGACAGCACCAATCCCGGCGCCAGAACAGGCCGTATCGCGGCCACCTTGGTTTCCAATCCGCCCGAGAACAGGATGATACACAGGGCGATCATGCCGATCGACTGCGCCGTGTGGATATCGCTAAACTGCACGCCCAGTCCGTCAATGCCGAAGCCCATTCCCACGAGCAAGAAAATCAACAGCAGGGGCAGACCCGTGCGATAGCTCGTTTTCCCTATCAGCACGCCTACCATCAGGATCAGCGACCCTATCAACATCACATTTTCACTTGTAATAGCCTCCATATATCACATTATTCGGGGGTTGTTGGACATCTCTCGTATCGCAAAGGTAGCACTTTCCTTTATAACACGCAAGCCCGCGGTTTTGCTCACTGCTCCCTGGCTACATCCTTCTCCTTTACCTCCTCCTGATGATCTTGCCGGAGGATGTCCTGGGCAGTCGATCCTCGATTACCACTCGCTTCGGTCGTAGCTTCGGGGGTAATAACTCCTCGCAAATGGCTTGAAGTGCATCCGTCGTGAAGATTCCTCTCCCGCGCTCCACAACTAGCACCAGGGCCTCTCCCCATAAGGGGTGGGGCTCGGAGGTGAGGTAGAACGTCTCGGAGATGCTTTCCGAGAGGATTCTCTCCAGTTGCTCGGGGTGGATTTTGACTCCACCCGAATTGATCACGTTGTCGGCACGGCCCAGGTAACGGAAAGAGGTGGGCGACACAAGTTCCACCACGTCGTTGGTGGTGAGCGTGCCAAAGCTATAGGCGGGCGCGTGAATCGTCAATCTCCCCTCATGGTCGGTTGAAAAGGTGATGCCCGGCATTGCCTCGTAGATTTCCTCGCCGATGCGTCGTAGGGCCACGTGGCTGCAGGTTTCGGTCATGCCGTAGGTGGCGTAAACGTCAGTGCTCCAATCGGATATCTCTCGCTCCATATCGGTGGGGATTGCCGAGCCACCGATAATCACATTCCTCACCCGTGAGAGTTTCTCGGGGTGGTCGATGAAGTGTTGAGCTTGAGAGGGCACAATGGGCAACAGCTGAATCTCGCCATAGATGTCGTGCAGGGGTTGGTTGGAGGGTAGTTCCATCACTAAGTCGCAATCGGCCAGCAGCGCCCTCACAATCATCATCTTACCAGCAATATAATCGGCCGACAAAGGCGACACCAGCAGCGATTGGCTCGTGATCCCAAATCGCTCGTTGGTAGCCCTCGCCGAGGCGGTCACGTCTCTTCTTGGCAACAACACGTCTTTAGGCGTCCCCGTCGACCCTGAAGTATGCGCGGGAAACCTATCCGCCCCTGCTCTCCACAGCCTCACCAGCTCCTCACCTACCCCCTCCAGTCCCCTAATCATCGCTGCCATATAATCGGTTTTAGATCCCAGTTAAAAGATGAATCAATCGACAGGCCGTCGGAGGCCAGGCGCAGGGGGGAGGGGATGTTGTTGCGGTAGAGCTGGCCGGTGCCGAGGCCCTGGGGCATGGGGGCCGACGCGTGAGGGCCGTCCAAGAGCCGGCCCGCCCAGGCTGACGCGAGTTTTGGGGCGACCCATTGGGCGATGGCGTTGAGGCCGATGTTGGACTCGAGGGCCGAGGTAGCCCACCAGCCGATGCCCTGATCCTCAGCGGCCGCGATCCAGTCATCAGCCTGGGTGAATCCGCCGCATAGCGTGGGTTTCAGGATTATGTAGGAGGGATGGATTTTGTCCAATATGCGTCGCTTAGTGTCGCTATCGGTTACTCCAATCAGTTGCTCGTCCAGCGCGATAGGGATAATCCCTGCCTTGGTCAACGCCCGCATTTCTTTCAGCAAGCCTCGCTTGATCGGCTGCTCGATGGAGTGGATGGAGAATTGGGCAAGCCGCTCTAATTTCACGGCAGCTTCCCGAGGGTCGAACGACTCATTGGCATCCAAGCGTATCTCCAGTTGCTCCGGGGTGAACCGCGAGCGAATCAGTTCCAAGAGCGAAACTTCCTCGTCAAACTTTATCCCTCCGATCTTCAGCTTCAAGCAACGGAAACCAGCTTTCAACTTGGCCTCGATTCGCTCGGCCATAGTGTCGCGATCGCCCATCCATATCAATCCGTTGATAGTAATGGCTTGCTCACCACGCGCAAAGGGTGAATCCCACAGCATGCGGGTGCCACCGTTTTGGAGGTCGCGCAGGGCGGTTTCGAATCCCATGGCGATGGAGCTGACGGGGATGGTGGCTAGGTCGACCGTGTGGATATAGCGGCAGGTTGCGGCGAGGGTAGCCTCGTAATCGGGAGTGTCCTCTTGGCTCAGTCCGCGGAACAAGCCACACTCCCCTACCCCGTAAACCCCGGGATTCTTGGTGTCCCATAGCTTCACGAAGTAAGTTTCCTTCACCCGCATCGTCTCACGCGAGGTGGTAGCCGGCTCATTAAACGCCAGGAAGTATCGGCAATAAGTGGATTTAAGCATCAGGGGAATTTCGGGAATTGGTCGAAATCGGGGTCGCGCTTCTCGAGGAAGGCGTTTTTGCCTTCTTGGGCCTCGGCCATGAGATAGTACATGAGGGTGGCGTCGCCGGCAAATTCCATCAAGCCGCGCTGGCCGTCAAGTTCGGCGTTCAACCCGCGCTTGATCATCCTGAGGGCCATCGGCGATCGCTTGAGGATGGTCTCGCACCATTCCACGGTGGTCTCCTCGAGCCTGTCAAACGGCACGACACAGTTGACCATGCCCATCTCCAATGCCTCCTGGGCCGTGTATTGCTTGCAAAGGAACCATATCTCGCGAGCTTTCTTCTGGCCCACGCAGCGCGCCAAGTAGCTCGAGCCGAATCCGGCGTCGAAACTGCCCACCTTTGGACCGGTCTGGCCGAATCGAGCGTTCTCAGAGGCGATGGTCAAGTCGCATACCACCTGCAGCACATTGCCGCCACCGATTGAGTAGCCGTTGACCATGGCGATCACCGGCTTAGGCAACGAGCGTATGGCCTTGTGGAGGTCGAGCACGTTCAAGCGTGGCACACCACCCTCGTCGATATACCCGCCGATGCCCTTCACCTTCTGGTCGCCACCCGAGCAGAAAGCCTTGTCGCCTGCGCCGGTGAGGACGACTACGCCCACATCGGACGACTCGCGGCAATAGTCCATCGCATCGAGCATCTCGCGGTTGGTCAGAGGGCGAAAAGCGTTGTAAACCTGCGGGCGGTTGATCGTGATTTTGGCGATGCGACCGTGGCGCTGAAACAGTATGTCGGTGTATTCTTTAATGGTTTCCCATTGGATTTGTGACATAATTATGATGGTTTTAAGTTGGTTGTATTCAGTCGATTAAAATATTTGCGCAGAATCTCGGCCGAGAGGATGCCGTCGGTGTAGACAGCCAGCAGCACAGGTCGGTCGGAGGTTTGCCACAAGCGCGGTAGCGCCTTGGCGAGCGACTTCTCATCGTGGGCCGAGAGGTAAGTGAGGCCGTAACCCTTGCAAAGGTCCTCCAATGGTAGCCGCACACCCACGGCAAGGTAGCGGTCCAATTCGGGCAACTCGGAGGTGTCGCCCACGAATCGGAAAATGGCACCCCCACCGTTGCACATCACGATAATGCGCGTGCGCGAAGTCAATTGCTGGCTGCTGAATGCTCCGATGTCGTATTGCGCACTCATGTCCCCCGTGATCAACACATTGGGATGCACCACCGAGGCACCCACGGCCGTGGAGGTGGAGCCGTCGATGCCGCTCACGCCGCGGTTGCAGTCCAATCGGGGCGAGGCGCAGTCAAATAGCTGGGTGTAGCGAATGGCCGTGCCGTTGGAGATCTGCAGGTACAGGTTACGGGGCAACGCGGGCATCATCAGCGAGAACGCCTTGAGGTCGCACCACGGCGCATGGGCCACAAATCCTTCATGACTCGCGTAAGCGTCCTTGGCCAGCGCTGCCCACAGTTGCGCGTAGGTGGAGTAGCCACGGTGGGAATACAGCGCCGAGGCCAATGCGGGGAAGAACAACTCGGGAGCCACGTCCACCCGCTTCACAAGGTGCTGGAAGCAGTCGATCGTGTGGTCGCTCACGCCCACATGCCAGTGCTCCACGCCATCGGCCCTGCGCAAGAATCGCTTTACCAATCGTGACACAAGCGCCCCGCCATAGGTGATGACCACGTTGGGGCGATAATTCGCCTCCCTGTCCTGAGGAATCTGCG
This sequence comes from Bacteroidales bacterium, assembly GCA_020859755.1. GTDB lineage: Bacteria > Bacteroidota > Bacteroidia > Bacteroidales > Muribaculaceae > JAJPXC01. Next base: position 12,508 of record JAJBVP010000092.1, on the reverse strand, counting down.
ACAACACAGTGTCGATGCGGGAGATCAGCTCCGGGAAGCGCAAGTTGGCGAGATTCTCGGCCAGCACCACCACGTTGTTCATGCGTCCCATGCGGGCAAGGGCGCGGTTGATGGCGTCGTTGGGGGCATGGAAACCGGCCACCACCATTACTCGTCGCGGCGGAGCCAATTCGGTGGCCAACCATCGCGCTTGCGAGGCCGTAAGGTCCAGACGAGGCTCCACGAGGGTCACCACCCTCTGCTCGCCCACCGCTGGAGTGGCCGGGCAAAGGGGAGCGTCGATGGAGATATTAATGTGTACCGGACCGCACACGCCGCTCTGGGCAAGCGTCAACGCGTCGTTAATCTCGCGGTTCACCCACCATCGCTGGGTGTCGTCGCGAGCCTCGGCGCGCAGGTTATAGGAGCGCTTGACGAAGTTGGCCAACGCTCCGGGCTGACGCAGCGTCTGACTGTCGTCTTGGTCGATCCACTCGGCGGGACGGTCGGCCGACACCACAATCAGCGGTAATTTCTTATAGTAAGCCTCGGCTACGGCCGGCGCATAGTTGAGCAACGCAGTGCCCGAGGTGCAGACTATCGCCACCGATTCGCCGGAAATCTCGGCCATACCCAGCGCCTCAAACGCCGCTGCCCTCTCGTCGATAGTGACGTAGCTCTTGATCCCCTCCTGGCGCGATATAGCGGCCACCAGCGGGGCATTCCGGCTCCCCGGCGACAGCACGGCCCTCTTTACCCCATGCGCCACCAACAGCCTCGCCAATATCTGGCACGTCGCCTTCGGATTATTCACCATAGCATTATTCATGGGGGGTAAGGGATTGGTAGCGGGTGAGGAGGGCGGCGACGCAGTCGCTCTCGGTGAAATTGGAGACGGGGAAACCGTAGGCTGCCATCACCGCGCGGTCGTTGGCCTGGTGGGCGCGGCGCAGTTCGGGCGGCATCGTCACCTCGTCGTAGAGGTCGGCCAGCGACGCGTCGGGATACAACGCCCTCGCGTCGAGAATCCCCTGCGCGGTCGCGGCGATCTTCTCCCGCGTCGCCTCGTCCACCTGAGGCCACGGAAAATTGTTGTAAACCACGTCCTTGGAGTAACGATAACTCATTTCCAATCTGCCGCAGACGGCTCTCATCCACGCCATATGCACATTGGAAGTCAACACCCCGAAATGATACAGCGTCGCCCCTGGAATAATCTGGACAGCATCCGAAACTAACACATCTGGTGTCATAAATCCCATTGGTACATATCTCCTTCTCTCGGAAGAAACTCTAGGTACCAAGATATATGTGCTATCAGGCATATTTTCAACGTGGAATCTTGCAGGACGATCGGCTAACTTCTGAGTCCCTGGACTTTTACTTGCTAATCGGAGTTCTTTCACTGCGGCCACTCTTTTCATACACTCAGGCATTGCTCTCAACTCATTAGGAGGACAAGCGCCAAGCCATAAGCAATAACGTGGTTGCCTGTTTATAAATTCATAAGCCCCATACCAAGGATGGAAAAATTTAGCCGACTTAGGCTCTTTTTGAATAAATTCTTCCATTTCTTCCTTGGAGAAAAGATAGTTTCCTCCGTCAATAGGCTTATTCCCTATTCCAATCTCAGGGACTTCACAAATAGGGCGCTGACGACTGTCAATTAACAAATCCGGGGCATCTATCAGATAGGGATTGATATTTTTAGCCTCCACCTTTTTCTCTCCATCAAAGATGTATTTGGGACGTGGATTTTCAGCCTCGCTAAATCCTACAATCACGCAATGGACGTGGGCTTTAAGATTGCTCTCACTATCCCAGCGGAATGTGCGATGCGCGAAATCTATATGCAATCCATATTGTTCAATTAACGGTTTCCACAAGGCCGGAACCTGCTCCCCTTGGGTAATGGAATTGGTTGCCACAAAAGCGCAACGAATATCAGTACCTTTTATGAAATCGGCAGCTTTCTTAAACCAGCAGCCAACATAATCGATATTACCAACGTTTCTCCATTTTGCGCCAAAGATGGAGATTACATCTTTCTTTTGCTCCTCGCCCATCATGCGTGCCCCTACGAAAGGGGGATTGCCGATGATGTAGCTGAGCTGGTCGCGGGGAACGACGGTGGCCCAGTCGATGGTCAAGGCGTTGCCCTCGACGATGTTGTCGTAGCTTTTCAGCGGCAGATAGTTGAGGTCGGCCTGGATGATATCCTCGGTTTCGCGCTGCATCTGCGCCTCGGAGATCCATAGCGCGGTCTTGGCCACCGTGGCCGCGAAGTCGTTGATCTCGATGCCGTAAAACTGGTAAATCGACACCTTGATGGGCGAAAACTCCTCGCCGAAGTTGAGCATCGCGCCCTGGTCGCCCTTCAACGCCTTCAACGCACGGTTCTCCAAGCGTCGGAGCGACAAATAGGTCTCGGTAAGGAAGTTGCCCGAGCCGCAAGCGGGGTCGAGGAACCGTAGCGAAGCCAAGTGATCCTGATACGCCCGCAACTGGCGGTCGCGCTCCTTGATCTGCGGGTTTTGCAGGATCTCGTCGAGCCGTCCGGTGAGGTCGTTGAGGAACAGCGGGTCGATTACCTTGTGGATGTTCTCGATGGAGGTGTAGTGCATGCCCCCCTCGCGCCGCGTGGCGGGGTTGAGCGTGGATTCAAACACGCCGCCGAAGATCGTGGGCGAGATGCCGCTCCAGTCGAAGTTGAGGCTGCACTCCTGCTCGAGCATGGTGATGATCTCGGGAGTGAAGGTGGGGATCTCGATATGCTCGTCGGTGAACAGTCCGCCGTTGACATAAGGGAACTCGAGCAACAGCGGGCTGTCGTAGGGGTCGCGGTCCTCGGGTCGCGTGTCCAAGGTGCGGAACAGGTCGATCAACGCCCGCCGCACGTTCTGGGGATTGAACGTCAACAGATACTCCACAAACTGGTCGCGCCTGGGGAACATCCCGGCGTCCTCGGCGTAAAGGCAGAACACGAGCCTGACGCACAGCTTGTTCAAGCTCTTGAGCGTCTCGGGCGACGACGGGTCGCGGTACTGCGCCAAGAGCAGGTCGTAGAGCCGTCCCACAAGATCGCCGGCCTTCAGCGACACCTCTTTCTCCTTCCTCAGCGACTCATTGCCCTGGTTGACAAGGAAGTCGAGGCGATAGTATTCCTTCTCGAGATCGGCCACAAGGATCACCTCGGGATCACCCTGCGGGCGCTCCATGTCGTGCACGTGGATCTCCTCAAAGTTGCTGGTCACGATCCAGCGGGGGCGTTGGGAATAGGGCAACTCCGAGGAGTAACGCTTGGCCTGCTGGAAGGGAGTGAGGAAGGTGCCGTCGCTCTGGCGGATACCCTTGCGCAAGTCCTTTCCGGCCGACTTCTGCTCGATCATCACCTTGGTGGCGTCCATGTAACCGTCGATAAAGGAAGTGTGGTCGAGCTTCACCTGCTCCTCGAATCGTATCAGGGTTTCCGGAGCCTCAACGCCGCAAATGTCGCGCAACAGGGCGAGCCAGAACGGCTGGCTGTCGCCCTTTTCGTATCCGCGGTTGCTCCACTGCTTGACAAATTCCCGCGCCGTGGCCCGTCGCTGCTGGTCACTCATATCTTTATAGAATATAGAATTGGTGGAAGGAGCGGGTGATGAGCTGGTGGTCGAGGGGTGAGGCGGTCTCGCGGCAGGAGTGCATGGCCCACATGGCCGCGCCCATGTCGACGCCACGAAGGTCGATCTGCGACGTGAGTATATTGCCCAGGGTGGAACCTCCCGCCGAGTCGCTGTGGTTGACAAACTCCTGCACGGGTACGTCGGCTTTGCGGCAGATCTCCTTGTAGATTCCGGCCGAGACGGCGTCCGTCATGTACTTGCAGTTGGCGTTGATCTTCACTACGGGGCCTCCGCCAAGCACAGGATGGTTGGTGGGGTCGTGCTTCTCGGGGTAGTTGGGATGGATCGCGTGGGCATTGTCGGCCGAGATCATAAACGAGCGGTCGATAGCACGCACAAATGTTTCCTCGCTGCCACCGTTGGCCATGTTAAGTCGTTGCAACAGATTGCACAACACAGGTGAAGCGGCTCCCTGCTTGGTGCCCGAGCCGGTCTCCTCGTTGTCGAAGATAGCCATCACGCGCGTTTGCTCGCAAGGTGTGTCGCAAGCTTCCATGAGAGCCGAGAGAGAGGCGTGAACCATCGACAGGTCGTCCAAGCGGCCGCTGGAGATCATCTCTTGGTTGGGTCCCACAAGACACGCGGGAGTGGTGTCGTAGAGAGTCAAGTCGAAATCGAGAATCTCCCCGGGAGCGACATCAGCCTTTTCAGCCACCATTTTCAGCAGATAGTTGTCGACATTTGCTTGCTTGTCGAGGATAGCCATCACAGGGATCATGTCCTTTTGCCTGGACAACTTGTTGCCCTCGTTCACCTGGCGGTTGAAGTGGATGGCGAGGTGAGGGATCGTCAGCAGCGGTTGGTCAAATTTGATAATCTTCACCAATGGCTTTAGAGCATCCTCGGGATTGCGCAACACCACTCGCCCGGCAATCGACAGCGGGCGGTCAAACCATGTGTACAGAATCGGTCCGCCATACACCTCGGTGTTCAACTGGAGCACGCCCTCCTTGGAGAGCATCTCGGCGTGAGGCTTGATGCGGAATCCAGGGGAATCGCTGTGCGCCGATATGATACGCCATCCCGCGGCGGCGTCGCCTGTGCCTTGCACCCAGGCGAAAATCGCCGAGTCGTTCTTGGTGATATAGTAGCGGCCACCCGGCTTCACGACCCACTCGTCGGCGGGGTCAAGTTTCTCGAAACCTTTCTCGGCGAGTCGTTTCTCACATTCTTTCACGGCGAGGAAGTTGCACACGGCCCCATCCAGAAACGCCATCAAATCTTTCACAATCGCTTCCATAGTCGCAAGTTTACCGGATACGATCGGCTGAGCGGAGGAGACGTTCATCGGCACCTATGCGGCGATAAGCCCATTGAGCGCAAAGGAGTGCCATAAGTTCAAGGGCGAATACCCAGAAGTTGTACTCCTTCATCGACATCGCGGCCACAAACGCCACCACGATGATGAGCAGCGCGGCGATTAACGTCATCAGGCGTTGACGACGCAAGTTTTTGAACATGAAGATGGCCAAGAACAGCAGTACGGCCACCAAAATTGAGAGCACCAGGTACATAGGTCCCAGGGGGAAGATGGCGGCGCCTCCCATGCACAGGGCTGCCACCAAAAGAAGTACTGATTGCCAGCGTTGAATTACCATGATATTTTAGTTTTCAGTTTTCAATTTTCAGTTTTCAGCCCCTTCTTTTCCTTTAATCCTTTAATCCTTTAATCCTTTAAAGGAGAAAAGGAGAAAAGAAGCAATTCTAAGCCCCCGTTTCGGGGGTTTGGGGGCCGAGGGAATATTGGATGGTGTCGATCACGAGGGGGATGAGCGAGGGGTCGGCGCCCATTTGGAGCAGGGAGTCGCGGTCGGCGCGGAACGATTTGACGAAGCCCTCGATACCGTCGCCTTGGAGGTCGATGAAGGTCTTGTAGGCGTTGATGGCCTCTTTGAAATCGTTCTTCACCAAAGCCAAGTGACCCATGTTGAGGTAGTCCTCGGCTGAGGGCTGTCCCTCGATGAGGATACGATTGTAGTATTTGTCGGCGCCATCAAGGTCACGCGTGAGCAGCATGCACCAGGCGATGGCTCGCCACGGTTTGGAGGAGGTGCCGTCGATATAGTCGACCTTGTAATATTGCTCCAATGCGGCTGGGATGTCGCCCTTCTCCATCAACACATGGCCAAGAATCATGGCCAAAGCAGTGTCGTCGGGGTAATACTCCTCCAATCGGCGCAGGTAGTCGATAGCCTTGTCCATCTGCCCTATCTGGCGGTAGCACTGCGCCAAACGTCGCCACGTCCAGTGGTTGGCTTCATTGAGCATATTAGCGTGCTCGTAGGCCTTTAAAGCCGCCTCAAAGTCGCCTAACTGCTGGTAGCAGAAGCCGATTTTTTGGAAGAGGGTGGCATATTCCTTGCCGGTGCCCTCATTGTCGGCAAGCGGCAGGAGCATATCGAGCGCCTTTTGCCAATACTTGCGCTTGAAGTAGAATTCGGCTACCAGTCGGCGTTGCTTGCGATCGGTGAGATCCTGAGAGAGCGCCTCCACGGTCGAAAGGTCGAGATCAGCGTTAAAAGGGTCCTGGAAGTCGCCCTTGCGGCGGTAGAGGTGGAAGAAACGGTACATATTTTGAATCGCCATAGCCATATAGCCACGGCGGGGAGCGTTGGTGGAAATCTCCGAGGCCATGCGCATCTCAGCCAACTGATCTGAGTGGGCCTCAAGCTGGCGTGTCATGGTCTCGCGACTGGATTCAGGGATGGAGGCTATGGATAGGGCGAACGAGTATTTGTCGCTGTCGCAAAGCATCGGAGCCGCTACCAACATGTCCAACACGGCTTGATGACCCGAGCCGAGAGCGCGGGTCACGTAGGTATTCTCGGCCGAAAACGGGCGCCACCAGTTGGCCACGTCGCGGAAGAAGGGGAAATTCTTAAGATTGGAGAACGCGCCCATCATCACGTCGGCGCCCTCCTCTTGGAGCTCAGAGAGTTCCTTCAATTTATCGGAGATACCGCTACGGTCGAGCAGCTCGTGCCACTCGGGGTTTTCTTCGAGGTCGGCAAGGTTGACGTTCCCCTCGTCCTTGATTTTACGGGCGATGTCGGGACGCAGTTTCATCATTCCGGGGAGTACCTCGTCGCGCATCTTGCGGATCACGCGCTCGGTGTCGCAAGTGCGCACCAGCTCGAGCCATGCCGTTGACAGGTCGCTATGCCATGTGGGCAACTCCCTAGCGGCTTCCAAGCGCTGGCGCAAGCGGTCGCTCATCACGCGGCCACGGTGGGTAGCCAATGCGAGCAACAGCCCGATCAAGGCCAGCAACTCCAATGCTGGGTCGAGCGATTCTATGTACAAGTCGAGCATCAGCTCCAGTCGCGCCTCGTCGTGGGATTCCAGCTCCCCAAGAATCAACGCCCCGGCAATCATCCTCGGCAGGGTGTCGCCCCAGCGGTTCTCTCGCAAGCCATTAGCCAACGCCTCCACCGTCTCAGGCGCCATAGGGAACGACACCCATATGCGGTCGAAAATGCGTTGCTCCAAGCGCTCTCGCTCTTCTTGTGAGCCACTACCCTTGGAGGTGTCTCCCGAGGCTACTTGCTCAAACAGCGAGGTCTCTTGCCCCAGGCGCTCCCACTGCTCGATCAATCCGATGATAGAATCAGCGCGCTGCAGCGACTCGTAGCGCAACGTGTTGTAATAGGCACGCGAGCAGTCGCGCTTTCGCCCAATCCTCTCCAGGCGGTCGACGATGGTAAGAATTTGGTCGCCGATTGAGCGGCGCATGGCAATACGCCCGGGGTCGTCGGCTCCCTCAGCGGCGTAGTGCAACATATATTTGTAGCTTTGCTCGAGGTCGCGCAGCTGCCGGGTACGCTCCCAGGCCATCTGGGTCTCGGCAAGGGAGATGGCGTTGGTGAATGCGTCATGCAGGCGACCATCACCCACTTGCTGGCGTATTTTCTCGCACATTGCGTCGGCGGAATTTGTGTCCATTTTTCCTGATTATTTGGAATTAGTAGACGCAAATTTACAAAAAAATGTTGGCGTTTCCGCACAATTTGCTAACTTTGTTGTTGTATATCATGAAAACCCACCTAAATCATTGAGAAGATGAAAAAGTTAGACATTATCCTGGCTGTGGTCGGCGGCGCAATTGCCGGCGCGGCTGTTGGGCTCCTCTTTGCCCCCGAGAAAGGCGAGGACACTCGCTCCAAAATCGTCGAGTACCTTCGTAGCAAAGGCATCAAGCTGAGAAAAGACGAGCTGGACGAGCTGGTTGACGAGATTGCCGAGGACATCAAGAAATAGTCCTCCCTCTCTCACCCCACTAAAACCTATTCACTAACCGCTTAACAATCGTACACTATGAGCTGTAAAATTCACCTGCTTTACGCGTTTCTGGGTGGCGCCATCGTTGGCGCTGGTGCTGCATTACTCTTCGCTCCCGAAAAAGGCGAGGAACTGCGCGACCGCATCAAGGAGATTCTCCGCAAAAAAGGCATCTGCTGCTGCTCCGAGACCCAAGTTGACGAGCTGGTAGAGGAGATCAAAGCCATCGGCGAATCCTAAACATATCGCAAGCCCCCCTCCCCAGGGGGGCCGGTCAAAAATCTTGCGAATTACACGAATTATCTACCTGGGAATGGATAGCATAGTTCGTGTAATTCGTTCAACCTCAATACTCTTGCATTATGCCCAAATCCGACAATAATCACCCCTTCCAGCAGACGTGGACCATGGTAACACGCCTTGGACGACTGTACGTGGAGAGCGCGCGGCTAATGGTCGCCGAAAAGCTCTCTCGGCTCTTGTCGGGCATCGCCCTGGCCCTGATCAGCTTCATCCTGGGAATTTGCTTCCTGGTGTTCGTGTCGCTATGCGTGGGTCGCGTGCTCACGGAAGTGCTTCCCGACTACTGGAGCTACCTGATCATCGGCGGCTTCTACCTGCTGCTGATCGCCCTGCTGGTGATTTTCCGCCAGTCGCTATTGGTGAATCCAATCGCGCGATTCATATCCCGTATCGTTGTCGAACCCCCTAAAACCTCCACCCACGATGAGCAAGATAGTTAAAGACCACCTGCTGGCCCCGCAGAAATGGAAGGGGTACACGATTGACGAGCTCCGATATCGCCAGGCTCTCACCGCCGTTGCTATCGAGGTGGAGAAGGACCGCCTGGTGGCCCAAGCCGGACGCTACATCCCCGGAGTGGGAGGAAGCAAGTTGACCACAGGCTCGTTGCTGTCCAAGATTTGGGGCGCGCTGAGCTACGTCGACTACGCTGTGATAGCCTTTACCGTGATACGCAAGTTCATGGGCTTCCGCCGAAAGCTGAAAAGCTGATCCCCCCCTTAAAGATTCAACGATTCAAATCATTAAAGAAGAAAAGGAATAAAGAGCTCGGCCCCGGTTACTCGAGGACGATATCGCCGAAGAAAGCAGGCTGGTGAAAGTCGGGGTGAGGCGTGTCAATTGGGCTCCAGCTCAGGAAATGGGGCTGGGAGCATCCCGAGGCGCACTTGTAGAAATTGCCCTTCATGGCGATAGGCTCTCCCTTGTACTCGATACCCAGCAACTCCAGAGGCACGGCGATTATCAGGTTCCACGCAAACAATCCTTCAACCTCCTGGAACGGGCGGTTGCCACACGATGCCCATCGCTTCACCGAATCCAATTCCTCGTCGGTCAATCGGCGGGGATGGTGCCTTTCTGTGCGAGTAGAGGCGTTGATGGCTCCGATGCAGTTGAACTCGAGGTTCCAATAGCGCTCGTCGCCCTTGGGCGAGATGAAGAATTCCACACATGAGTCCTGGCACACCGGCGAATGGTTCTCGTAGTTGACCGCGCGCAGGTAATTGCACCTGACGAAGAAATCAACGTAGATATACTTGGCCGAATGGGCGATTGTGAACACCGTAAGGGGATGGTAGGGAAACTCCTCGGGCCAGTTCAACGACTCGATGGTGCGTCGCGCGCCCTTCTCCTCCAATATGTTGTCGATCTGCTCCAGCGGCATCTCGTCCAGCTCCGCGATCAACGGCACTCGCAGTGTCTTGGTGTTATGCTCCATGTAACGTAAGGATATAGCTTTTGACGCCCATAAACAATCCCACGCCGGCCATGGCCATCAGTATCAACGCGATAATGCGGTTGATTAGCCACAGAGAACGCACATTGAAATGGGCGCGTACTTTGTTGACGAAAAATGTTATTACCCACCACCACACCAGCGCTCCGCCGATAATCGAGGCGTAACCGGCCACGTAATGGTAGTATTTGAACTCGGGCAACAGGAAGTTGAACCGAGCGAACAAGCCCACGATAAAAAACAATATCAGCGGGTTGGAGAAGGTGAAGAAGAAACCCGAGATGATGTCACCCCACACGTTGTTGGGGGCGTCGTCGGGGGTCTTCAACTGCCGCGCGGGGTTTTTGCGGAACAGATATATGCCGAATCCGATCAGCACCAGGGAGCCAAGTATCTGCAGCACAATCTGGTGACGGTTGATAAACTCCTCGATGAACGACAGACCGAAACCCGTGAGCAGACAGTAGATCAAGTCGCTCACCGAGGCTCCGATACCCGTGGTCAATCCGGCAACGCGTCCCTTGTTCAGGGTGCGCTGGATGCACAGCATTCCCACAGGACCCATCGGCGCTGAGATGAGCACGCCGATTAGGAAACCGCTCGTCATTATGTCGATAAAGCTATCCAATTCTTCCTTTGCGCGGCCACGGGGCGTTCACCCCGGCTATGGCTGCACTCAAGTTGCAAAGGTAACTATTTCCCCCCTACCCACCAAATCTTTCTTCAGTGCACAGTACATCCACAGTACACACACTAAAAATAAAGGTTGACCTCTCGGTCAACCTTTATTCGCTTACACACATAGTACTTAATGTTGAATTTGATATGTCTAAAAACGATATTATTATGAAAAAGTTAAAGTGCTTTTTTATTGGCATCAGGTGATTTTTCAGTTAACAAGATTGGGGATTCTCGGTGAATCCATTGCAAAGTTAGTTATAATCTTTAACCTTGCAAGCGTTTTTAGAAATCATGTTTTACAACATACTTTCGTTTTGCTTGACTTTTGCTGGGTAAAAGTGGATGACATAGGCGATTATTCAATTCTTTTTGGCAAAATGCAACAAAATCGCCCCAAAATGAGGCGATTCTGATTTGTTACTAAAATATGTTAAAATATCAATGTTGACGATTTTTCATCGATTACATGAGAATATAAGAGGCTATGGGAGCCAGTGTGCCCGAGAGGATGCCTTTTTTCACCTTGAAGGTGGTGCCGTGAACACCGTCGGTATACTCCCCGTCGGGAAGCGTGGTTTCCATCTTCACCTTCTGCGCCTTGTTGGAAAGATTGATCAACGCTGCCCCTTTTGTGCCGCGAGCCACCTCCACGACCGATCCGTCGTTGGCGGTGGTCACTTGTTCCTTCTCGCCCGCCATGGCGGCCCGGAAATGGTTGGCCGCCACCACCTCGGGGTGCTTGAACTCATCGTTGCCGCGAGCGCCCACACGGTTGTTACCCCAATAGTTCTCCCTTGTGGAGCCGGCGGGGCGCGAGAAGAACAACGGGGTGCCTCCGTCGCGGGCAACCAAGAATACCCATCCTTGACGGATCACGTCGTCGGGGATGCCGGCCGATTCGTGGGCATTGCAATAGGTGTCGTGGCTCTCAACCCAGGTGACCAGGCGGTCGGGATTCTGCGTATGGTGCCACGATTTCAGGTCGGCCGCGTTGTAATTCCCGGCATTAAGGGCCTCACGAAGCGCATGGCCGTAGGAGCTGGCCGTGAGGTCCATATACTTGGCATAACCCTCTTCAGGCACGTTACGGTCCTGAAGCACCTCGCCATAGAAATACAATTGGTCGGGCATCAACAACGACAGGCCTTTTACAGGCTCTACACCGGTGGCAACATCCCAGAAATTGTTACGCTCGGCGGTGGAGTCAACCGGATCGCTGTCAAGGCCGATGTGCTTTGCGGTGTCGTAGCGGAAACCGCGTGCGCCAAGGTTGATCAGGTCGTTGACGTATTGGAGATAGTAGTATTGGAAGTCGGGGTTTTCGGTGTTGACGTCAGGCAGGCCTCCCGATGCCCAGAGGGTGCATTGCAAGCGGTCGTTGTAGTCGCGCACGGGCTCCAACCCGTTGGAGTGGTACAATTTGTCGTGCCCACCCACAGCCTGGTTGAATGCGGGGGCCACAGCGGTAGTGTCGAAGGCCGTATGGTTGGGCAGCACGTCCACCAGCACCTTCACGCCATATTTCATAGCGCTGTCGCACATTGCCTTGAACTGGTCACGGCTACCGAGCATATAGTTGCCGATTTTCCAGTCGGTGGGCTGGTAATAGTAGTACCACTTGCCAGTGACGGAGTCGCCGGGCTCGCTGAACAGGGCCAGGCCTCCCCCTTCGCCCACGTAACATTGGTTGGCAGGGGACGTTTGTACATAGGTGTAACCGGCCTTGGCGATGTCGCCCATGTTGGCGGCAATGGTGTCGAAAGCCCAAGACCAGGCGTGCAAGATGATGTCGTCGTCGGTGGAGCTGGGGGCTTGGCGCTCAGCGGGAAGAGCCTTAGGGGTGTGATACCGGGCCGGGGAGGCCATCGCTACGGGTGCCGCAACCACGGCGGCTAACAATAAAGTGGAGATTTTCATGATGATGATTTTCACTTGGAAATACTGGTATAGTAGAATTGCTACAAAGTTACGCTTTTTTCTTAATACACCAATGCCTGGCAAGCAACTTTTGTTGGAATCCACAGTAGGTCACCGTGAAATCCGTGAAATCCGTGAAATGGAGCGGTCGCGTTTGGGCGTATGGCGGTTTTTTGGGACACCTACAAATCCCTGTGTTTTGAGGTATGCATATAAGAGGTCTTATCCG
>JAJBVP010000231.1 GCA_020859755.1 Bacteroidales bacterium | reverse complement strand
GTTTTACTTTAAAGGCGCATTTGATTATTTAATCGCATATAATCTTTATGAAAGCCTGAACCCTGGCTATATTTCCCGTATGAAGCGGCGCATCGAACGGGAACAAAACCAGATGTTCTGGCTCGACCCAGGAACCTTTGTGAGGTAATAGTATGACTCTTGATACAATAGTTCGCCGCGTTAACTATCAAGGCGATGACCGCACCACTTGCTTTTCCTTCCCCTTCAAGGTTTGGGGGAAAGAGCAGGTTGTTGTTTATTGTTCCGACCCTGCAACGCCCTGGACGGAAACAAACATCACGCAGCGAACGACCATCACGTTAAATGCCGATAACTACGGCGGCGCGGTTGTGTTCGTCAACCCTCCGGCTGCTGACTCAAACCTTGCCATTGTGCGCGAAGGAAACTTTTTACAGGAGGACGAATATCTTTCTGGCTCTCGTTTTGACGCGCACGAGATAGAAGACCGGTTTGATGAAGACGCCGCCGAGCGACAGGAACTTCTTGACGCCACCGCCCGCTCTATCAAAGTGCCGAACTCCAGCACCCAGACGCCAGAAGAGATTTACGAAGAGCTCCTTTCTAGCGTGGCCTTTGTGAATAATGCCATTGCCACTTTAACGGAACTCTATAATCAGGCCCTGTACTATTACAACCTGACCATGGGGTATCTTGGCGCAACGAGTTATATGCAATCGAAGGAAACCTCCTTCACTGTTGACAAAACACACATTATTGACAGTGAAGGCGAATGGGTTCACACGTTTTATGACGACTTTAGATATTATCCTACAACACACCAGCTTCTTGTCACGGTTGATGGGCTGGCTTTAACGCCCGAAATACATTTTAGTGAAATCGGTAAGTATGGCACCGAGTCCTCACAAATCCGGTTTAAAATCAACATGTACCAGGGCCAGCAGGTTTACATTAAGGCCATGTTCCTGGGAACGGAAGCATTTAGTATTAAGCTCCAGGAGATGGACGACAAGATTGAGGATGCGAATAACGACTTACAAAACGCCATTGACACCGCCAATAGGGACTTCGAAAACAAGACAAATGAATTAAACAGCTTTGTTGAAGAAACAACGAATACGCTTCAGGCCATCGTCGACGGACTTGACAAAGAAATCGCGCAGACCGCGAGCCTTGTTCAAGAAGCCCTGGAAATCGTCGGCACGACCGAAAACTGGAAGTCCTTTCAGGGTGCAATAACCGAACTCAATTCTATCTACGCAACGTTCACCTCAAACGAACTAGCCACGCAGGGCTATTGCGTGCTTAATTCGGCATACTCCGGCGGCTCTTGTCTAACCCTGCCGGGGGATGTCTGTTATTTCAAGGGCACCAACACACTGCACCTCGCCATTGACGGCCTGGTTCTTTCTCCGAAATATTTTGAAGAAGTTGGTGGCTGCATTTGTACAAACGTCTTGCAAGAGACCTGCTACTATGGCGCGAAATTCGTAAAAATCTGCGAAGGCATTTGCCTGTATAAATGCCAGGAACTACACGCCTGGACGGAAAGCTACTGGGGCCGCGCAGGTTGGGAACCGGAGGTATATCAAGCGGATATTACTACGCGGTTGTATGCAACCTCTACGTCCGGATGTGTTTATCATTCTGATGATTTGGGAAGAAGCTGGTCCTCATACTCACAGCAGGCAGAAGAAGAAAGCGGCTCCGCAGAGCAGCTGCCCGAATACCTCCGGGGACAACGGATTGTCGCAACAAGTGATACGTTGTGGGCATTTACTGCTCCGCAGGAAGCTGATGGCAACCAAGAAGAAAATCACTCAATCGCCGCGAAGGCCTCGGCGACCGAGCAAGAAGACGCCGCGCCCCCGGCAGGGACGCTCATGTGTTCTACAGATGGCGGCTTGACCTGGGATTGCTATATTAAAAATGGCAGTGACGGTGATAGCAATAGTAATGGTTGGCAATCTTTTTTCGGCGACCCGTACACTTTTGCCGTAACCGACGACGCCCTGGTACTGGCGACCTGCAATGGGTTGTTCTGTTGCCCTACGGGAGGCACGTGGGCCTCGATTTCTTCCCTACCCTGGCTAGAGTCAGATGATGAGGATGGTGGCCCAAGCCAAGAAGAAAGCGCTCCCGCCCCGAAGTGTCGGCAGAGAGTGCGTTCCTGTTCTTGCACAAATAATATCTCCAACGTCACGGCAATCGCCGGTAACGGGCAATACTGGGTGATTGCGGACGCCTGCGGTCAGGTTGAATACGCCGCGAATTGCCCGTCTTCCGGCTATTGGCAAACCGCTGCTCAGGTGCTGCAAGGCTTAGGTGATGGTGGCGTTACTTGTATCTACGGGACGCGTGAAGGGTTTGTTGCTCTTGGCTCCGGCACGGCCTGCACCGCTTCACCACGAAACGCCTGGAAGTATTCTACGGAGTTTGGCGGAACTCTTTGTGCCGGGCTGCATCTCCCCGACCACGGCCTTTATTTGGCTGTCGGTGGCGATGCCAGCTGTGCTTATACCCTTTGGAGCTGGGATGGACTAAACTGGAATTGCGGGTGCGGCGTTCCGAACAACGCCGTGCTGAACAATATTTGGACGAGCGAACACCTGCCGATCTTTACCGATGAGCCGGTGACGGCACTTGAACCGATGTCACCTGCGGCGGGCCCCGAAGATGAAGATAACGGCACGAATGACGGCGAGCAGGGGGAGGATTGCTACCTCTGGGGTCCAATATCCCCCACCTACCAGCTGAAGAGCGACCTGTGCTTTGACAGCAGCTCAATTCCAGTGCGCATCACCATTGACCAGAATATGCCTGAAGGGGCGGGCACAGACAGCAGCTATGGCAATGGCGCGACTATCGCTATCTATAAATCCGATACGTATCAGCGATTGACGCGGGAGGATTTGAACATCGAAGACGACAACGGCGCGGAAAGCCTTGCGGCATCTGAGCAAGCGTGGTGTGAATTCGCCCGCTATGAAGCTTGCGGCCCGATTAACGCCGACACGGAACTCTACACCTGCTTTACTACCGCAGGGCAAAATGGAAGCGGCGAAGCCTTGACGGCGTCTGAGTCATATCCGACCTGCTGGCCCGCCGGATACTATGCGGTGGCTATCTATTGCGTCTATGGCGGCTGCTCGCTGCAAAAATGCATTCCAAAGATAAACTTCTATGTTTCGCGGAAAGAACGCTACAGCTCATGCGCCGCTGAGGCTGAGCCGGATGACGCCGCTAAGACTGGATCAGGAGAAGAAGCCAATGATTAAAGCCACAAAAAACAACCTGCTGCAGGCGTTGCCGTTAAAGCAATATGAACCCAAGCCCTACGACGAAGAGGCGGCTAAAAAATACGCCGAGTCGCTAGAAAGGTTGTTGCCGCTTTTGGATGAAATGAAAGAGGCTGTGAAGGCAATGCAAGCCAAGGGAAAAGAATTAGAAGCCCTACAGCAGCGGGTAGCGACACGGCTGAAATCTTGACCCCTTCCCCCTTTTTATATATAAAGAAAGAAGTTCAAGCCACAGGCATAAGTCCTCGCGGCGATTGAGCGAAAAGGAGGTGCCTATGACATACGAGGCGGAAACTGTTGGCCGTTCCATCGAAAATTTGGCAGAGAAAATGGCCGACTTAACAAACACGGTCAATGAGACCG
>JAJBVP010000230.1 GCA_020859755.1 Bacteroidales bacterium | reverse complement strand
GAAATATCGGGCAAGTCAAATATGCCCTATATGTCTAATTCAACCAACAGGTAAGTCGAGTATAGTTGCATTAGTTCAAGGTAATAATGTAATGAATAAACGATCAGATTTGCTTCGTAAGTATGATGCCACAAAGTTAACACATTTTTTTCGTATTGCAAAAGATTTTAGGCGGGGGATTAAAATCTTTAAACCATTACACCTTTAAAGGCGAAAAGGAGGGAAGGAATACAGGTCGCCACTAACCACTAACCACTAACCACTAACAAAGGAAGAGCCGCGGCTTCACAGTCGCGGCTCCCAGGGTTGTGATATTAGATCATGTTTCAGGGTATTCAATTGTTAGTGGGGAGAAGCTTTGTAGCTTGTCCGTTCTGCACCTTTATGTAGATGTGTCGGCAGGTTGGGTCGAGCACTCGGCGACCGTTGAGGTCGTAGTAAACCGCGGGGCCTTCCTCCTGGCACTGCTCGCAGTCGAGGTTTTGTACACCGGTGGTTTCGCCAGTGTTGGTAACCATCACTCCGTCGCCCGACTTGGAGATCGATTTGTTGACAGCGCGGGCGGCGTAACGGGCGCGCACCATGTAGGTGAAGTTGTTGGGGTCGTCCAATGGGTCAACCAGCTCGCCAACCTCGGTAACCTGGGGCTGCCACCACACGCGCACGATCACTGAGCGGTCGCCTTCGGTGTTCTTGCCGTTCTCGAAGTCGAATGTGCCCTCGACGATAGCCTCGGTTCCCTCGATGGTCTCAGGGTCGACGCAAGTCCAGGTGTTGTCGCCATTGGCGATGTACATCCAGGAGATGCGTGTCCAGTCCTCGGAGGCTTGGCGCTTGTAGTAAAGCTCGAAGTAGGTTACGGGCTCGGAGTCGACGCCGTCGATGTAGTTGTCGGGACGGTCGAAGTCGATGTCGAGACGGAAGTTGCGGTGCATAACGCCATCACGCTCCCAGATGCTGTTTTCCTTGACAACGTTCACGGTGCCTTCGGGATAATCAGGGTCGTAATCGGTGTCGTTGGCCGAGATAGCAGGTTCCGAGTCGGTGAGCTCGCCGGTGGAGTTGTTGACGTAGGTAGCGACGATCTCGGCGGTATAGACTTGAGCGTCGAGGTCGCGAATCTCATAGGAGAAGATAGTGGGCTCAGTAGCCTCGTCCTTGGTTGTAGCCTTGGACGAAGCCTTGGTGCTCTCGGCGATAGCGGAAGTGCCTGCAACCTCGGCGGGGGATGTGCACACGCCGTTGGCATCGAACACGTATATCTGGTCGTCAACCACGTTCTTCGACGAATCGAGGAAGCGGAGGGTGTAGGAGTCGACCTGCATATCGGTCTCGTCGTTGCCATACTCGATCTTGGGCCAAGTGGCTACACCGTGGAACGACTTGATGTCGATAGCGTTGCCATCGTCGTCGTATTCATAAGCCACATGCACGTCGAGGTTGATCTCGGGCGATGGGTACTCACCATAGGGGTAGAGGCGATACTTGGCCATGCGCACACCAGGCACATAGAGGTAGATGTAGAGGCACGAGTTGTCCTCGGCGGGAGTGGTTTCGAGCCAGATTCCGTTGGCGTTCTCCACTTCAACGTGGAAGGGATTCTGGGACCAGGATATGATCGGGGTGATCGACTCGAATTTCAACTCGACCTCGGAGGGATTCTCAGCCTTGGATGCGGAGCCGTCGTAGTATCCGCGAGCGATTGTGAAGTCGCCCACGTTCTTGGAAGTGGAAGCCTCGGGGGTGATGAGCAGCAGGTCGTTGTTGTACCAAGCCGAAGTACCACCGGCGTTGTTGACTCGGGAGTAGGTTTGGTAGATAAGTTCGCCCGTTTGCTTGTCAAGGTCGGCGTTGGTCACGGCGTGAGAGCGCAGGCAGTGGATTATGTCGTTGCGACCGGCGATCTGGAAGGCGTAGTTTTCGGTACCGCCAGAGGTGTTCATGCTGGTCCAATAGTGGGTATTCTTGTGGTTGAAGGTGTCGACCTTATTCACCGCGCCATTAACGATGTGCACGCGGTAAACGGTGGTGGAGTTGTGGGGAGCGAGGTAGAGATAACCACCCTCGTCGGTAAGCACGTGGCCAGTCATCGAGTAGTAGTCGCAGCGGGTGGTGATACCGAGGGAGCTGAGGTCGATCTCTTTCTTGGTTTTAACCACAGGGTCGCCTTCGGTCAAAGCGTCCTCAAATTGGATCAAGAAGCCTGCGGTGATTTTAGCCGAGAAGTCCCAAGCGGAGGAGGAGTTGGCCTTGCGTACGAAGAACACGCCATCCTCATCGACAGCGATACCAACGTTGGTGCATTTGTCAAGCTCAACCATCTTTTTTGCGCTTGCACGGATAGCTTGCGAGGTGGTCGAACCGTCGATCTTGGCGTCGGGGTCCATGCGCACGATCGAGCCGTAAGAGGATGTCTCCCCGGGCTGCTGCTCTCCTTTCTCGCTGTAGCTGAGGGCGTTCTCGCGCTGTGCGATAAACCAGTAGCCACCGTACATCACGCCTTGGCGATACAGGTTCTGGTCGTAGAATTGGGAGATGCGGGAGTTGGGCACGAGGTACTCGGTGTTCTTGGAGGTAACGGAGTCGATCTCGAAGTTGTACACCTCATCGAGGCCGTAAAGCTGGTAAGCGGCGTCGCGAGCGGCCATCTCGATCTCCCAGGTGGTCGACTGACCATGGGCATCGGGATAGTTGCTGTAGCACGACTCTATATAATATGTGTGAACGCCTTCGGGGACTAAGCGGTCGATGTAGTTGGTAACAGAGAGATTCTCGGCGATGAGGTATCCGTCACGGTAGACATTGTAAGATGCGGGACGATAGCCATAAGCCCATTTCCAGATTAGCTGCACTTTGGAGAAACCGTCATAGTAACGCTGGCCACCGTCAATCCATTGGGGAATTGTGGGGAGGAACTCAGGGGCGAGGACGATCTCGTCGGTGAACGATGAGTTTTTACCTTCCACCACGTAGCAAGCTTTGTAGTAGTAGGTAGATGTCATATCCTTCTCGATGTACTCGCAGCCGGTGCCCTCGTAAACCTTGCTCCAAGATGAGCCGTCGGTTGAGCGGAAGAGCTGAGATGTGTATCCGTCCTCGGAAGGGGTCCAGGTGATGTACCCGTCTTGACGGTTGAAGATGGTGGGCTCGGTTTGCACCTCGATTGAGCCGTTGATAGCCTCGGGAGCGGGAGCGCACTCGACGATTGGGCAACGATACAGCCAAGCGCCTTTGCCAGGCTGGTAGCACCACACTTGCAATTGTGTGCCAGCGTCATTGAACTGCACATCGATCCACAAGCCTACGTAGGCTTGTGCCATGTTATAAGAATCGGAGTGAATCACACGCTTGTAGGTGGCGCCGGTCTTGGCGTCCATGACGGTGAATGAGGTTTCGGTAGCGGTGTTGCCGCTGTAGGTGGATGAGCACCATACATAATATGTGCGGTCGTCGTCAAGCACAGCCTTCACGGCCGAGTTGGGCACGGAGGAGCTTACGACCTTGGTGGGGCCGCTATTGATTTTGCCACCCTTGGTGATAACGGTTTCGAACACCTGTGAACGGTTGGTGCTCTGCGTGAGGACGCTCTGGGGGCCATCACCCACTTTGTAACCCTCGTTGCGGGTAGGGGTAACGTGGGCAGTAGCGTCGGCTTTTGCGCCAGCCTCTATCTCGTCGATGGCTTTTACCACACCGCTCCTCACGCGCAAGCGATAGTACTTGGTGCTACCGCTGGGCCAAATAAAGATGGAGCCACCGTCGGAACTGAGCAGGTTGCCAGCCGCGCCGATAAAGTCGGCACGCGCGGTGTTCCAAGTATATCCTGAGATGTCGATATCCTTGTATCCGCTGGCGGTCCAGGAGGGAGTGGCGCTCTTGGGGAGGATACGTATGTTTTTGGTGATTGAATAGGCTGCGGAGGAGTTGTAACCGAGCACGAGGTTGCCCTCATCGTCAGCAGCGATTTTGTAGTTGAATTTCACGCTGGTCTCAGTGAACGACACCTTCACGTTTTGTTCGATCTCATCTTTGTTGGATTTTAGGGCTTTGTAGAGCTTGCCTGTGCTCACGTCGATTGTCCACCAAGTGCTGTTGGACAATGCCATTTGACGTGCGTTGCCGGCATCAGGAAGACCCGTTGTCCAGGCATAACTGGGGTTTTCGTTGATGCTGATCGTGTAGTCGGCGGCTGAAGCGTGCAAGCACGACAATGCCAGCCCGACGGAGAACGCGGTCAGCTTCATTTTGCTTAGGTTTTTCATTTCTGTCCTGTTTTAGGTTCTGTTATAGATATAGTTAGTAGTTCCTTATAAGTAGATTAGGTGGTAAAGCACTGGGGTATAATGGTCTACTGCAAGTAAAGCACTAATAATGTGTCTACATGGCAAAAGCACCGTATTCCCGGCGTGGATTACACTGCGTCCTATCCTCTGTTTCGACTTTACTAAGGGTATAGTAAGATTCGGGCGTAAAGTTAGACATTTTTTCCACACCAATATATAGACTCCCATATTTGTTAGCATTAATTAACAATTGAATTTGAAGATTATGTTATAGAGTGTAAAGAATTGAAAGTTTTCGTTAAATAATCTGTTATATTTTGTCTATTAACTAAGAATTTCATTAATTTTGCCGCTAAGTATTACAGGAAGTGAATACGACGGTTGCGGAATATCAATCCTTCGCAGCCGCTATTTAGTAGACTAACAGAATCTTAATAACCCGTTTAAATTTAAACTAACTAACATTTATCACCCTTACCATGAAGAAGTGTACTCTTCTCGTTGCCGCTGTGCTGGTCGGCTTGACCGCCTCGGCAGAAGGGCTCAAAGTGGGCGAATTGAGCAACCTGCGCCAGCTCACGCAGGGGAACGACCGCTATGAGAGCCCCCGATGGTCGCCCGACGCTCAACGCGTCTCCTTCACGCAAGAAGGATACAACGGCCTGTATGTAATGAACCCGGACGGAAGCGACCTCCGTCAAATCTCCGACGCCTCGGGCGTGGGATACATGCACCAGTGGAGCATCGACTCGCGCGAGATTCTCGTGCGCGACACCCGCTGGGTGGAGGAAGGCGACGGCGTGAACCGTTACCACGCAGCGTGGGCCGTTGACATGACAGGCAAGAAAACGCGCCTGACCAAGGACGCTGTCGACATGCAGCCGGCCGCTTGGCGCTACTCCCGCGAGGGCGCTAAAAGCGTGATGGCCCCGGGTCAAACTCTCGTTAAGGCCGATTTGCAGAAGGCACCCTCGGTGCTGATGGCCAACGCCGTGGACGCTACGGTGAACATTAGCTACATCTGCGACTGCGAAACCCTTACCATGGTTGACGCCAACGGCAACAAGCGCGTGCTCTACACGGGCCCCGCATTCTGCCCCGTCACCTCGCCCAACGGCAAGATGGTGGCTTTCAACGCCATGGACGACGTGATGGTGATGAACCTCGACGGCACGGGCCTGCGCAAAATCGACGCCGGATTCAACCCCACTTGGGTAAACAACTCCCAAATCGTCTACGAGCGCACCACCGACAACGGTCACGACTACCTCACGGGCGAGCTCTACCTCGCCTCGATCAACGGCACATCTATCAAGGCCATCACCTCCACCAGCTCCACGATCGAGATGTATCCCTGCGCCTCGGCCGACGGCTCCAAGCTGCTCTTCGTCAACTGGAAGGACGGTCAAATCTACTCGGCTGATCTACGTTAACCCTTAAATCACACAGAAAGATGACTAAGAAATTCATCACGGCGTTAACGTTGATATTCACCGCGTTGACGCTTTCGGCCACCGTATCGTGGTCGCCCTATCGTATCATGATTGACCCTGGTCACGGCGGCACCGACCCCGGAGCATCGGGACCCTCGGCTCCCCATGAGGCCACGCTGGCCCTTCGCTGCGGCTTGTCGCTGAAATCGATCATCACCGGCTCCACCCTTGGTGGCACGGTGAAGATGACCCGCACGACCGACACCTACATCACCCTCTCCTCGCGCAAGTCGATGTCGGTAAGCTACGACCCCTACATTTTCTGCTCGATACACCTCAACGCCTGCAACGGCACCGCCCACGGTACCGAGACTTGGTACTACTGGACCACCGGCAACTCGCTCAACCTCGCCAACAAGGTGCACGCCGAGCTGATCTCCCAGATGGGCCTCACCAACCGCGGCGTGAAGCGCAACGGCTGGACCGTGATCACCGGCTCCTCCTCAGTTCCGGCTATCCTCACCGAGGGCCTCTTCGTCGACAACAAGAACGAGTGGAGCCTGATCAAGACCGAGGGCTCCACGGGCTACAACAACTGGGTGAACGGTCACCTCTACGGCTTCTACGACCATCTCAAGCAAACCCTTGGCAAGGACGTCCAC
Organism: Bacteroidales bacterium; assembly: GCA_020859755.1. Lineage (GTDB taxonomy): Bacteria > Bacteroidota > Bacteroidia > Bacteroidales > Muribaculaceae > JAJPXC01. The sequence continues at coordinate 11,505 of JAJBVP010000230.1, read as the reverse complement.
AACCCCAAGACCTCGTCGACCACCACTACCGACCCGACGCTGAAGGTGTCCACCACGAGCCTCTACTTCTCGGCTGTGATGGGAACTCCCGTTAGCCTCACTTTCAAGATCACCGCTACCGACCTTTCGGGCAACATCACCATCTCCAGCCCCGATGAGACAGCGTTTGTGATCTCCGACACTAGCGTTAAAGCCTCGTCGTGCACCTCGGGCTATACCGTGACGGTAAAGTTCAAGCCCTCGCAATCGGGTTACGGCATAGGCGAGTGGGACGGCAAGACCATCACCGTGAGCAACACCACCTCGGGCACAACCTACACCAAGAAAGTGGCTCTCTCGGGCAAGATCGTGGCTAAGCCCCTGAACGACCTCACCGAGGTGTGGAACTACTCCGACAAGCGCTCCAACACCACCGAGGCCGGCTACGACGCCACCAAGATCCGCAACTTCGCCTACTACAAAGGCAAACTTTATTGCGTCTACAACACCAAGAAAATCAAGGTGTTGAACGCATTCACCGGTGAGGACCTTGGCGATCTTAACATGGACGAGACTTTCACTGGTGGCACCTACGTATTCTGCGACGTGAAGGTATACGACGGCAAGATTTACGCTTGCAACCTCGTCACCGACCCCACCACCGAGTATCTTCGTATCTATTGCTGGGACGACGACCAGTCGATGGGCTACCTGCTCAAGCAATTCGCCAACATCCGCGAGTGCGAGCGTCTTGGCGACCGCATGAACATCCAGCAGGACGACAACGGCCTGTACTTCACCTTCTGTAACCAGAACACCTCGGACACCCGCATCGTCGAGTATCGTCTTGACAAGACCGCCAATACTTGGACCGGCAAGTACTACAAGCTCTATGAGAGCGACGGCACCACCCAGTTCAAGCCTGGCTCGATCATCCACGCTTATCGCCGCTACAACGACAGCGTGGTGCGCTACTGGGTTGACGGCAAGGCTTGCTTCCCCACCCGTTTCGTCCGTTCCACCGGTCCCACCGACTACTCTTCCAACGGCTATGCCACCAACGAGAACAAGGAGATCGACACCGGCGAGACTTGGGGCACCAACTGGAGTCAAGTCACCTACGGCGGCTCGCGCTACATCACCTCGATGGTATTCAACGAGAAGAGCGGCACCTCCTCAGAGAACTACACCGGTGGTCGTGCTCGCTTGGCCATCGACACCAACGAGGACTACAAGACCGTAGAGCAGGTGGCCGACTACCCGTCCGATGGTCTTAGCGACAAAATCCAGAACACCCTGTGCAACGGCGACGTGATCTTCAAGACCTACGATGTCGACGAGTCCAACACCACCGCCATGCTGTGGGTATTCTCCAACAAGCAGGGTATCGCGTTCTTCAAGAAGGGCACCCTACCCTCCTACACGATCAACGCGATCACCCAGATCGTACCCACCCTCACCACCAGCAAGACCGAGCTTAGCTTCGCGGCAGATGTTGACGGCAAGGCCACAGCCAAGGTTACCGTTAAGGGCTCCTCGCTCAAGGGCGACATCGCGATTTCGCTTGCAGGTGCCGACGCTGGCATGTTCAAGACCAACATCTCGACCATTGACCAGGCAACCGCTTCCAGCTCGGTAACCGTTGCTTACTATCCTACCGTGGCAGGCACCCATACCGCTACGCTGGTATTGACCTCGGAGGGCGCTGAGACCGTTGAGATTCCTCTCACCGGCGTTGCTACCAACCCTGTAACCTTCGAGGACAACATCGACACTCTCCAGGAGATGTGGCTCTACTCGACCAACCGTGGCAACTGCGGAGACGCTCCTTGGTTTGTGGAAAGCACCACCAACCCGTTCTCGCGCGACCTCGAGTTCCTCAACGGCAAGCTTTACGTGATCAACGCCAAGGCATGGGGCTCGAATCCCGAGATCAACATCGTCAACGCCTACACCGGTGTGCAACAAGGTTCGCTGAGCCTCACCGACATCAGCGGTGGACGCGTGGTAATCGGCGGCATCTCCTCGCTGGGCGGTAAGATTATCGTGTCCAACTCGGCTGCCGACAACCACACTCTCACCATCTACAAGTGGAGCTCCGACGAGGCCGATCCCCAGATCTGGCTTGAGGACGCTACCCACGACGGCGTGACCCTGGGCGACCAGATGTCGACCTCCGGCACCATGGCTTCGGGCAAGATCTGGTTCTCCAACGGCACCGCCATCTACTACTACAACGTTACCGACGAGGTTGTCGACCCCAACATCAACAAGATCGAGCTGGCCAAGGGCGTGGGCACCACCAACGGCTCCTGCCAAGTGCAGCCCATGGACGACGGCACATTCTGGGTATACGGCAAGGACACCACCCCCACCCACTTCGCTGCCGACGGCTCGGTGATCGAGAGCATCGTCAACTCGGCTATGGCTGAGAGCGAGGAGACCGTGAGCGGCGTGCTCCGCGCCACCACCACCTCCAACAGCGTGCTTCGCGGCACCTCGGGCCAGGTGGTAGACTTCGGCGAGCGCACCTACATGACGGCCCTCACCTACACCAGCACCACCGGCTCGGCTATCGGTGGCGCTGTGGCCCTGATTGACCTCACCGAGTCGACCACCGTGAGCGAATCGGTAGGCGTTTATCCCTCCGAGGGTCTTGGCACTACCACCAACGACCAGTACCAGTCGGCTGTCGCCACCTCGGTCTCCGAGGATGGCACCCAGCTTAACGTGTGGGCCCTCGTGCCCTACCAGGGCGTGGCTTACTACGCTTACTCGGGCACCGGCACACTGGAGAGCACTCCCACTGGCGTGCAGGCGATCCTTGGCTCGTCCAAGGCTTGGCGTGTGGCTGTAAACGGCCGCACCATCATCGCCACCGAGACCATGGCATCGATCCAAGTGTACACCCTCAGTGGCAACCTTGCCGCACAGGGACGTGGCACCCAGCTCGACTGCCAAGACCTCCCCGTGGGCATCTACCTGGTGAAGGCCACCGCTCTTGACGGCACCATCAAGGTGTTGAAGACGGCCCTGACCCGATAAGAACCCAAGCCACTAACTTGTGGCAATCCCCTGTTGAACCACAAATACGCAATTTAGTTGTGGTTATTATACATCCCATTGAGGAACAATAGATACACTAAATCCTCAGCCCGAGCGGACGCCCCCTCACCGGAGCGCCCGCTCCTTTTTTGCCCATGACTCGGGGAACTATTGGGGCCGCAAAGGCGTTGTAATTGGACAACCCTAAAACGCAATTGATATGGATTACAAAGATGTGATAACCTCGGCGCCACGCGTGCTGGTGGAGTTTTACGCGAGCTGGTGTCCCCACTGCCAGCGCATGATGCCCGTGGTGGAGCAAGTGAAGGAGCAGGTAAAGGGCAAGGTGGACATTTACCAATTTGACATCGACAAGCAGGAAGAGCTGGCCGACCAAGAGCGGGTAGAGAGCATCCCCACGTTCATCCTGTACAATGATGGCAAGGAGGTGTGGCGCGACTCGGGCGAGATCACTGCCGAAGCGCTGTGGACAAGGATAATGGCATAATGATGCCGCCTACCCTTTAAACCTTTCATCCTTTCATCCTTAAAGGAACAAAGGAGGAAAGGATTAAAGGGACTGAAAACTGAAAACTGAAAACTTGAAACTTGATACTTGATACTTGAAACTTGAAACTTGAAACTTGAAAACTTGAATATATGCGGGGAAATGCGTAATTTTGTGGCATGAAGCTAAGAAACGCATTTCTCCCTTTATCAACGGCCATTGCGCTGTGCTCATGCGGACACTCGGCCGATCAGGACGGGCTTGGCCATCACCATGAGCATGGTCACGAAGGGGGCGAGATGAAAAACGAGATCTCGCTGTGCCCGGAGACCGCCGACAAGTTTGGGGTAAAAACTGAGACCATCCAGCCCGGCCCCTTCTCCCCGGCGCTGAAAGTGTCGGGTGAGATTACCTCGTCATCGTCGTCGCAGGGGACCGCGTCGGCAAGGTCAACCGGCGTCATCACCGTCGCCCGAGGCATCGAGCCGGGAGCGACAGTGAGGCAGGGGCAAGCTATCGCGTCGGTCAACGGCAAAGGCATGGCCGGCGGTGACATCAACGCCCAGGCGAAAGCCTCGATGGACGCGGCTCGCCGTGAGTTGGACCGCTTGGAGCCATTGTACAAGGAGGGGATTGTGAGCGCACGCGACTATAATGCCGCTGTAGCCGCCTACGAGCAAGCCAAGGCAAGCTACAGCGGGAGCTCCTCGGGAAGCGGCGTGACAGCCCCGATTGCGGGTGTAATCACTGATTTATTGGTGAAAACTGGTCAGGTGGTAAACGCTGGCGACCCAGTGGCAGTAATTTCACAAGGCAACGGGCAGTTGACCTTGCGGGCCGATGTGCCTGCGCGATATCGCGGGATGCTTGCCTCAATCGCCGGGGCTAATGTTGTGGAGCCGCAATCGGGCACAACGGTGACTGCCGGGAGGGGACTCTCCAATGCGGCCAATACTCCCGCTCAGGGTGGATACATTCCTGTTACCTTCTCGTTTGACGGGCATGGTACCATTCCGGCTGGCACTTTCGTGGATGTATATCTGATAGAAAACGCCAAAACCGACGCTCTTACCGTGCCTATAGCCGCCATCACCGAGCAAAATGGCGAGTTTTATGTGTATCGCCAGATCGACGAGGATTGCTACGAGAAGTTGCTGGTGAAGCTGGGCGCCTCGGATGGCCAACGTGTTGAGATTACCTCGGGCGTTGAGCCGGGGATGACGATCGTGGTCAAGGGGGCGACGGTGGTGAAGCTGGCTGAGAGCTCGGCGGCGGTGCCTGAGGGGCATTCGCATAACCATTAGATCTTTCAGTTTTCAGTTTTCAGTTTTCAGTTTTCAGTAAATAGCCATTTAAATAAACTATTAGGCTAAATGCTAAATAGGATAATAAAATTCTCGCTGGATAATCGCGTGGTGACGCTGATCTTCGCCGCGGCGTTGCTGATTGCGGGCATGATCGCGCTGCTGCGCACCGAGGTGGACATTTTCCCCGACCTCAACGCGCCCACGGTGGTGGTGATGACCGAGGCCCCGGGATTGGCCCCCGAGGAGGTGGAAAAGCTGGTCACCTACCCTATCGAGACGGTGATGAACGGAGCGACAGGGGTGAGGCGCGTGCGCTCGTCGTCGGCTACCGGTTTTTCGGTGGTGTGGGTGGAATTTGACTGGGACACCGAGATTTATCACGCTCGTCAGACGGTTTCCGAGAAGCTGTCGCTCGTGGCTGAGAAGTTGCCGCAAGGGGTTGGTGAGCCTACGCTGGGTCCACAGTCGTCGATCCTGGGAGAGATGATGATTATCGCATTGACAGCGGATAGCACGTCGTTAAGAGACCTTAGGACGCTGGCCGATCGAGTGGTGAGTCCGCGCCTGCTTTCCATGGGAGGTATCTCGCAGGTGTCGGTGATTGGTGGAGATGTGAAGGAGTACCAGATACTGTTGCACCCCGACCGCATGCGGCTTCTCGGTGTAACCTTGCAGGAGGCGCTCGATGCCGCAGAAGGGGTGAACACCAACGCTTCGGGCTCGGTGGTGTACCAATACGGCAACGAATACCTGGTGAAGGCCGACGTTAACACCCGCTCGCTCGTCGAGGTGGGTGCGTCGGTGATCAAAACCAGCGAAAACGGCAGCCCGATTACCCTTTCCGATGTGGCCACGCTATCGGAAGGGAGCCAGTCGCCCCGCTTGGGTGTAGCGTCGCATGAGGCAAAGCCAGCCGTATTGATTACCGTTACCAAGCAACCCGCCGCGGGCACAATCGACCTCACCCAAAAGATTGACCAGTCGCTTGCCGACCTGTCCCCTACCCTTCCCCGGGATGTGACCATCTCCACCGACATCTTCCGCCAGGCCGACTTCATCGACCGCTCGATATCCAACTTGCAGACGTCGCTCTTCGAGGGCGCGCTGATGGTGATCGTGGTGCTTTTTTTCTTCCTGATGAACTTGCGCACGACGCTTATCTCGCTGATAGCGTTGCCATTGTCGATTATCATCACGGTGTTGCTGCTCCACATTATGGGATTCACAATCAACACGATGAGCCTCGGAGGCATCGCAATCGCCATTGGCTCGCTGGTGGACGATGCCATCGTTGACGTGGAGAATGTGTACAAGCGCCTGCGACGCAACGCGCCGTTGCCACCCAAGGAGCGCCAAAGCGTGCTGGCAGTGGTTTACCGCGCATCCACCGAGGTGAGAATGCCCATTTTCAACTCGTCGCTGATAATTATCGCCAGTTTCCTTCCACTGTTTTTCCTCTCGGGCATGGAGGGAAGGATGTTGATACCCCTGGGCGTGTCGTTCATTGTTGCTCTAATCGCTTCGACAATCGTGGCGCTGACCATCACCCCCATTCTGTGCTCTTATCTGATGGGTAGCGAGAAGGCGTTGAAGGCGTTCAGCAAGGAGCCGTGGGTGGGACGGCATTTGGCGCGGTTTTATCGGAAAGTGTTGGAAAGGCTGGCGTTTCCCCATCGCAAGCTGCTGATCGGGGTAACGGTGGCGATGTTTCTGTCGGCCGTGGGACTGTTGTTCACGCTCGGACGAGGGTTCCTACCGCCGTTCAATGAGGGTTCGTTTACCATTAATGTATCCACCTTGCCGGGGATTTCGCTGGAGGAGAGCGACCATGTGGGTCGTGTGGCCGAGGAGCTGATTTTGTCGGTTCCCGAGGTGCAAACTGTTGCCCGAAAGACCGGTCGCGCGGAACTGGATGAGCATTCGCTGGGCGTTAACGTGAGCGAGTTAGAGGCTCCGTATCACCTTGATGGTCGCTCGCGCGGAGAGGTGGTGAAGGAGTTGCGTGAGAAGTTGGGCACCATCCCCGGGGCCAACATTGAGATTGGCCAACCGATTTCCCACCGATTGGACGCGATGCTCTCAGGAACGGAGGCTCAGATTGCCATCAAGTTGTTTGGCCCCGACCTTGGCACACTGATACGGCTGGGCAACCAGATTAGGGGCAAGGTACAGGGCGTGGAGGGCGTTGTGGACGCCAACATTGAGCAGCAAATAGAGCGACCTCAGCTCGACATCCGTCCCCGTCGTGAGATATTGGCTCGCTATGGGGTAACGATCCAGCAGTTTACCCAGGCGGTCAACGTGGCGCTTGCCTCTCGGGAGGTTTCGCAGGTATACGAGGATGGGTTCCCGGTGTCGCTGGTGGTGAAGGTCGACGACGCGCATGCGGGGAGCATCGACGGCATCTCGTCGCTGATGATCGACACTCCCCGAGGAGCGGTGCAGCTGAGCGACGTTGCCGATGTGGTAGTGTCGTCGGGTCCCAACACCATCAACCGCGAGAACGTCTCCCGCCGCATCGTCATCTCGGCCAACGTCGAGGGGCGTGACTTGCGCTCTACTGTCAACGATATTCAGGATGAGATTGCCGAATTGGACATCCCTTCGGGGTATTACGTTGAATATGGCGGGCAATTCGAGAGCGAGGCCAGGGCGTCACGCACGTTGTTGTGGGCGTCGCTGGGAGCGTTGGTGATCATCTTCTTGTTGCTGTACCATGAGTTCCAACGCATTGACCTTGCGCTGATTATCTTGGTAAATATGCCGCTGGCGATGATAGGTGGCGTGTGGCTGCTGGCGTTGACTGGCTGGGAGCTGAATATCCCCGCTATCATCGGTTTTATCTCCCTTTTGGGCATCTCCACGCGCAACGGCATGCTGTTGATCAACCGCTACATAGCTCTTGCCCATGCCGCTGAGGCTCAAGAGGGAAAAGGCTCGGTGCTCAATCTCGACCGCCTGCGTCGATTGATACTGCAAGGGTCGCTCGACCGCCTTAACCCGATCATCATGACAGCCTTGACCTCGGCACTGGCACTGCTGCCGTTGGCGTTGCGGGGTGGACAGCCTGGAAACGAGATTCAGGCGCCGTTGGCTATTGTGATTCTTGGAGGCTTGATCACGTCGACGCTGTTGAACCTGCTGATCGTGCCTGTGATTTTCTATATGTGCAACCGTAAAAAGCTGAGCGTATGAGAGGTGTAAGCTTGTTATTGGCTGTGGGTGTGGCGTCAAGCGCTTGGGCGTGGGACAACACCACGGTAAACGATATTCTTCGGGCCACCCCGGATTATCAGGTCGCTTTGGCTCAGGAGAACGCGGCTCTCGCCGATTTGGAGACCATAAACCGTCTGCCCGACCCAGAGATTGAGTTGGAATACAAGTGGGGCGACCGGTCGGAGGCAGGTCACAAGCTCGACTTGGGCGTCACTCAATCGTTCGACTGGCCAGGGGTATACGCGGCACGCCGTGAGGAGGCCAAGGCTCTTGACAACTTGATAAGCGCCCAGACAGTGGCCCGATATCAGGAGCTGAAACTCCAGATTTCTCAACTATTGGTGGAACTTACCTACCAAAACCGCCGTCTTCTCCTGCTGGATTCGATCGTCGCCACCTACGATGACCTGCATAATGCCTACCAGCGTGGGCGGGAGAGTGGACACACTACCCTGCTCGACCTCAAGAAGATAGAATTGGAGCAACTCAACATGGGCCGTGAAGTAATTGACGCGCGAAATGCCCGAGAGGAGACCCTCAACGCCTTGGAAAACCTTTGCCCCGAATACGATTGGACAGATTTGGCAAATACCATCGACTATCCGCCTGTTGAGAATTTGGACGAGGACGGCTGGTGTTTAATGTGCCAAGAGATGGCTTTGAGAACCAACGGAAACTTGATGGTGAAAGGGATGGAATATCAAGTGGCTGAGGCGCGGTTGAAAGTGGAAAAGCGGTCGGCGCTGCCATCATGGAGCCTCGGATACCGGTACGCCAACGAGGAGGGATACAATTTCAACGGCGTGGCTGTGGGGATGAGTGTGCCGCTATGGTCATCCCGTTCCAAGGTTAAGGCCGCACAAGCCCAACTGACGGCTAACGAGTTGTCGCTTAGCATAGTACGGGAGCAAGTTGCCAACAAGGTTATCTCGGAGTTTTTCCGTGCCCAACGTCTCAACAAGGATTGCCAAGAATACCGCGCAACGCTTTTCTCGAGCGACCTTCCCCGACTGCTTAAAATGGCCCTTGACGGCGGCGAGATGTCGCTCTTGGACTACCTTCAGGAATCGGCCTACTTCCTCCAAGCCCATCAACAGCTGCTCACCCTCGAGCGAGACCTCGCCCTCACCCTCGCTCAACTCAACAGCTACATTCCCCTTTAAATGACGTTTCTGACGGGCCGAGGGCGGCCCAAGCTGGGAGCTTGGGCTATCGCGCGTCAGCCCAATCTGGGATGGCCGCTGCCTTAGCGGCCACTTCTCACAATAGTGAATTGACCCAGGCGGCGATCCCCTTCCGCACGTCGGCCGAGGGGGCAGTGACGTTGTTGGCCATCACCACCACTACCTTCTTGGGCTTCCCCTTGGTGTCAAGGATATACCCTGCGTAACACCTTACACCCGTCATTGACCCGCTTTTTAGCAGGCACCGCTTCTGCTTGGCTGCCGAATAGTCGCGCATCAGGCTGTTGGCAACGGGCATCACGTCGACAAAGTCGGCTTTGGACGCCATCGCCAGCAACACCTTTCCCAAGCCCTGGGGAGTGACGCAGTTGCTGCGTATCAACCCGCTACCGTCCTGTATGCGACACGCTCCAAGGTCGGGCCACATCTTCAACTCCTTATCCAAAGCGTCGGCAAGGGCTCCTGTGGAGAGCGCTCTCAAGGTGGCGTCGGCCATCAGGTTATCGCTACGTTTCAGCAACGAACGGCATACCTCGCTCAGCACTGGCGAGCGCCACGTGATTCGCCGCAGAGTGTCGCCCTGGCAGGGACCGAAATGCAATGTCGTGGTGGCTTTCGTGCGGTAACGGAGGATGTTGCATAAGAGCTGTTGTGGCTTGGGGTTGGACACGTCGATTGAGGCCTTTCCGGGGATCTTGCCCTTGACAATCAAGGTGGTGGACAGGGGGTCGCGCCACAGGTCGAAATCCTCATCCGAGGGTTGACGTAAGATGGAAAAATAGTCGGCTGGTTGGGTGATCTTCAGCGTTTTGAGGTTGAGGGTGAGCAGGTTGTCGTAATAATTAAAACCTTGAAACGCCGCTCCGAAATCCCAAGGCACGTCCTCGATCATCCATTGGGGGAGTGGTCCTGATGGGGTGAAACGGCTGTCACGGATCGTCACCGCAACCTTTTTCCAGCCGAGAGCCTTTACAGTGGCGACAATAGTGTCGGTGAAGCCAGGCCTTTGAAGCAGGAAACGGCTGTCGAGCGTCGGGTCGCCGGAGGCGTTTATCACCACTGAGCCCTCGGATTTGCCGCCAACGAAAGCAATCGACGTTTGCCATCGCCAATTGGCCCCAAGCACGCGCATAGCCGAGGCGCAAGTAAGTGTTTTTAAGGTGCTTGCGGGGGTAAAAGCCACCGAGGCGTTGGATTGCTCCAGGACGTTGCCGGAAGCCACGTCGGCCACCCAGCAACCCACCATCGCCCCTTTCCCGCAATTAGGAGCGGCCCAAGCCACCAGCCCAACGACCAGCGACAATATCGTGAAGTAAACTCGTGTACGCATAGGATTTTGGTTTTCCACAAAGGTAATCCATTTTCCTTGAATAACAAAATCGGCAGGAAGTAATGGTAAAAAGCTAAAAATAATTCGTTATTTCATAATTTTTGCCTAACTTTGGGGCGTGAACCCATTCCGTACAGGAATCCGTCCCCTAAAAGGATACGCAATCACAACAACAACTTAATTAACTAAATAACCTAACTACCAAAACAACACAACCGCATGAAACGTAATTTACTTCTCGCGCTGTCATTGGGCTTGGTAGCTCAGGCTTGGGCGGTGATTCCCCGCTCGGCTTCAGCTCCCGAGAAACTGATCGACAGCCCGGTCGGGTTGATGGCTCCCGTGTGGAGTCCCGACGGTAAACAAATCGCTGTGACCACAGATCACTTCACGGGTATCTACGTGGCCAACGCCGACGGCTCCTCGCTCAAGCAGGTGTCGAAGGCTCCCAAGGCTGGTTACCGCATGATGTGGAACGGTGCTTCCGTGGCCGCCGAGGCCAAGGACCCGAGTGGCACGACGCTCTACGCCATTATGGTGTCTAAGCCCGACAAGGCCACCGAGCTTATCGCGGCCCTCAACGACTACCAGGGTAAGATGGTGATCAACCCCGCTCTTAGCCCCGACGGCAGCAAGATCGCTTTCCAGATCGTGAGCCAAGGCATGTGGGTGATCAACACCGACGGCTCGGGGTTGAAATCGCTTGGCGCTGGTTCTCATCCCTCGTGGCTGCCCGATGGCACGGGCGTGGTTTACACACAAGTGAGCGACAACGGCCATGAGTTCACCGCCTCCAAGGTGCTTGCTATCGACGTCGTGTCGATGCGCCAAGTGACGCTCAGCAACATCCCCGGCATCATCCCGATGACCCCGGCAGTAAGCCCCGACGGCAAGCGTGTGGCCTTTGAGAACGCCGCCGACGCCTCAATCTACACC
>JAJBVP010000129.1 GCA_020859755.1 Bacteroidales bacterium | reverse complement strand
CCCGAGGCCCCCGAGAGCGACACCGCCGACGACCAACCCACCCTCAACCTCTAAGCCGCCATGACACCGCTTATCAACTACGACCAGGAGCAACGCTCCCTCGCCTGGTACCGCGACCGACTCGGCGTTGTCACCGGCTCCCAAGTGGGCAAGATAATGTCCAAGGGCAAGGCCAAGGACAAGCCGTTCTCCGACACCGCCATCTCCTACTTCTACAAGCTGGCGGCTGAAAGAGCCCTCTCCCCCGAGATCATCGCCGACGACGATATGCTCCAGTACTACCTCGACCAGACATCCGCCTCCACCAAGGCAATGCGCTTCGGCACCGAGCAAGAGCCCGAGGCCCGACAAGCCTACATGGAGCTGCGCCAAGTCCCCATCACCGAGGTGGGCTTCTGCCGCCACCGCGAGGTGCCCGCCCTCGGCTCATCCCCCGACGGCATCACCTACCAGCCCGTCCGCCTCGGCGACAACGACACGCCCCTCGCCACCGTCTGCGTCGAGTTCAAGTGCCCCCAACCCGAGACCTTCGCCCGCTACGCCAACGAGATACGCGACGGCGAGACCTTGAAGAAGGTCAACCCCGAGTACTACTGGCAGTGCCAAGCCAACATGGCCGTCACCGAGGCGGCCGCGTGCGACTTCGTGGCCTACTGCCCGTTCCTGAAGAACCCCATCCATATCGCCCGAATCGACCGCGACGACGACGCTATAAAGCTGATGCTCGAGCGCGTGCGCCTGGCCGACGAAGAGATCAACCAAAAATCCCAGCAGCTATGCAACTGAACGGAACGATATCCCTGGTTATGCCCGAGCAGTCGGGTGTCAGCCTCAACGGCAACCAATGGAAAAAGCGCGTGTTCGTGCTCGACACCACCGAGCAATTCTCCAAGCGAGTCGCCTTCACCCTGATGAACGGCGCGGTCAACGAGTTCCCCGTTGCCGTCGGCGACAACGTCGTCGTGTCCTTCGACATCGACTCCCGCGAGTTCAACGGCCGGTGGTACACCGACATCCGCGCCTACTCCGTGATCAAGCAAGGCGTCGCCCCAGCGACCCCCGCCGACCCTTTCACCTCGGGATATAGATAATGACTTACACGTTGGTTATTCATGATGACGGGGCCGTCGCGACAATTCCCCCGCTGGAAGAAATCGCGACGGCCTTCCCCGTCGGGGAGTACGACCTCACCGTCACCCGACGGCGACGCCACCGCACCCTTTCCCAGAACCGCCTCATGTGGCTCTGGTTCCGGTGCCTCGAGGACAAGTCGGGCCAACCCAAGGAGGACTTCCACACCTTCTACAAGGCCCGTTTCCTCGCGTATGAGACCGTCATCAACGACCGGGTGGTCACTCTCATTGGCGGCACCCGCGACCTCGACACGGTGCGAATGACGCGCTTCCTCGAGCAAGTGCAAGCCCACGCCGCCACCGAGTGGGGAGTCACCCTCCCCTCGCCCGACGACCCGGCCTTCCCCCATTTCCTCGACAAATACCGATGAGAACAATCTCCAACTCCGACTACCGCCTCGTCGCCTACGCCGCCCGCACGCTCGCCCGCTCAGCCGCCGCGCAGGCTATGACCACACGCGAGCGCAACGCCCTGCGACGCCTCGCCCAGATGGCAACCAAATGGAGACGCAAAGACCTACGACAATGAAAGATGTAGAACACAAGACCCAAGTGGCGTGCGTGCGCTGGTTCCGCTTGCAATACCCCCAGTTGGCCTCCGTGTTGTTCGCCGTCCCCAACGGCGGCAGGCGCGACGCGGTTACGGGTGCCAAGCTGAAAGCCGAGGGCGCGCTCGCTGGTGTCGCCGACATTTTCCTCGATGTGGATCGGGGTGAATACCATGGGCTTCGCATAGAAATGAAGACCAAGACCGGCCGATTGTCCGATAGCCAAAAAGCGTTCTCCGAGGCCGAGACCGCCCAAGGATACCTCTGCAAGGTATGCCGCGGGTTCGATGAATTCCGCGATACCATTAATGAATACCTTTCGTTATGCCCACCTACATCGACTACCTGAACGCCTTCTGGCGACTGCGCGAGACCACGCCTATATCAGCCGGCGAGGCCGACCTCTACTACGCCCTGCTCCACATCGCCAACCGCCTCGGCTGGCCCGAGTCGTTCCCCTACAAGACCGAGCGTCTGGTCAACTTCCTCGAGGTGCCCCGATCGACATTCACCCGATGGCGAAAGCGACTCGTCGAGGTCGGGCTGCTGGAGGTCCAGGAGGGAAAAGCCCGAGCCTCGGCCCCTGTCTATTCGTTGCATTATGCAACTAAAAATGCAACGAAAAATGCAACGAAAAATGCAACGAAAAACGCAACCATATATAATAAGACTAAAGACTATAAGACTAAAGACTATATATCTTCTTCATCATCCTCACGCGCGAGGAGCGTCAAAACCGAGGAGCAAGTAGAACCGCCCTTCGCCGCCGTCGCCCCCGCGCCTCCACCCAAGGCCGACCTGCCCCAACGCCTCGAGCCCCTCACCGACGACACCAAGCACTCGCTGCTCAACTACGTCTTCGCCCCCAACAAGCGCGGCTCCATCGAGCAGATATGCATGGGGATCGGTGCGACCCAGGAACAATACCGCCAAGCCTGCGAATTCGTCGTCGCCCGTTGGGTCACCGACGGCGAGCCCCCCCACACCGACCTCCGCGACCGCGCCTCACATATGCAAAACATCGCCCAAAACGCCATACGACGCCAAAAATTCTCAACACCACCCCCCAACAATGCAACAACCTCAAACACTCGCCCAAGTGGTGGCAACCGCCCCGCCGCCCAGAGCGATGACGAGTTCGCCCAGTACATCGCCGCGAAACTCTCTCGATCTCGCCCTGATTAGCCATTACCCGACGCCGCAGGCCGCGCTCGCCGCACACAACCCCGACATGCAGACGCTCTTCGGCACCGACAACCTCGCCGCCTACCGCTCCTACACCCCCGCCCTGGCCACCCTCTCCCGCGTCTACGGCCGCGAGACCGCCGAGGCGTGGCTCGAGATTCAGCTCAAGAACCTCGCCGACTACTCCGGTGCCCGCGACAAACTCAACGAGTTCCAACGCCTCCAGCTCGCCCGCGTCATCATCGGCGAATGGGGATTCCTCCGACTCTCCGAGCTGATGCGCTTCTTCTTCCGCTTCAAGGCCGGCCGATACGGTCGCTTCTACGGCTCCGTCGACCCACTCGTCATCACCGAGGCCATCTGCCTTTACCAGCAGGAACGCCTCGGGGAGATCGCCGAGATCGAGAAAGAGGAACGCCGCGCCCAGGACGAAGCCGACCGCGCCGTCCGCGACCGCCACCACGCCGAGCTCCACCGCGCCGCCGCCCTCTCCGGACTCGACCGCGCCACCTTCATACGCCTGTGGACGTTCAACGCCCCCGACATCCCCCCCGACGAGTTCGCCCCAATCGCCTGGCTCTTCGACCTCTAACCCCCTCGGCTCCCTTTAACCCTTTCCTCCTTTCCTCCTTTAGAACCCCCCTTTAACGCTTTAAAGTTTTAACGATTTAAATCCACCATCCCCCCCATGAGTTACTTCATCTCCCCCTACGCCCCCACGGGTATCGACCACGACTACTACGACACCTTCACCGACGACTACTCCGACTATGAGGACTACCTCGCCTCCCGCTCCCTCTACCGCCCCCGCCGCGAGCCCCGCG
>JAJBVP010000212.1 GCA_020859755.1 Bacteroidales bacterium | reverse complement strand
GGGTGGTGATGGCCGTCCAAGGCCGGCCCCCCTGGGGCTGCGCATACGTTATTGCAGGGGTGGTGATGGCCGTCCAAGGCCGGCCCCCCCAAGGCCCCCCTAGGGGGGTTAGGGGTAGGTGAGGTGGAAGAGGTGGGGGGTGTCGAGGAGGAGGGTGTAGGCTGGGGCGATGGTGAGGGTGCCGTCGGGGTCGACGGGGCGGGCGTAGAGGGAGTAGGCGTAGGTGTCGCCACCCTGGAGGGTGATGTCCTGGTCGGATTTGATGGCTTTGGGCGAGCCAAGGCCTTTTTGACCGAGGGTTACGACTGCGATTTGACCGCCGGTGACGAGGATCGACTGCTTGGCGTTGATTCCTTTGGCGCCTTCGCCGGTGGCTTTGAGGCGGAGTGTGCCGGCTGTGACGGTGATGGTGGAGTCGGCTTTGACGCATGCGCAGGAAGTGGTGTCGCCATCCTCGACTACGCTGGTGCCGGTGGAGATGATGGTTGTGCGGCCGCCTTGGATGTCGACGTAGGCTTCGGAGTTGATGCCTTTGGAGGCGTTGCCGGAAGCGAGGATGTTGAGTACAGAACCGCGAACGGTGACACCGTCGTTGGCCTTGATGGCGTGGCCGGCGGTGGCGGTGACGGAGATTTGGGAGCCGGGGCGGAAGATGATGTAGTCGTCGGAGGCGATACCGTGGCGGTAGTGGGCGTTGACGGTGAGGGAACCGGCGCCGTTGAAGATTATCTGTCCTTCGCTGAAGAGGGCACCTTTTTGGTCTTCGCCGTCGACGAGGGTGTAGGAAGAGCCGTCGGTGAGGGTGTTAACGGAGCCGTCGGCGAGGGTGATGTACATTGATTTGCCGCATTGGTTGTTGATTGCGGCACCCGAGGGGTTGGTGATGTCGACGCCGTTGAGGGTGAGGGCGAATTTCTTCTCGGAGTAGAATTTCAGTGAGCCGTCGGAGGTGGCACCGGAGGCGATAAAGTGGACGAGTTTGGAAGTGGGGGTGAGGGTGACGTGAGCGCCTGAGATTTGCTTTTTGACGTATCCGGTGTCGCCGGAGAGTGTGGCTGAGGAGCCGTCGAAGGAGATGTAGACGGTTTTTTCGAATGTGGAGTTTTCGACGTAGTCGTTGTCGTCGGGGGAGAAAGTTTCGATTCCCTCGACGAGCTGTGTGAAGTCGAATTCGATGGTTTCGGGGTCGGGGATTTCCTCCTGGGTGGAACCGGAGTTGATGATTGAGGAGAAGTCGGTGTCGTCGTTTTTGCAGGAGGAGAGGGCGAGGAGGATGGCAAAGCTGAAGGCGGTGCTAATGAGGGGCGCCTTTAGGATGTAATTGTATATGGAATGCATGATAGCTTAGAATTTGAATTGGTAGGAAAGCTGGAGGATGTGGCGGTTGACCTCGTCATCGTCGTCGTGGGAGGTTGTGGCCTGGAAACGGTAGGCTAATCCGACGATGTTGCGCTTGTTGATTTTGTAGTCGCAACCGAGGGTGAAGCGCGTTTTGTCGAGGACCCAGTTGTTGAAGATCTCGACGGAGGCGTAGGGGTTGAATGGGCACTTCTTGCGGCTCCAGTCGACTTGTAGTCGAGAGCGGAGGACGTTGGAGCCTTTGCCTCGGACGTGGCGGTTGTAGTCCCAAACCTGGTCGTCGAAGTCGTAACGCTTGGCGTCGCGGCCGGGGCGGTAGGTGTATTGCCAGCGCTCACGCAGGGAAATGTCGAAGCGGCCCAGGGAGAGTTTGGCCTGGAGGGAGAGATTGAAGCGGTGGCGTGAGCCCCAGTAGGAGGGTCGCCAGCCGTTGAGTGAGCCATCGGAGTGGTAGGAGATTTTTTCGGGGTTGTTGTCGTAGAGCCAAGTGTATCCGGCGGAGGCTTTAAGCCACTTGAGGATTTTATAGTCGACGTCGGCACCGAGGCTCCAGCGGTCGGCAGTGCGGGCGTCGTTTCGGGTGCGGAACTCGCCTTCGATTTCGGCGTTCCATTGCTTGTCGATTTTCTTTTGGACAGAGGCAGAGTACCAGATACCGAAGTCGTCCTCGGCGGCGGCGAGGAAGGGGATGATTAAAGCGAGGATGATGAATATTTTTTTCATGCGATGAAATTTGTTGCTTTAATCCTTTCCTCTTTTTACAAATTAAAGGAGGAAAGGAGGAAAGGAGGAAAGGATTAAAGGAGGGGATTCTATAGGGTGGAGGAGAGGTCTTCACGGGAGAATTTTAGTTTGGAGTCGACGGTGTCGGGGGCTTCCGTGCCTGATGGGGTGTAATAGACTCGGAGCATGGCCGAGTCGCGGAGGAAGTCGATTGCACCGACCTCGACCGAGGAGACGTTGAGACCGGTGCGTCGGCGAAGGTCGTCGATGAGCTCGTCGCGGTGCTCGGGTGTGATGAGGTTGATGCGGTCGTATTGTATGAGTTTGGAGGGCTTAACACGTAGCCTCAGCTCGCACACCCAGGTGACGGCCACGACGAGCAGGTCGGTAAACACCAGCTCGAACAGGGGGATGGAAATCGATACGGCGTTGACCACTGAAAGGGCGACGATGAGGAACAGGTAGGTCATCTCGCGCACGGGCATAGTGTCGGTGCGGTATCTCATGATGGAGAAGATGCCGAAGAGGCCGATGCCGATGCCCATTGATGTCTTGGCCTTCATGTCCTCGAGGACGAAGATCATGAAGAACACCAGGAGGAATATGGCGATGTTGATGAGGATGAACGTGAAATAGAAGTCGCGTCGCTTGCTTTTGGGGTAATAAAGGCGGTCGACGAGGACGAAGTTGATCGCCAGGCATATTAGGAGCCTGACGAGCATATTAAGGTAGTCGTGGGTGAAATACTGGGTAATCTCCATTGCGTGTAAGTGGTTGTTTTAGATGGGGTTAATGAGTCGTTTAACGTCTTGGATTTTGGTTTTTATGCAGTTGCGGCGTAGTGATTGGTCGGTGAGGGCAGCACCCATGCAGTATTTGCTGAAACCGTGGGGGTGGATTCGAAGCTGGCGAAGGATTTCGAGGATAGGCGAAGGGGTGAGACCGTCGCGCTTAAGCTCGATAATGACGAGGGAACCCATGTCCATGTCGTTGCCGGTGGCGATGTTGTGGAAACGGAGGTTGAAGTCGATGGTGAGTCGCTCGGTGCGGTTGCGGTTGACCAGGGTGATGCGCGAGAATCGGTTCTCGAGGCGCTGTGAGAGGTCGTTGGCGGGGAAACGGAGGTGTTGGCCGAGGAATTCGCACCATGTCTGGCGTTCCTGGTCATGGAAGGTGATGTCGCGTGCGGGTGCGAGGGGATCGAAGCCGTCAATGGCGATTCGGCGTTTTTTTGTGCGGCCGTGGTTGTTTTTGGTTTTGACCTCGAGGAAAGATATGTTGGAGTCGACGTAGGAGCGGATGCGAAGCTTTTGGCGGTTGAGGCGCCCCGTTTGGTGCATTGTGTACATCTGGGAGTCGCGGGTGTCGAAGTAGACGGTGAAGTAGTGGGCTACGCGCTGGCCGTCAATCTCTTGGGCGAAGTAGGCGGGGGCGGCCATCGACAGGAGTCGGCGGAGCATAGGGAGGGTGGTGATGAACTTGGTGTCGGTGCGGTTCATCAGCTTGATTCCGCTCATTTCGTCGAGTGATATTGGCAGGAATTGTCGTAGGATGTCTTGGATGTCGTTCATTAAAATTTGCTACAAAAATATAGCAAAAAGTTCAGTAC
>JAJBVP010000201.1 GCA_020859755.1 Bacteroidales bacterium | reverse complement strand
ATTAATCCTTAAATAGCTTTAATTTCCAGTCAAGCTATTTCAGGACGACACAATTGAAGGAAGCGATAACCCTGGAATTATGCACTGTACATTGTGCATTGTGCATTGAACTTGACCCCATAGTTACTTAAATACGCAATAGAAAGGGCCGTCCCCTACTCGGGACGGCCCTCCTTCGGTTCGCCCGACATGGGCATAATCTAACGGGTGCAAGTCCCTAACGCGGCCTAATAGCGGCAAGCGTACAGCCAAAGACAAGCTGCCAACGGCGACGTTGGGTGTGAAGGAAGTCGGAGGCAAAACACTGGCCTGACGTACAGAAACTTGATACCAAGGCGTTTGCTCGTGGGTGAGACTGCTGAAGAAGTCAAAACCCGATAGCTATTCGGAACGAGTGGCGTAAATCAAGCAGGCATAAGTGTGAAAGATTATGTTCTTAATCGGGGAGGTCTCACGGACGCGGCGGCGACCAACATTACTCAAAGCCGCGGAGTAAAGCTCGCCGTGAGAAGTCAGCCGAGGTCATAGTACCCGCCGAAGATAGCGGCGGGGAAGGACTGAACCCAACCGAAGTGAATAACCACAAACGCTATCGCATGAAAGGAAGAATGCAGAAAATATCAACACGGAGTGATAGCCGCCCTCAAAGAAATAGGCCGGAAGCCGAAGGGTATGAGGGGGCGCAGACTTTCATGCGCGTGGTGGAGGGACATCTCACAACGGAACAACCTAAACAATATCCTCTGTTGGAGGCCATACTGTCACCGGCCAATCTGAACCGGGCGTATCTGCAAGTGAAACGCAACGGGGGAGCGGCGGGGATAGACCGCATGGATTGCGACCGACTGCTCGGCTATCTATTGGAGCACAAGGACGCGCTGACGGAGAGTATACGCCAACGGACATACCGTCCGAACCCAGTCCGCAGGGTGGAGATACCCAAGGACAACGGGAAGAAACGCCCGCTGGGTATACCCACGGTGGTAGACCGCATGATACAGCAGGCAATCGCCCAAGTGTTGACACCCATCTATGAACGACAGTTCAGCCAAGGGAGTTACGGCTTCCGCCCCAACCGAGGAGCGAGACAGGCGTTGGTCAAAGCGACCGAGATAGTCAATCAAGGCTACCGCTACGCGGTGGACATAGACCTTGAGCGCTTCTTCGACACGGTAAACCACGCCAAGCTGGTAGAGATACTGCAACGGACAATCAAGGACGACGCGGTAATCTCGCTCATCCACCGCTACCTCAACGCGGGAGTGATGATAGGGGGCCAAGTAGAACCGACCCGAGAGGGAACCCCGCAAGGCGGCCCGCTCAGCCCGCTGCTGGCCAACATCCTGCTTAACGAACTTGACAAGGAACTTGAACGGCGAGGCCACCCCTTTGTGCGCTATGCCGATGACGGCCTTATCTTCTGCAAAAGCCGCCGAGCCGCGGAACGCGTCAAGGAAAGTGTCACCAAGTTCATAGAGGGGACACTGAAACTTAAGGTCAACCGCGAGAAGACCGAATGCGCCTACATCGGCAGATTGAAATTCCTTGGCTACGGCTTCTATGTGCGGGGCGGCAAATGCCGCTTGCGGCTGCATCAGAAAAGCGAGGCCAAACTGCGCCGTAAACTCAAATCGTTGACCTCACGGAGCAACGGCATGGGATATGCCAAGCGCAAAGAAGCCCTGCGGCAATATCTGCGAGGGTGGACGGAATACTACAATCTCGCCGACATGGGGAGCAAGGTCGCGGAGATAGACCAATGGCTACGCCGCCGAATACGCATGTGCATCTGGAAAGCATGGAAACGCCCCCGCACAAGGGTGGCGAGCCTAATCCGATGTGGCATAGACAAATGGCGAGCCTATCAGTGGGGCAACACAAGCAAGGGGTACTGGCGCATAGCCGACAGCTGGATACTCACCCGAGCAATCGGTGATGAGATGCTCCACAAAGCGGGCTATAGCTGGATAGGTTGTTATTACAAGGCGTCCGCCTTGCCGAAAGGTTGAGGAACCGCCGTATGCGGAACCGCTTGTACGGTGGTGTGAGAGGACAAGTGAACACGAAAGGAGGCGAACACCTCTGATTAGTGTTCACCTCCTACTCGATTCAGGGGGCTTGCGACGTCAGCGTCAGCCCAGGCGGGGCGGCTCTTGGAGGTCCCTCTCCAGGCGATCCCTGGGCTAGGCACCTTCCTCTTGGGAGGCGAGCTGGGCGAGCTCCTCCTCCTCGGTGCGCCACTTCACGCGCACGTGGGCGTCGGGATAGCGTAGCACCATGCAGGAGGCCTCGGTGATCACGATCGCGTCGGTGTTGCGCTGGCCCGAGGTGCGCAGGTCGAGCTTCTCGGTCTTGAACGGGATGTGGCTGTACTTCACCACATACTCCGGGTCGACAATCAGGCCGTGGCGGCCGTGGCCGCACTGGTCGAAGATCTCGCTGGGCAGCACGTAGAGCGACCCAAACTTGCTGACGATCTCGTGGAAGTCGATGCCCCACTTGGTCACGCGGTCCTGGGAGTTGACCAGGCGGCTGAAGGGGGTTTTGTTGATAGCCTCCACCAGCTCGCTGCCGGCGATGAGGATCTTGCGCGACGAGCCGGAGTTCTTGGTGAACGCCGCGTAGCACATGCCGATGAGGTCCTGCTCGGTGAACTCGTATTTAAGCTCATGGTCGCGGCCTGCTTGCTGCCAGATGCCACCGGTGAGGTAAACTTCACCCTTGTTGGGGTCCTTGACACTCGCCTTGTGGCCGAAGAGGAAGTTCTTCTCCATGCCCAGGCGCATGTCGTAGATTGCTACCTCCTCTTGGTCGTTGAAGGTCCAGCCTACCTCTTTGTTGGCCAGCTTCATCAGTGTCGACTGCTCGATTTGGGCCTTGAAGATCTGGCAGAAGTTCTGCGCCTTGGTGGGCACGGCCTCGAATGAGGTGGTCTGCACGTCAAGCTCGGCAGCCGCGCGGCCCATTCTCACGAGTACTTGGTCGGCCTCCAGCGCGGGGATCACGGGCACCATGTCCTCGTCGAAATTGTTCACCGAGATGACGTTCACGGTGTTGGCCTGGGTGCGACCCACTACGTAGAGCACGAGTTCGCCGCCTGAGGAAGCCTTTACGCCCGGTACGAGCACTGTTTCCGAGGCCTCAAACATGTTCTTGTCCTCGACGGTGAGGGTCAACGGCGTGTCGGAGGTGCTTCCGGTGGAAGCTTTTTTCAGCTTGGTTTCCACCTTCTTGGTGTCCACCGAGTAGTAGTCGACAACCATCGAGCCGGCGGCTCGGGAGCCCGAGCAGCGCGTGATTTGATCGACGGGGGTAGCCATGGGGCGAATCTTGACGATGCGGTTGTCGATCTCGTTGCGCAGGAGGCCCGGGGCGATCTCCTCGGTCATTGAGGTGGTGAGGGGTCCGTCGGTGACGTGATTGCCGCCGGCAGTGCCGGCTACCACCGCGGCTGAGGCGTAGATCATGTCGCCGTCGCCGCCAAGGGCGAGCCAAAGGGCTACTGTGGCGATGGCCACGAGAAGGGTTACTACGCCGTTGTCGCTTTTCACCCACTGGATCATCTGGTCAATCATGCCAGAGAGGTTTTTTACATTGAAATTTTTCATAATGATAAAGGGGATTTAAAAGGATTAAAGGATTAAAGGATTAAAAAGAAGGGTAAAGGATGAAAGGATTAAAGGATAAAAGGAGGGGGAGGGAGAGGAAAAAGGTGGAAGGG
>JAJBVP010000018.1 GCA_020859755.1 Bacteroidales bacterium | reverse complement strand
GCTTTCTCAAAGGCAGGAGACATCTGGACGCTGGGCAGGCACAGGCTTGTCTGCGGTGATTCGACAAATCCCGACACCTTTGCCGCTCTGATGGGCGGCATCAAAGCAAACCTTGTGATTACGGACCCGCCGTACAACGTCAACTATGAGGGTACGGCGGGGAAACTAAAAAATGACAACATGGCGGATACGGCCTTCTATGAGTTCCTGCTCTCGGCGTTTAAAAATACCGAAGCAGTCATGGCGGAGGATGCGTCCATCTATGTTTTCCACGCCGACACCGAGGGGCTGAATTTCAGGCGGGCCTTTGTGGATGCTGGCTTTTATTTGTCCGGCTGCTGTATCTGGAAGAAGGAGTCCCTGGTGCTAGGGCGCTCCCCATACCAGTGGCAGCATGAGCCTGTTCTGTACGGCTGGAAGAAGAAAGGCAAGCACCAGTGGTACACGGGCAGGAAGGAAACGACCATCTGGGAGTTCGACAAGCCGAAGAAAAGCGGCGACCACCCCACGATGAAGCCGATCCCCCTGCTCGCCTATCCCATCACCAATTCCTCCATGAGCAATTCCGTGGTGCTGGACCCCTTCGGTGGTTCCGGCTCTACGCTCATTGCCTGTGAGCAGACCGACCGCATCTGTTACACCATCGAGCTGGACGAGAAGTTCTGCGATGTCATCGTAAACCGCTATGTGGAGCAGGTCGGCTCGGCAGACGGTGTGTCTGTGGAGCGTAATGGGCAGACGCTACAATATGTGGAGGCGGTTGCGGATGGATAAACTGACGCTTGGTAGTCTTTTTGACGGGAGTGGCGGCTTTCTGCTGGGCGGTCTGCTCGCAGGAATCACCCCCGTATGGGCATCGGAAATCGAGCCATTCCCTATCCGGGTGACCACAAAGAGGATGCCTTTTATTAAACATTACGGTGATGTGTCCGCTATGAACGGCGGCAAAATCGAGCCTGTGGACATCATCACCTTCGGAAGCCCGTGCCAGGATATGTCAGTGGCGGGCAAGCGCAGCGGCCTGGACGGAGAACGTTCAAGCCTGTTTTATGAAGCTGTGCGAATCATAAAAGAAATGAGGTGTGCGACTAATGGAAAATATCCAAGATACGCAGTCTGGGAGAACGTGCCGGGAGCCTTCTCCTCAAACGGCGGCGAGGACTTCAAAGCCGTCCTCGAAGCGCTCCTCTCAGTCAAAAGCGAAACTGTATCTGTTTCTCGACCTGAGAGGTGGCCTTCCGCAGGAGAAATCCTGGGCGACGGATGCTCCCTTGCCTGGAGAGTCCTCGATACGCAATACTGGGGAGTCCCCCAGAGAAGAAAACGCATCTACCTTGTCGCAGATTTTGCAGGTGGGAGTGCCGGAAAAATATTATTTGAGTCCGAAGGCGTGTCAGGGTATTCTGCGGAGGGCTTCCGTGCGTGGCAAAGAGCTGCCGGAGGTGCTGCGGCTGGCGCTGGAGAACCAGGCGGCGATGGCGTCTTAGCGTTCCATATCAATCAGCGGGAAGAAACCATCGACCTGCACGGTGTGTCCGGTGCACTGATGGCAACCCGCAATATGCAGATGCAGACCTTCGTGGCATCTCCAGTTCCGTGCCTGAACGACCAGGGCGGTGAGCGGATGGACGTGACTGAGGACGTCACTTCCACCTTAAGGGCAGAAGCCCATCATCCGCCGTGCGTGGTAGAGTCGGCTGGTTTCTGCACAGAGCATTCGGCGAACAGCCGCTCGATTGGATATGAAGCGGAGAAATCCCCGACCCTGAGAGCCGGTGTTGTCCCTGCGGCGGTGCCCATGTGGGAGAACCACTCCCAGGACACGAGATACACCGGTCCGCTCGATACGGCGCCGACAGTCAGCTCAACATACGGCACAGGCGGCAACAACCAGCCGTTTGTCGTTGGAGGCACACCAAAGGAGCTGAAAATCCGCTCCGGCTGCGAGGGCGGCGGCAAAGGCGCGCTGATGCAGGAGGACAAGTCGGCAACGCTGGGATGCAATAACGACCAGACAGTCTTTGTGCCCCAGGCATACGGCATCAGTTCCTTCAAATCAAATGCCATGCTCTCGGACAACCCCCATGCCGGGATTTACGAAGCGGAAACCAGCAGAACGCTGGACATCGGCGGTGGCAGTCCGACCTGCAACCAGGGCGGCATCGTTGTGGTGGAGAGTTACTCCATTCAGGGCAACAATCAGGGGCAGAACGCAAAATTCTCCCCATCCATCGAGGAGGAACTGCAGCCGACGCTGGTGACAAAGGGTCCGGACACGGTCCAGAGTGGATATACCGTCCGCAGGCTCACCCCTACGGAATGCGCAAGGCTCCAGGGCTTTCCCGACTGGTGGTGCGCTGACCTAGGAACGGAGAAACCGACAGACGAGGAACTGTACTTCTGGTACAAGATGTTCGAGACACATCGGCTTGTCACCAACCCGAAGGTCAAGCCGAAAACCTCCAAGCAGATAGCGAAATGGCTGAAAGACCCGCACTCCGATTCCGCAGAATACAAGATGTGGGGCAACGGCGTGGCTCTCCCTTGCGTGGCATTTGTACTCTCAGGCATTGTGTTGTATTACTCACAGCTTCCTGCGGAATAATTCGGTACATATTCTCCGCCTGAGCCGCTTGCTATTTCTGCGGTTTAGAGCGATATATGTACTACCGAAAAACAAGGGGGCAAACGCAATGACATTTGAATTCCATGTGAGTGGCGCAGACCGCAAGGAACTAGTAAAGGCGATGGGCGAGATTTTGGAGGTTAAACCACAATACCTCGGAATGCCCACTGCCACCTACGAAGTAGACTACTTCACCATTGACAAGGCAGGAGCGGTCAGCTTTGATGACCGAGCCGACTCCGAGGAGATTGAAAGCCTGCTCGACAGGCTTGCGGAAAGGGGCTTCACGCCGGAGAACTGCGGGGTCATGGAAACATTCGAAGAACCCGAGAAAAGCGCTCACAGCGCGCCTGTGGGGCTTACAGTGGCGCTTCCGCTCGATATGGTTTCGGTCGGCAAGCTCACTAAGCTGCTGGACGCCAAGGGCGGCCTTATCAAGAAGGCACTGGGGATTGACGCCACTCCGATTGAACTTGGCGAAGACGCAGTTTCCTTCCCCTGGTTTTCCGAGATGCCCAATGCTGATACGGCGCAGGCTTACACCCACTTCATTTCGGCGCTCTGCCAGATGAGCCGGGAGCAGAAACGCATCACGGCAACCGAGAAAAATGTCGAAAATGAGAAGTACGCCTTCCGCTGCTTTCTCTTGCGGCTGGGCTTTATTGGCGCGGAATACAAAACCGAGCGGAAAATCCTGCTGAAGAACCTGACGGGTTCATCTGCTTTCAAGAACGGAGGCGCTGACCATGCGGTTTCCAAGTAAAGAGATTGTGGAGCGGGTACGGCAACAGTACCCTGCAGGCACACGGGTGGAGCTTGTGCAGATGGATGATGTGCAGGCTCCTCCCGTGGGGACGATGGGAACGGTTACTGCCGTGGACGATACGGGCAGCCTGCTGATGCACTGGGACAACGGCTCCCATTTGAATGTAATCTATGGCGAGGATGTCGTCCGAAAGGTTTCTGAGCCGTCATAAAATACACGACTTCTAAGCGGATACAGCGCAAAAAGATTGTGTAGTACATGCCCCGTAATTGACTTGCTATTATCCGCTTTTAGAGCGAATATGTGTACTACCGAAAGGGAAAACAACAAACACGGAGGTACATACCATGAAC
>JAJBVP010000050.1 GCA_020859755.1 Bacteroidales bacterium | reverse complement strand
TTGGACGGCCATATAGGGGGGCCGGCCTTGGACGGCCATCACGCGGAAGCCTAGGCACCCCGGCCTTGGACGGCCATATAGGGAGGCCGGACGGCCATCAAGAAAGGCTCGCAAGCCCCCCAAAAACATTAACTATCCTGAAGGCTTAGTATTGTTCAGCGAGTTTACGAGCCTAAATTTGGATTTGCACCAGGCGTGTTTGTTTCTTTCATGGTTTTGTGGTTATAATATTTTTTTCGCTGAGTGTTAATCAGCGAATTCTCTACCATGAATAAAAAACAGACGCCTAAGCTCGAGCTTAGGCATCTGTTATGGTCATCGGGCCGCTAAGCGGCGATGTGATGTGGTTAGAGGGTGTAGTCGTCGGGACCGTAGTCGGGTTCGTCGTAGCCCGGTAAGATGATGATCGAGAAGTCGATGCCCGAGGTGAGCAGAGCGCCGTAGATGTTGGTGCGGTAGTTGCGCTGCAGCGGTGCGCTGTACACGTTCACGGTGTGGAACGGATCGGTCACGTCGCCGTCGTAGAACGAAAGAACAACGTCGGTGGCAATCTTCTCGTTAACAAGCACATAAGCCATGCACATGTACTCATACACGCCCTTGTCGCCCACGGGGAAGGCCTGGTACGCGTCGTCGGTTACCTCAACGCCGTCGTTGGGGCGAAGGTCCTTGGTGAGCACTACCTCCTGGGGATCGCCAATGATCTCGCCGTCCTGCAGGGAGAACTTGGTGTAGGCTTTCTTCACGGTCATGGCTGCGTAGAGGTCCTTCTTGGACAGACCGCCATACTGCATGTCGTTGGTGCCGACGTTGATTTGGGCCAAGGGGCGCTTTAGGGTGGCGTCAACTGTGGTGCTCTCCTTAACTACAACGGGGAGGAAGCAGAAGAACGCGTCGGTCTCCTCGACGTTCACCTTCTTGATCTTGTCGTAGTTGATGGTGACGGTGGAGTTGACTTTGTCGAGGGTGTAGATATCCTCGGCGTCGGGCGACTGTGCCCAGAATACCACGTTGTAGGTCTTGCCGGTAACGAGGTGGAGGGTCAGCGAGTTTTGCAGGTCGACGAACTGGCGATCGTGCTTGGTCAACTCGATAATCGGCTCGGTGGTGTTACCTTCCTCATATACAGCGTAATAGAGGTCGAGGGCCTTAAGACCGTCGGAGAACGAACGCGATTGGATCGACGAGGGCAGTGAGGCCGTTACGGTCACTGTTACCTCCTCGCCAACGGCTACGGGAGCGGCGGGCTCGTTGGACGAGCACGAAGCCAAGCCCATCAGCATGGCTGCGAAGCCAGCGAAATAGATTTTTTTCATGTGTATGACTAATGTAATGAATTAATATTGTGCGTGTTAGTGAAAAGGGGAGAGAGGAGAATGAGCGATGGGATTAATTGTTGATGGTCACGATTTTGGCGTTATCGTAAACGATGAGATTCTTGCAATTTGCAGTGATGTTCTCGAGCGTAGTTGTCGAGGTGCACTGGTTGATCTCCACATAGTGGTCAAGACCCGTAATATTGCTGCTGGCATTCTCTTGAACATTGCCGATGATACCGGCTGCGAAACCAACTGCCCACAGTTTCTCAGCGGTGTTGGAGCATGCGGTGAGGATAGCATAGTTGTAAACAGTACCCACGATACCACCAGCGTCGTTACCACCAGTGATGTTGGCCGAGTTGGAGCAGTTGGTTACTTTGACAACCTCTTTCACCTCGTAATTCTGTGTGGCACCATGGTAACGGATCCAGCCAATCACACCACCAGTGCCGAAAGCATCGCTAGAGTTGTTGGTAATCTCAGCGTAGTTGTGGCAATCGGAAACACTGCCTGCGTTCTGCTGCTCGGCTATAATGCCAGCCACGTCAGCGCCGTTTCCGGTTACGGTGCCATAGTTAGAGCAACCAGAAACATTAGCGCAGTTCAAGCCAACGATACCTCCTACCGAGCCAGCAGTGTTGGTGATGTTGCCGTTGTTGACGCAGTTGGAGATCTTCATGGCCTTGCCCTCGCGGTTGTAGTAGGCAGCGCCCACGATACCGCCAACGTTTGCTCCGCTACCAGTGATCTCAGCGTTGTTGGTGCAATCCTGGATGGTGCCGTCGATGGTCATACGACCAACCACGCCGCCGCCCTTGCAGATAACCAATTTGCCGTTGACGGTTACGTCCATAATGGTGGAGCCGTTGACTGCGAAGCCTGCCAATGCGCCTGCCAACTCGTTGGTGGAAACCTCGACGTCGGCGTCGATGGTCAAGTGCTTAACGGTAGCGCCGTCAAGTACGCCGAAGAGACCCTTAGCGGCGTCAGCGTCTGAGCTTTGGGTGATCTTAAGACCGGTGATGTTGTGGCCGTTGCCGTTGAAGGTGCCCTTAAAGGCGTAGCCGGTGGCATAGTAGCTGGAGCGCTTACCAGTGCCGATCTCGGTCCACTCTTGTTGGTTGAGGTCAACGTCAACGGTAAGATTAACGGTGTAGTCCTCATAGGAGTTGCCAGCGTTCACAAGTTCTACCAAACCTGCAAGCTGGGCTGCCGAAGCCACGGTGATGGTCTTGTTGGTGTCGTCGATGGCGGGGGTGGAGCTAGTTGAGCCATCCCATTTGCTTACACTCGGGGACCAGTCAGGAGTTTCGTAATCGGGTTTGATGGTGATGGTGAAGTCGATGGTCGAGGTGAGGAGGGCGCCAAAGATGTTGGTGCGATAGTTGCGCTGCACGGGAGCGCCATCCACGTCGAGGTGGTTGGCGGCGGTGGCATCGTCGTCAAAGTAGAAGTCGAGGTCAATATCGACGGTCTTCTTGTCCTTCGACATCAGCACGTAAGCCATCTCCAGGTACTCATAAGCGCCCTTGTCGCCAACGGGGAACTGCTCGTATTCGTCGGCGGTGGTGGCCACGTCGTGGTTGGGACGGAGCACCTTGGTGAAGGTTGCGGTCTGCGTGGTGGCGTCAAGCACCTCGCCCGTGAGAAGGTTGTACTGCGAGTACACGCCAGCCACGGTCATGGTGGTGTACACTTTCTTGCCGGCAACGGCGGGAGCGGCGATGTCAGTGGTGCCCACGTTGATCTGTGCGAAGGGGCGCTTCAGCTCGGCGGTGACGGTAGCTGCACCTTCAACGGTGACAGGCTTCATGCACCAGAAGGCGTCGACGTTCTCCATCTGAGCGGCGGTCAGCTCCTTGAGCTTCTCGTAGTTGAGGGTCACTGTGGAAAGGTCCTCGGCAACGGTGAAAATCTCGTTGGTGATCGAGTAATCGGATTGTGCCCAGAACACCATTTCGTAGCTCTTGCCCGTGACGAGCTGGAGCGACAGGGTAGTTTCGAGGCCGTTGAAGTCTTTGCCAACGGTCTTGGGGATGACGCAGGTGGAGGTGGTGCCATCCGTTTCATAAACAGCGTAGAAGAATTTGGTGGCGGTGTAACCGTCGGAGAACGAGCGCGACTGGATGTCGGCGGGGAGCGAAGCGGTGACGGTGACGGTCACTTCCTGGCCGGTGGTGCCCATTTGAGGGTCATCGCTGGAGCAAGACGTGGCGCCCATCAGGGCCACGGCTGCCAAAGTGGCTAATAATTCTTTTTTCATTGTACTTATTATTTATTGATAATTTTTCCTATTTATAGCCTCTATCTCTCGGGGCCCATCTTTAATCCTTTCATCTTTTCCTCCCTTAAAGGAATAAAGGATGAAAGAGGCGCTCGCCTTTAGCCTATATTATTCACACCATAACATTTAGGGCATAAAAAAAGAACGCTC
>JAJBVP010000143.1 GCA_020859755.1 Bacteroidales bacterium | reverse complement strand
TCTTTCGATAACTGGATAATGTTTAACCAGTCCAACTTTTTGGGGTCACTTCACTTGCGACCGGGAGCCTTTTTATTGCGTCAATGAAGCGTCACTTCACCAGCAGCTTCTGGCCTCCGACGAGGTAGAAGCCCGTGGCGAGGCCGCGGGTGGCGTTGCGTAGCTCCACGTTGCGGCGTAGCAAGCGACCATCAATCGAGTAGACGTCGATTGGCGTCTCGGGGTCGAGATCGGCCAACGGGCCGAGAACGATGGTCGATGTGGAGTCGATAGCGCGCGAATTGCTGTCGCCGGTCACCAGCGAAGCCGAGAACGAGGGAACCGAGGTAACAGAGCTGGTGAACTTGTTCTCCGAAGCGTCGAAGGTGAGGTTGCTGGTCTCGCTCACGTTGAGGTAAGTGCCTTGCAGGGCCCCACCGGCGATCATCAGCTCGGGAGTAGCCTCGACGGTGGTGTTGGCTACCGAAATCGTCAGCGAGGTGGCTGCGCGCATCGGCGATTGCGTCGAGGGGGTCTCCACCACGAGCATCGCGGGGGTGTTGGCAGCCAGTTCGCCAGCGTTGGGGGTGAAGCAAGCCTGGGTGGCGCTGTAGCTTACGAAGCGGCTTACGGTCTGCCCATCGGCAGGCGAGTAGGCGAACGGCAACACGATCATCCCCTTGCCAGCGAAAGTGGGGAAACCTACGGTCACCGTACCCGTGGCGCGGATATCCACCGCGGCGTTGAAGTTGTACCCCTGCATGAAGTTGAGATCCCCGGCAACTGCGCCGTCGGCGGTCATCTCAACCACATTCAAGCCTGTGCCGGCAATCTTCTGGTCCTCAGCCTTGTAGATAATCGCATTGGGGTTCTTCACGCTCAAGCCCGAGATTCCAGCCGTGGGGACCACGACGTTGGTGAAGTCGTAGGCCGTATAGCCCAGGTCGTCAATTGCGGCGAAGCGGTCGGCGTCCCAGGTGCCCGAGAGGGCAACGTCGGTGCCGTTGACCGAGGCGATACCCAGCAAGCGAGAGTCGCCATAGACCTCAAACTCGTGTATCCAGATACCGTACTCCAAGTTCTTGCTTGTAATGTTGTAGCGCACATACTTGGCTACCACATTGTTAAGTGTATGGGTCGAGGTGCCGGTGGCGGTGCGGTTGGCCGAAACCGTGGTGGTCCAGTTCTCGCCATCCTCCGAGAATTGCAGCGTGCCGTTCATCGGGTAGGCGTTGTCGTTGCTCACGATTACCACCGAGGTAAGGTTGTACACGCCATCCAATTCCACTTGCAAGTAGTAGTCGCAAGCCGTGCCAGTGGTGATGTGGTAAGCCTCCCAACCGGTGGTCACGTCGCCGTCGACAGTGTTGCTGATCGGGGTTGCATTCTGAGCGTCGCTACCCGTCACAGGGCGATTCAGGGCGAGGTTAACGCCGATGATGCTCTGGGCAGTGATGGTGACGGTCTCGGAATAGGAAGTAGAGTTGCCGTAGGGGTCGGTGGCGGTAAGGGTAGCCACGTAGCTACCAGCGGCGATGTCGCTGATCGTCAACGAGATGGCGTCGCCCGAGTAGGCGTTGCAACCCGTCGCGTAGCCCTCAGCGCCCACTGCCGTCAACGGCTCGAGGGTCAACACGTAAGAAACGTATCCCGAGGCGTCGGTGGCGATGGCTCCGGCGGTGACGGCCGTTTCGCCGCTCTTGCCGATATTCTTGAAGGTGAACACGGGAGCCGTGGTGTCTTCATTGTCAAAGCGGGCAGTGCCGTAGACCTCAATCTCGAAGATCGACATGCCCCAAGTTACTGCGTCGCCAACCAACTCGTCGGCCACGAGCTTCACGTAGCGAGCGGCACCGGGAGCGGCGGCTGTCAGTTCTTGGCCATTGCCGGCGCCAGCCGTGGGAGCAACAGAGTTGGCGACCAGTGTCGACCAGTTTTCACCGTCGATCGATACCTCGATGTGGTACTTAGTGGCGTAGGCGGCCTCCCAAGTGGTGACAATGCGGTTGACGGCGTAGGTGTTGTCAAGTTCAATCATTACCCACTGCTCGCCACCGGGTGCGGCCTGCCAGCGAGTGGTCAAATTGCCGTCGGTGAGTGCCGAAGCATCGTATCCCGAGGAAGTGCTTCCGGCCGTTGCCTCTTGGCCCAGAGCCAAGTTGATCTCAACGATGGGCACAACCTTCACCGTCCAATCCTGCGACACCTTGCCGATGGTGAACGTCACGGTGTAAGTGCCTTGGGTATTGGCCGTTACAATCATATTGTCAACGTCGACCGAGATGCCGTTGGAGACGTTACCGTTGGCGTCCTTCACCGTCGCGGTCATGTTGCCCGACAGGTCGTAAAGACCCCCGAACTGGTTGTAGCCCTCCATCGAGAAGTCGGCCTGGTCGCCTGCGACCATCGACAGCTCCTCAGGATCAATCGTCAGCGACGCCAGCTTGATCACCTCGTTCACAGTGACAGTCTTGGATGCGGTAAGTTCGCCGTCAACCGAGGTAGCGGTGACGGTTGCGGTTCCATATTTCTCAGGAGTTAGCACGCCATCAGCGGTGATAGTGCCGTTGTCGGTGGTCCAAACCACAGCGGTGTTAACCGTCGTGCCGTCGATATTGTAGACGGAGGCGGTAAACGTGGCGGTCTCGTCCTCATTAATCGTCTCAGCGCTGGCCGAGATCTCCATGCCTTGGACATCGGTGGCCGATCCGCCGATAGTGCGGCTCACTCCCCACACCTCGAGCTCGTAAATAGAGGAGCCGTAAACGGTGGCGCGCTCGGTGGTGAGGATTCTCACGTAACGTCCGTTGCCGGTAACCGAGGTGGTGATCTCCTCACCGCCGTCGCCGTTGGAGCTGACAGTAGCCAGGTCGGCCCATTCCGACGAAGCAACGGCCTCGAATGTTTCCTCCGTGGAGCCTTCGGCATTGGACATCTTACCGGTATAGGTCGCCATCGCGGCGCCGTCCTTGGCCACCTGGATCTTGTAGGTCTTGGCCTTGGCTGCTTCCCACGATACTACCACCTTGTCGAAGTTGTAATCCTTGCCAAGGTCAACATAGAGCCACTGATCGTCGAGGAATTGCGACTCCCAGCGCGAACCAGCGTCGCCATCGGTTGCAAAATAGGCGTTATTGCCAGTCGACGAAGAGCAGGTAGCCGTCTTGCTCAGAGCCAGATTCTCATAGAATTCAACTACGTCGTCGGTCTCCAAGCCGTGGATCTTGATCTCAAAGATCGAATAGGCGTATTGCGTGGCGCGCTTGTTGCACTTGATGCGCACGTAGCGGGCCGTGCCCTCAACAGGGGTAGTAACTGTGCCCGCGCCCGATGCTCCATCGCTTGCAACAGTGGTCCACTCCACGGGAGCCGACACAGTCTGGTAAGCGGCGTTGTAGAACACTTGCACATCCTCGGTGACCGCGCCCTGAGGAGCGAACTGGATATCATAGGAAGATGCCGATGCTGCCTCCCAGTTGATCTCTACCGAGGTGATTTGACACTCGCGAATCAGGTCCACATATATCCACTGGTCGTTGATATCGCCCGCGTAGGCGGCATCCTCAAGCACCGATTCCCAGCGGGAAGTGGTACCCTCTTCGAGCACGTTAATGGCGGCATTGGTCTGCGACGACGCGTAAGCCGTGCAGTAATCCTCAACCAGGTTGGGCAGAGTGGGCGACACAAACAGTGTCTTGGTGTAGATCTCGCCCGCGACAGTAGCCGCAATCACGTAATTGCCCGCCGTTTGGGCAGCGATATAGGGCATTTCGGATTCCACAGCATTGATGGTCCAGGTCCAGT
>JAJBVP010000258.1 GCA_020859755.1 Bacteroidales bacterium | reverse complement strand
CAGCGGATTATAATTTTAAATCAGCCGACTTCTCAAAAAGTGCGGAAAACAGGAGGAGCCCACAACGTTTGGCGTGCGTGGCACCAACACTTATTACCAGTGGGGTCGAAAGGATCCGATGTGTCCTGCGGAATACAACGGCGCACACACCGTCTTTAAGCAGCTATTCCCTTGCGACAGCTGGAGCTATCAGCTTTACACAGCCGAGAGCATCGGCACGGCGATTCAACACCCCAACACGTTGTACGCCAAAAAGCTATCCTCCGCTCATTTTTGGTATGATCCCAAGTGTTATGGCACCACCACCGAGCAACTATTCAACCTTTGGGACAACAAGATTCCAGGGATGATAGATTGGTCACCGAATGGCCCCGGATATGTTTATGATCCTCCGGTGAAAACTGTGTATGACCCCTCACCGGCCGGCTATTGCGTGCCACCCAACGGTGCCTTTAGTGGATTCACCTATAATGCCACTCACAACCTCTTTGCTAAATGGGAAGACCTGATTACCAATTGCGTGCAGCAAGACAACCGAGGCGTCACTTCGGTACACGGATTCCTCATATACTGCATGCCAATGCCAGCCACTGGAGAATGGGACGACTCGGCCGGATTGTACTTCTTATCGCTCGGAGCCCAAATCACTGTGTCGGATAATGAAGTGTACCCATCGGGGCTTGGATTGGTGATGCAAATTGGCTCTACGTCGTGCTGCCCCGGAAAACAAGTATACGCTCCCCAAGCCAGTCTGGTTATAGGATTGCTTAGACCCAGGGACTCCACATCATCAGCCCAAGGAGTGTCCCTTCGGCCCATTAGAGAAGAATAATATCTACCTTTCAATAAATTATTGCTACCTTTACGACCAGTTAACCAAGAATCTTATGACTACAAAAAGATTTTTCAGCCAAGCAATCAAGGGCATCGGAGTGTTCTTGTGCTTGGTTGTGCTGACCGTAGAGCAAACCTTCTCTTGCCTTGGGGATGGCGTATCCAATGAAGAGCTGCTTGGACGCAGCCTTTATATTCTTGCTCTGAATTGCGGGGCGTGGATTCTCAACCGGCGCTTCTTGATCCCGCGATTGCAACGCAACGGTTATTACCTTCAATATCTGTTTTTACTGTACGGGTTGACATTGGCCGTAATCGCTCTGGGATACTTAGGGGATTGCCATTTGCTAAAAGTGTTCACATCGTCGGTGCTGCTCTATATCTGTTACTTGGCTCTGTCCCTACGATCATTCCTGAGGATATGGGAGGATAACGCCGCAGCCCAGCTGGAGGCGCAACAACATTTGCTCGACAGCCGGGTGAACGAGCGACGACTGCGCATCGATGCCCGCTTGCTTGACCGTGAGCTTGCCCAAGCCCAAAAAGAGGCCGTGGCCGATAACGACCTTGCTATCAACCGATTGTATCACCTAAGCCGCAAATTGCGTGCCCAACTGTATCAAGAATGAAACTACTAAAAACCATAGCCCCCTATGCGGTGTTTTTAGCTATCACCATTGCAGTGGTGGTGGACAGCAATATGGCTGGCCGGGGGGAGGAATTGTTTCCCTACGGCTTCCCTTGGCGGCTAATCACGATATATGCATTGATAATGATGGCAGGAGCGGTATTCGCGGGGACAGTCTTGGCACCGCGATACCTGTTCAAGGGTCGCAAGCGGGCCTATATCACTGCTTTGCTCATTGAGGTGATGGTATTGGTAGTCGTGGGGTTGGACATACAGTACCATATTGACCAAAACGACGCCCAGTTGATGGACGACATGCCATGGTACGCCTGGGTGGTCAACGGCTCTATCTCTTATTTGCTCAACCTGCTGGGATTCGCGGGGCTTACCACGTTCCTTCTGGTCACCGACAACATCAAAAAACAACGGGAGATCGCCAAGGCACGCCAATACACTCGTTTGGCCGAACTTTCCACTCTCCGCCGTCAAGTGAGCCCGCATTTCATCTTCAATATGCTCAACAATATAGTGACATTGCTCCGCATCAACCCTGAGCAGGGAGCACAACTCATTGGCAACCTGCGCTCGCTCATGGGCTACCAGCTGACGGAGTGCAACCGCGACTTCATGCCCTTGGCAAAGGAGGTGGACCACCTGCGACAGTTCCTGGAGATCGAAAAGGTGAGGCGCGACGAGATGGCGGTGAAATTCGTTTCCGATAGCCAGCTGGGGGGCATCGAAATACCCTCGTTGCTGTTTCTTCCCTTGGTGGAAAACGCTGTGAAGCACAACTACCCCGACAATGAGCGAGTGCCGTTTGTCCATGTCAATATCGGGCTGGACGACAATCGATTCCTCACCTTCCAATGCACCAATTCGATAGGACGTGTCAAAGGGCGCGAGGGCGGCCTGGGACTTAAAGGAGTGAAACGTCGCTTGGAACTTATGTATCCCAATGGACGGCACTCGCTAAAAATCCAAGAAACAGCTGATACTTATACAGTTAGTCTAAATATCCTTCCAAGATGAGATACATAATAGTGGATGATGAGCCCCTGGCGCGCAAAGCGATCAGAATGATGGCCATGAAACATCCCCAGCTTCACTTGCTTGGGCAGTTCAACTCGGCCGAGGCGGCGATGTCGTTTCTCGAAACCAATGAAGCCGATTTGATATTCCTCGACATCAATATGCCGGGGCTAAGCGGAATGGAACTTGCCCATTGCCTGCGTGAAAACGCTTTGGTGATATTCACCACCGCCTACAGCGAGTTCGCGGCCGAAAGCTACGAGGTCAATGCCATCGATTATCTGATTAAGCCACTGGAACCTACACGTTTCAACCGAGCGGTGTTGAAAGCCTTAGAGTTCAACCGACTGCTCTCGGAAAAGAAATCTGAGCAGGTTATCGGGCCCATTAACGCCGGAGCCGAGGGTATGTTCATCACGGCCGATCGGCGCCATTATCGGGTAAAATTCAGCGACATCCTGTATATTCAAGGGTTGAAGGATTACGTGGTGGTGCAGACGTCCACCAATCGCCTTATGACGCATATGAATCTTTCCACCATCTCCAAAAGTCTCCCCACGAGCCGTTTCCAGCGAGTAAGCAAGAGCTATATCGTCAATGTCGACCGCATCGACTCGTTTGACAACAACGACATTTATCTTGCTGATAATGTGATCCCTATCGGAGCCTCGTATCGTAAGAATTTCCTTTCATTCTTAATGGACTTTCCACCCGGGGATCATTCCTAACCTCACCCTCTTTGCCACCCACCAAAGCCACCAATTTTGGGTGAGGGCCTTCAGTGGGGCCGTTTTAGGGGGGCCGGCCTTGGACGGCCTTTTAGGGGGGCCGGCCTTGGACGGCCATTAGGGGGGCCGGCCTTGGACGGCCATCACAAGCATAAGCAACTATGGATTTTAACCACTAAAAAACACAAAAAAGCACAAACATTCCAGCTGGTTAACATCCAGCTCGTAAACTCGCTAAAAACACAAAACCATCCGGACGGTGAAGGAATAGAAACCCCTAAGAAATTCCTTCTTGTTTCTTTTGTTTCTTACTGTTTCTTCGGGAGAAGATCTTATGGGGGGTATCACGAAGAAAAACGAAGAAATGAAAGAAATTTCTTTTGCGGGGACGTTTGTGGGAGGCGTTGGTGATGGCCGTCCAAGGCCGGCCCCCCTAGGGCATCCGCGGATGCTTGTGATGGCCGTCCAAGGCCGGCCCCCCTAGGGCTGTTGCATACGTTATTGCAGGGGTTAGGGGGCCTTTTAGGGGGGCCGGCCTTGGACGGCCATCACAAGCATAAGCAACTATGGATTTTAAC
>JAJBVP010000008.1 GCA_020859755.1 Bacteroidales bacterium | reverse complement strand
TCCTTTCCTCCTTTCCTCCTTTAAAGATTTAACGATTTAACGATTTAAATCCCTAAAAACTAAAAACTAAAAACTAAAAACTAAAAACTAAAAACCAAAAACTAAAAATATCTTTTATGAAAAAATTCTTCTTCCTTTCCCTGCTATTGACAGCGCTCGCAGCGCTGCTCCCGCAGTCGATGGGCGCCACCGCCAAGAAAATCCTGGTGGTGGGCAACTCGTTCTCCTACGATGCCGCCCTGCAAGAATTCGCCCCGATCGTCGCTTCAGGCGGCGATGAAATCACCCTCGGCTTCCCCTACAAGGGTGGCACCACCCTCCAGCTCCACGACGAGCGCATTAAATCGGGCGAGGTGATCTACAACTACTACAAGTTGACCGTCAACGCCGCAGGCACAGCCTCGCAAACCACCACCGGCTCCAACTCCAAGGCTTTCGACGCCTCTATCGTCGGCGACGAGGCCTGGGACGTGGTGATTATCCAAACCGACCACAACTACTCCTGCGCCTACGACCACTACTTCCCTTACCTCAACAACATCATCTCGTTCATCAAGGACAATCTTAAGGAAGGCGCCAACCCCGACTTTTACCTCTACATGACTTGGGCCTACCAGGACGGTTCGTCGAAAATCAACGAGCTGATCAACCTCGGGCTGTGCACCGACCAAGCCGACCAGTACTCCAAGATCGTTGATTGTGCCTTCCGCGCCGCCGAGGCTTCGGGCATAGGCACCGATATGGTGATTCCCGGTGGCACCGCCGTGCAAAATGGCCGCACATCCTACATCGGCGACAACTACAACCGCGACGGCTACCACATGAACTACAACCACGGCCGCTACACAGTCGCCCTCACCTGGTATGAGAAAATCTTCGGCAAGAGCGCCCTCGACGTCACCTACCACCCCGCTTCCATTTCCGATTACTGCGCCGAGATGTGCCGCACGGCCGCTCACGCCGCCATAACCACCCCCAAGCAGGTGACATCCCTCGCCGCCGACTTTGGCGAGAACCGCGACGACCTGCAAGCCTCCCTCACCCGCTCGCTGCTACTCAATTTCACCACCCCTGAGCTTACCGCCGACGGCTGGAACAACCTCTCATCTATAGCCAAGGGCACCTCTATCAGCGACCTCACAGCTCAGGATGGCACCGCATCGGGAGTTTCCGCCACGATCTCCAACGCTTTCGCCGGCACTACCACCGGTGGCGCCACCTCCACCAACGCCGCTCTCGAGATGACATCCAACGTCTCCTCCACCGGCTTTTGGGTCAACGGCGTTTCCAAGAACGGCGTCCTCGACAGCGAGGGTGCTGTCACCTTCGCCGGCTTGGACCCAGAAAAGACCTACGATTTCGTATTGTTCGGCTCACAGCTGAGCGATACCGAGAGCTACGAAACTGAGTTCTCGGCCGGAGCAAATGAGGATTTCATCGACCTCACCACCTCCAACAACACCCGTCAAACCGTCACCTTGGCCAACATCGCCCCCGACGCTGCCGGCTCTATCACTCTCAAGGTCACCCCCGGCGCCACCTCCACCGATACCTACAAGATGGGCTACATCAACGCCCTCGCATTGGTGATGCCCTACGTGCCATCCTACGTTGATCCCTGGGACGGCCAATCCACTTGCGAGCCTACCAAAAACGCCTCCGGCCAGTACGTTGTATATTGCGGCGCCGAGCTGGCTTGGATCTCAGCTTATGTCAACGCCGGCAACCCCGCCGTCAACTTCATCCTCGCCAACGACATCGACCTCGGCAACCAAGCCTTCACCCCCATCGGCTTCGGAGCCGCCTTTAACGGTACCATCGATGGCCAGGGCCATGCCGTCAACAACCTGCTGATCAACGCCTCCGACTTAGACTCCTCCTCTAAGTTCGGCGGCTTTATCAGCTACACCAACTCCACCTCGTGCGACATCGAGAACCTTACCCTCCGCGGCACTATCAACATGTCGTCGACCGCCGGCTCCAACGTGGGCGGCTTCATCGGCAAGGCCAACGCCCTTGGCAACGTGCGCAACTGCCGCTCCGAGGTCAACATCAACATCAACTCGGCCTACAACGGCTATTGCGGTGGCATCATCGGCATGGGCAAAACTATGAACCTCGAAAACTGCGTATACTCCGGCACGATTACCATCGGTTCGGCTGGCCGCGTCCAGAAAGGCGTGGGCGGCATTATCGGCACCA
Organism: Bacteroidales bacterium; assembly: GCA_020859755.1. Classification (GTDB taxonomy): domain Bacteria; phylum Bacteroidota; class Bacteroidia; order Bacteroidales; family Muribaculaceae; genus JAJPXC01. The sequence goes on along the minus strand of JAJBVP010000008.1, from coordinate 16,367 downwards.
CCAACTCCTCGGCCGACGGCCAGGAAGCCACCATTCAAGGTTGCGCTTTCATCGGCACAATCCAAAACCAAGGCACAAAGACCTCCAACTACACCGCTGGCATTAACGGCTACTCCAATCTCACCAAAGGCTCGGAAACCGAAACCAGCAATTACGTATATGGCTCGATTTCCAACTCGAGCACCAATTCCGACCTCTTCTGCTCCAAGCACGACGGCACAGTCAACTTCTCAGTAAGCAACTGCTACTATCTCGACTCGATGACCGCCTCTACCAACGGCACCGCAGCCTCCGAGGCTCAATTCCACTCGGGTGAGATCGCCTACCTGCTCAACGGCGACGGCACCTACATGTACTTCGGCCAGGATCTGAGCGACGCAACCTCGCTCCCCGAGCCTTACACCGAGAGCAACCGCGTTTACCGCACCACCCTGATGTCGGGCGATGAAGTTACCTCCACCCTCTACAACAACGCGACCCTCATCCTCGCTGACGGCACTGTGTGGTACGACTCCAAAGGCAAAGAATACAAAAACGGCGACTCCACCGACCGCGACCTCGTGCTTTACGACACCAAACCTTACGTGGCATCAGTGGAAGATCCCTGGGACGGCACAACCACCGTTGAGCCCCAGAAGAACGACGCCGGCTACTACGTGATTACTTGCGGCGCCGAGCTGGCTTGGATCTCCGACGACGTTAACACCAACGGCAACGCCGCCGACTCCTTCATCCTCGCCAACGACATCGACATGGGCAACCAGCCCTTTACTCCCATCGGCTCCGTCTCCACCGGCTTCACCGGCAAAATCAACGGCCAAGAACACGCCATTAACAACCTCTATATCAACGCTTCCAATCTGGATAGCAGTGCCAAGTTTGGCGGCTTTATCAGCTTGACCAAATCTTCCGACGTTGACATCGCCAACCTTACGCTCCGCGGCACTATCGACATGTCGTCGACCACAGGCACCAACGTTGGCTCATTCGTTGGCAAAGCCGACTCATTTGGCACCATCAGCAACTGTACCTCTGAGATGACCATCAATATTTCCTCCTCCTACGCGGGTTATTGCGGTGGTATCATCGGCATGGGCAAAGCTCTCACAATGGAGAACTGCTTCTATACCGGAAACATTCACCTCACCACCGATGGACATGTGTCCAAGGGTATCGGTGGACTTATCGGCACTACTAATTCATCGGTTGAAGGTCTGCAAGCCGTAGTTAAAGGCTCAGCTTTCACAGGCAAGATTCTCAACGACGGAAGCAACCAATCCTCCTACACCGGTGGCCTCATCGGATACTCCAACCTGTCAAAAGGCTCGCAAACCGATTCCAACAACTACGTGTACGCTACAATAGAGATCCTGGCCGTCAACTCAGGCATCTTCGTGGGTAAAGCAGCTTCGACATATTCAATTAGCGACTGCTACTACCTCTCCACCATGGGCGAGGACAGCAACGGCATAGCCGCTACCGCCGACCAATTCCACTCGGGCGAGGTGTGCTACAAAATCAATAACGGCTTGGCAACTCCGCTCTTCGGCCAGGATCTCAGCGACGTCTCCACTCTTCCCGTAGCTTATGACGAGAGCAACCGCGTTTACCGCACCATCTTCATGGTCGACAACGAGGTTTCCACCACGCTGTACAACAACTCCACTCTTATCTGCCCCAACGACAACAAGTGGTATGACGCCGACGGCAACGAGTACAAGACCGGCGACACCGTCGACAGCGACCTCACCCTTTACGACGTGAACGGCAACGCTCCCGTCATCGAGGATCCCTGGGATGGCACCACCCTGCTCGAGCCGGCCAAAAACAGCGACGGATACTACGTGATCACCCTCGGTGCCGAGCTCGCTTGGGTAGCCAACGACGTCAACAGCGGCAACAAGACCGACTCGTTCATCCTCGCCAACGACATCGACCTGGGCAACCAGCCCTTCACTCCCATCGGATTCGGCGCCCAGTTCAACGGCAAGGCTGATGGCCAAGGCTACAACATCTACAACTTGAATATTGTGGCCTCCGACCTCGACACCAGCAACAAATTCGGGGCCTTCATCAGCTACACCAACTCCACCGATTGCGAAGTCAAGAATATCCATCTACATGGCAGCATCACCATGACCTCCACCGCTGGCTCCAACATTGGTTCGCTGATCGGCAAGGCCAACAACATCGGCACCATCAGCAACTGCACCTCCGACATGGCCATCAACATCAACTCGGTTTACAATGGCTACTGCGGCGGCATCTTAGGACAAGGCAAAGCTATAGTAATGGAAAATTGCTTCTACTCGGGCACCATCACTATCGCTGCCGAGGCTCAGGTACAGAAGGGCGTGGGCGGCTTGGTAGGCACCACCAACTCCACCACCTCGGGCTTGACCGCATCCATCACTGGTTGTGCATTCACGGGAAAAATTGTAAATAACGGTGAAAATAGCTCTCTGTACACTGGCGGCATTATCAGCTACGCTCGCCTGACCAAGGGCACCGAAACCGATTCTCGCAACTACGTTTACGGATCGATTTCCAACACCGCTACCAATTCCGCCATTTTCACGGGCCTGAACGCTTGTGGCACCTACACCCTCAGCGACTGCTACTATCTCGACACCATGGGCAGCACGGAGAATGGCACTGCAGCTACTGCCGCCCAGTTCCACTCGGGTGAGGTGGCTTACAACTTGAACAGCGACCTCGAAACACCTTTGTTCGGCCAGGATCTCAGCTCCGACACCTCGCTCCCCGAGGCTTACAACGTCGACAACCGAGTGTTCCGCACCACGTTCATGGTTGAGGACGCCGTTTACGCCGTCACCTACAACAACACCCAGGTGAAGTTCCCCGAGAACCCCACGTTGACCGACATCTTCGAGGGCTGGCAGGACGCTGAAGGCAACGCCTATACCGCCGGCGCGACCACCAATTCCGACCTTACGCTTTACGCCAAGATCGAAACCGGTGTCAACTCCCTTAACGCCGACGACGCAGCCGACGACGACACCCTTTACGACCTCCTTGGCCGCAAAGTCACCACCGACAACCCCGTGCACGGAATTTACATCCGCGGCGGCAAAAAAGTGCTGTTTTAACATTTCAGCATTACGTATTTCTGCCCCCTGACGTCTTCTTTCTATAGAAGAAGTGTTACATCACATGACCCGAGAGAAGTTTTTTGATTTTTTCTACGACCGTTGTGACCCCTGTCAGGGAAAAACAGTTGAGCTCTGGATTGCCGAGAATATCGGCAGTCGAGAGCTTGACTCGTTGATGTGGCAAGTCTTTGAAGATTACCAACTTTCATCACATTCTATCAAACATTCTATGAACCTAAAACCAATCCAATTATCGTCGGCCCTGCGGCGGTTGACCATGCGGCTGATGATGTTGTTGGCGCTACTGATCCCCATTAGCGCCTCGGCACAAAGCAGGGAGATTCATGGGCAAGTGATCAACACCTCCGACAAAGAACCTCTTATCGGTGTCACCGTGCTCAACACCGACACCAAGGCTGCCGTCGCCACCGATATCGATGGCAACTACACAATCGCCGCCACTACGGGCCAGACATTGCAGTTCTCCTACGTGGGCTGCAAGACCCACACCGTCAAGGTAGGCACAGGATCCACCTACGACGTGGCCCTCGAGGACAACGCCAAGATGCTCAACGAGGTTGTCGTCGTGGGATTCGGCCAACAAAAGAAAATCAACCTCACCGGGGCCGTGGGCGTGATTGGCTCGGAGGAGATCAACGGGCGTCCCGTTGTGTCGGCCGCACAGGCTCTCCAAGGCTTGGACCCCTCGCTCAACATCGGTATCAACTCGGGTCGTGCCGACTCGGGTTACCAAATCGATATCCGTGGTGCCTCGTCGCTCAACTCCTCTTCACCCCTCATCCTCGTCGATGGCGTGGAGATGGCATTGAACCGATTGAACCCCAACGACATCGAATCGGTGTCGGTACTTAAGGACGCCTCGGCTGCCGCAGTGTACGGCGCTAAGGCTTCGGCTGGAGTCGTGCTCGTCACCACCAAGTCGGGTACCGACTCCAAGGTGAAAGTGAGCTATAACGGCCGTGTGGGTTGGGCTCAGAACACCACCAAGGACGACTTCATCACCACCGGCTACGACTGGGCAACGATCACCGACCAGTTCTTCTACTACTCCAACGGCCAGCAGGGCAACAAGTACTTCAAGTACAACGACGACGATTACGCCGAGCTACTTGCTCGCCGCAACGACAAGACCGAGAACCCCGATCGCCCCTGGGTAAAGGTCGCCGAGGACGGCACCTATCGCTACTACGGCAACTTCGACTGGTACAACTACTTCTACAAGAAAAACCGCTTCCAGCAGGAGCACAACGTGAGCATCCGCGGCGGCAACGACCAGGTGAAATATTACATCTCGGGCCGCTACTACGGCACCCAGGGCGTGATGAACCTCCAGAACGACCCTTACGACAGCTACTCAATCCGCTCCAAGATCGATATCAAGCTCTCGCGCCACGTCACCTTCCGCACCAACATCGGCTACTTCTACAGCAAGATGAAATGGCCCGGAGCCAAAAACCAGCAATTGGTGTTTGAGAAAATCACCCAGGGTTGCTCCCCGGTGTTCGTCCCCACCAATCCCGACGGCACTATCGTACACAAGACCAACCTCACCAACCAGACTACCACCGTGGGCAACGCCATGAACCTGGTGCTCACCTACGGCAAGTCGCACAACCATGAGTCGATCAACGAGGTTTCGGTCAAAAACGGCCTCGACATCGACTTCGGAAAGGGCATCGCACTCCACCTTAACCACGCCTACAAATTCTTGCAGAACTTCGACCAGTACCGCTACTCCAACGCCCCTTACTCCAATACCGAGGGCGTGATCGTGTGGGAAACCACCTCGATGTTCCGCAACGAATTGACCGAGTACAACAACCACAACTACAAACACACCTTCGAGGCCTACGCCGACTATCACCACACGTGGAACAAGCAGCACAACTTCTCGGCAATGGCCGGCACTCAATACGACACGCGCTGGTACCACCGCAACACCGTCACCGTTGACGGCAACCTCTCGGAGGATCTTAACGACTTCAACCTCGCCACCGGTCCCACCTACGAGGTATCGGGCGGCAAGTCCAAGTACCAGACCCTCGGCTTCTTCGGCCGCCTCAACTACGACTACGCCGGCAAATACCTCCTGGAGGCTTCGGGTCGCGCCGACGGCACCTCCCGCTTCTGGAGCAAAAACCGCTGGGGTTTCTTCCCCTCAGGTTCGGCCGGATGGCGCATCAGCCAGGAGAAATTCTGGGAACCCCTGCGCAACTGGTGGACCGACGCCAAGATACGCTTCTCCATAGGCTCCCTGGGCAACCAGCAGGTATCGGATTACCTCTTCGTGCAGACGATCGACACATCCAAGACCAACGACTCCTACACTTTCGACGGCACCAACTCCCTGTCCTACGCCCGTGAGGACAATCCCGTGGCCAGCGACTTGACTTGGGAGCGTGTCACTACCTACGACTGGGGTCTTGACCTGTCGTTCTTCAACTCGCGCCTGCAATTCAACGGCGACTACTACATCCGCCGCACCACCAACATGATGATGGCCGGAGCGTCGTTGCCGAGCGTCTACGGCGCTACCGAGCCTAAGACCAACGCCGCCGATATGCGCACCAACGGCTGGGAACTCCAGCTCTCATGGCGCGACCAGTTGCCCTTGGCCGGCCGTCCCCTGCTTTACAACGTGCATGGGTCGCTGGGCGACTATAAGACCGTGGTCACCCGATTTGACAACGACACGCGCTTGATCGGCGAGCACTACGTGGGCGAGACCTTAGGCGAGATCTGGGGCTACCGCACAGGAGGCCTGTTCCAGAGCGACGAGGAAGCCGCCGCCTACGCCGAAGCTGTCGACTGCTCACTCGTCACCAAGCGCATCGATGCCACCGGCACACGCCAAGGTCTACATGCAGGCGACTTGAAATTCCTCGACCTCAACGGCAACGGCAAGCTCGACCGCGGATCCAACACGGTAGATGATCCCGGCGACCGCGTGGTGATCGGCAACTCGCTGCCCCGCTACTCCTACACCTTCGGCTTAGATCTCACTTGGAACGGCATCGACTTCTCCATCCTCTTCCAGGGCGTGGGCAAGCGCGACTGGTATCCCGGCGACGGCACAGCCAACCTCTTCTGGGGCCCCTACTGCCGTCCCAACAACTCATTCTTGAGCAAGACCCTCGTCAACCAGATATGGAGCGAGGATAACCCCAACGGTTACTTCCCCTTCCCCCGCGGCTACGAGGCCAACACCAACGCTGATCCCAACCCGCAGGACCGCACTCTCACGGCCTACAACGACCGCTACCTGCAGTCGGTTGCCTACCTGCGATTGAAGAACCTCACTATCGGTTACACCCTCCCTTGGCTTAAGAAATACGCCCAGACTATCCGCGTATACTTCTCGGGTGAGAACCTCCACTACTGGTCGCCGCTGAAAAAGCACTGCGTCACCATCGACCCCGAGGCCGCTGTGTCGACAGTTTCCTACTCCAGCAACTCAGGCGAGGTATACGCCTTCTCCAAGGTGTTCACTTTTGGACTTGATGTAACATTCTAATCCCTATTGACAACCATGTTATTCAAAAATAAATATATAGTGGGCTTGGCCGTGTTGACGGCTATGAGCCTTGCGTCGTGCGACTTGGACGAGGTGCCACAGGACTCGATCAGTCCCGACACCTATTTCGAGAATGCCGAGGAATTGGAACTGTACACCAACCAATTCTTCACCCTCATGCCCGACGCCGACGACCTCTACGACGAGGCGTCCAACCTGATTATTGACAACCTCAGCCAACCCTCGGTATTGGTGGGCCTTACCCGCACCGTTCCCGCCTCGGGTGGTGGCTGGTCGTGGGGATCCCTGCGCCACATCAACTACTACCTCGAGAACTGCCATCGCTGTGACGATGAAAGCGCCCGCGCCCTTTACGACGGCACAGCCTACTTCTGGCGTGCTTGGTTCTACTTCAAAAAATTGCAACAGTTTGGCGAGGTGCCTCTCTACGAGGAGACAATCGACTCCGACGACTACACGCAGCTCAACCGCCCCCGCGACTCGCGCGACGACGTGATCAACTTCATCATCGCCGACTGCGACCGCGCCATCGAGTTGCTCCCCGAGTCGGCCAGCGTATACAAGCTGTGCAAGTCCACCGCCCGCGCCTTGAAAGCCCGCGCATGCTTGCACGAAGGCACCTTCCGCAAGTATCATGCCGGCCACACGTTCAACCCCAACAATCTACCCTGGGAGGACCTGTTGCGCACCGCCGCTGAGGCCGCCAACGAGATCATCACCAGCGGCCAGTACAAATTGTACACCACCGGCTCGCAGCCTTATTACGACTTGTTCACGTCGCAGTCTGCTCAAACATCCGAGGTGATTTTCGCCCGCTGCTTCGGAGGCAACTTCACCCACACGGTCGACCAGTACGCCCAATCGGCAGGCTCTGGCTCCGCAGGCTTGACCAAGGCCCTCGTTGGCTCCTACCTGATGAGCGACGGCACGTTCTTCTCCTCGCAGGAGGGTTGGGAGACGATGTCGTTCACCGACGAGTGCAAGAACCGCGACCCGCGACTTGCCCAAACCGTCGTGACCCAAGGCTCTACCTACGCCGACGGTAACCCTTGCACGTTCAATTTCACCAACACCGTCACCGGTTACCCCATGCGCAAATACATCTCTGGCCCCAGCTACTCCAAGTCGACCATCGACATGCCCATCATTCGCATCGCCGAGATCTACCTGATCTACGCCGAGGCCAAGGCCGAATTGGGCACCTTGACCCAGGATGATCTCGACTGCAGCCTCAACCTGCTGCGCGACCGCGTGGGTATGCCTCATCTCAACCTGGCCTACGCCAACGCCAACATCGACCCCTTCATGGTGTCGGAAAACTACGGCTACAAGAACGTCACCGGTTCCAACAAGGGTGTGATCCTCGAGATACGACGCGAGCGCGGCATCGAGATGGTGGCCGAGGGACAGCGTTTCCAGGATCTCGTGCGCTGGCGTGAGGGCAACCTCTACGAGAAGCCGTTCTACGGCCCCTACATGGAGGGCGCCGGCAAATACGACATGGATGGCGACGGCACCATCGACTTCTGTATCTACCTCGACCGCCGCATCGTTGCCCCGGGTTGCACACCCTACAAAATCGGCGAGGAGATTATTCTCTCGGAAGATGATCACGGCTACATATGGGCACACTCAGGCCTGCTCCGCTCCTTCAACGAGGACCGCGACTACCTCTACCCAATTCCCGTCAACGACCGCACCCTCACCGGCGGCATCCTCACCCAAAACCCCGGCTGGGACGATGGTCTCTCATTCTAATGCTCCGAGGACATGCGTAATAGTCTCATATCTTTAATGCTTCTTGTCGGCGCGGCGGCTATGGAGGTCGTCGCCGCCGACAACCCCATTGTGCTTGGCAACAAGCGTGTGACGCTCATCACCCCTACGCTTTACCGCTTGGAATACGCCGAGAACGGCGAGTTTGTCGACGAGCCTACAATGTTCGCCTGGCAACGCGACTCCCTGCTTGCTGCCGATCAATTCACCGTCGCCCCCATTCCCGGCACCAAGGACGTGGAAATCACCACCTCGGCGTTGCGCCTGGTGGTGAGCGACGATGACGCGCCGTTTGGCCAGATCAACACCACCGTCTATTTCACCCGCTGGGGCAAAGAGGCCAAGGCCACAGGTCGCAACCTCCACTCCAAGAAGCGCAACCTCAACCTCGGCGGCTCCATCGCCACCCTCGACAACGTGCACGGCGATATACCCCTCGACGACGGATTGCTGAGCGAGGACGGATGGTTTTTCATCAGCGACACCGGCACCGACCTGATGGTCGACGGCTGGTTTCAGCCCCGTAAACGCACGTCGGTACAGGACCAATATTGCTTCGTCTACGGCGACGACTTCCACGCCCCGTTCCGCGACCTCGGGGTGATCTCGGGCAAGTCGCCGATGACCCGCAAGGCTCTGCACGGCGTGTGGTACTCGCGCTGGTTTCCTTATGACGACAACTATGTCAATGAACTCGTTGCCGGCTACCGTGAGCACGGTTTCCCCTTGGATATCCTGTCGATGGACATGGACTGGCACACCCAGGAGCAAGCCCAGGTAGGTACCGGACATAATTTCACCCGCGGATGGACCGGCTTCACCTGGAACCGCGACCTGATCCCCGATCCCGAGGGGCTCATAAAGCGATTACGCCAGGACAGCATACGCGTGTGTGTCAACGAGCATCCCCACGACGGTATCCGTCCCCATGAGGAATGTTACGCCGACTTTATGCGCGCCATGGGCGAGGACCCGGCCGAGGGCAAGTCGCTGCTGTTCGACGCCGGCGATCGCAAGTACATGGAGAATTTCCTCAAATACTCGCGCCAGTACAACAACGACATCGGTGTCGATTTCTACTGGGTCGACTGGCAGCAGGATTACCTCTACCCACGCGTGCGGGGCTCGCAGATGAATCACCTGAAGTGGCTCAACCGGCTCAACTACGAGGAGACCACCCAGCACGGCAAGCGCGGCGCCGGGTACTCCCGTTGGGGCGGTTGGGGCGACCACCGTTATCCCATCAACTTCTCGGGCGACGCCACGGCCAACTGGGACGTGCTTGCCCTTGAGGTGAAACTCTCCCAAACTTCGGGCAACGGAGGTTGCTACTACTGGGCACACGACATCGGCGGTTTCCATGGCGGCACCGACCCTGAGCTGCTCGTGCGTTGGACGCAATTTGGCTCGCTGAGCGCGGCCCTGCGCGTGCATGCGGCCCGAGGGGCACAGCTCGACCGTCGTCCCTGGCTTTGGGGCGACCAAGCTACCGACGCGATGCGCACGGCTTACGGATTCCGCTCCCAGATGCTCCCTTACATCTACTCCTGCGTGCGCCAAGTGCACGACTCCATGTTGCCCATGAACCGCTGCATGTTTGTCGACTATCCCACCGACTCGATGGCCTACAATCGCTACGGTCAGTTCATGCTCGGCGACCTTATCTTGGCGGCTCCCATCACCAAGAAAGGCTCGGGCGACAACTTCACCGCCACGACCGAGGTGTGGTTCCCCGGCGAAGGGGAATTGTGGTGGGATTATTTCACCGACCAGCGCCATGCCGGTGGGACAGTGCGCGCCGTGAGCAAGGATATTTTCACCTATCCCGTCTTCGTGCGCGGCGGATATGTGTTGCCCATGCAGCCGTGGAGCGCTCATCCGGCCTCAGCCGACTTGTCGACCCTGGTGATGCGCGTCTACCCGTCGCGTGGCGACGCCTCCACCTCGTTCTCCCTTTACGAGGATGACGGCGAGAGCCAGGAATACGAGCAGGGGCGCTATGCCACCACGGCTTTGCGCTACGACCGCAAGGGCGACCGCGTGACCGTCACCGTCGAGCCTACCCAGGGCAGCTACACCGGCCAATTGGACAAGCGAGGCTATGAGCTGGAGCTTTGCGGATTCGACGGCGGTATCGCCAACGTCAAGGTTGACGGTCGCAATGCAAAGGTAACGCGCGATGGCGACCGATATTATGTCAAAATCCCCAAACGCTCCATCCGCAAGGCCACAACCGTTACTTTTACCGCTCTGCCCGAGCCTGTACCCGAGCAATTGAAAGTGGGCACCACCTTGAGCGTATTCGGGGGCATCAACGGCCTCACTTACGAAAACCTCGCCAAGGCCAAGGCCGAAGGAGTGGACCATATCGAGGTGTCGTTGACCAACCTCGTCAACGGCGACAACCCCATCCCTCTGCCCGAGCTTAAAGAACGCTTCCGCCAAATCAAGGCCCGCGCCGATTCGGCCGGGGTGAACATCTGGTCGATACATATGCCCTACGACACCAATCTCGATCCCTCCAAGGCCGATGAGGACATCCGCGCGGCCGCCGAGGAAAGCTACCGACACTTTATCGACGTGGTAAGCGTGCTTGAGCCGGAGATTATACTCTTCCATCCCTCGTGGCGCCTTGGCACCCACCGACGCGACGTCTACATCAACCAATTGGTGAAGACCATCACCAACCTCAACCCCGATGTAAAGGCCATCGGTGCTACAATCGTCATCGAGAATATCTTGGGCCGCAAGCACTTGCGCAAGAACGAAGTCACCCGACCCCTGTGCTACACCGTCGAGGAGATGGTGAAGGTGATGTCGCTGATGCCCGCCGATGTGCTCGCCGCAATCGACACCAACCACATCAAGTACCCCGAGCGGCTGATTGACGCTATGGCGGGCCGAATCGGCAGCGTGCATATCGCCGACGGTACCGGTTACGCCGAGAACCACCAACTCCCGGGTCGCTCCGAGAACGACTGGGACGCCATCCTCGAGTCGCTTCACCGCGCCGGTTACCGCGGGCCGTTCATGTACGAGATCAAGGCCCAAGAGGTGAGCGAGTTTCACGATCTGAAGGACTGCTACGACGGGCTGTATACCAACTGGATTCAAAATCGATAAATATTCACAACACCATTTAAAAACACAACGACAAATGAAAGCAAGATTTCTACTTCTGAGCGTTGCCACGCTTGCCGCTTCGGTGGCATCGGCAGCCGAGTATTACGTTGTCCCGGGCATCAAAGCCACAGGCAACGACGGCGCGTCATGGGACACGGCCATCACCATGTACGACATCTTCGAAAACGAGCAGACGGCCAAGAAAAAAACCTACGAGAGCAAATACAAGCACGGCGATGTCTTCTTCCTCGCCGGTGGCACGTATTACAACCAAATCACTGCCGCCGAGGCTGGCTCGGAGGCCGACGACCGCGTGCGCATCTACCGCGGCTACACCTTCGTGGGCGGTTGCGACCGCAACGCTGGACCTGTGACCACTTGGCCCACCTACCCGTCGGCTACCCCCACCATCTTCTCGGGCGACTTGAACGAGAATGGCATCGCCGATGAGGGCGACCTCACCACGCTGCTCACAATCCGCCAGGCCTTCTCCAAGGACGGCGAGGAGAACGACGGCGACGACATCTCCACCAGCTCCGATTACGACGCCTGGGCCGCTTACGCAACCGCACACGCCTGCACGGTGATCGGCATCGACTTCACCTGCGCCTACTATCCCGAGCTGTCGAACGACGCCTCCGGCGCCCTCCACATCACCCAGGGCTCGGCCATCATCAAGAATTGCAACTTCTACGGCAATGTCTCGGGTGGCAAGTGTGGAGCCGTGCACAACCGCGGCGGTATCGTCCACCTGATCGACTGCAACGTCTACGACAACCAGGCCGCTACCCTGGGCGGAGGCGTTCGCTCCACAACTCGCTCCTCCGCTTACGCCCAGACGGTGATCGAGCGTTGCTACATCGCCAACAACACCGTTACCGGTAAATACGCCGGTGGCGTGGCTTTCTCCTCGGGCCGCAACATGTGGATCGTCAACTCCACCATCACCGGCAACTCCTGCCAGAGCGACGGCGGTGGCGTTAGCTGCCCCTCCTCTAAAGAAGGCGACATCCGTCACATGGCCATCCTCAACACCACCATCACCGGCAACAAGTGCACCGCCGAGGGTGATTGGGTAGGCTCGCAGATGGTAATCGGATGCGACCCCGTGCTCCATATGGCCAACAACATCATCGTCGACGCCAATGACCAAGGTACCGCCGCTACTGCTCCTATCGTGCTCAAGGGCACATTCAACGACACCCCCGTCACCGACTTCCTCTCCTATGGAGGCAGCCTGCTGGGCTCGGCATTCTGGCGCACCACCGAGGGCGATGGCGACGACGCACAAAGCGTCAACAAGGATTTCCCCCTCGACCTAAAGAACGACTTCAAGCCAGTATCGTTCACAACTGCCTTTGCCGGCGCTGTGGCTCAGGACAACGGCGGGTTCACCAAGACAATCATCCCCGTGAGCGACATATCCTACACCCTGGGTGGTTATCCCCTCTACGGTTTCGAGCCTAACGACTGCGTGACCAACTGGAAGGCCAACTACTATCTCCCCTACGAAGTGGACCTGAGCGTCGACCAGACCGGCACGGCACGTTACAACAAGGACGACATCAACAACGCTGGCGACACCGCTCCCGGCGCTTATGACACCTACGCTACCCATCTCACCAACGGAGTAAAGGATATCGTTGCCGAGAAAGCTGCCCAGGCTACACTGCGCTCGCTTGGTAACGCCCGTTACGCTATCGATGGCTCCAACGGCTCCATCACCGTTGTCAACATCGCCGGTGCCCGCGTCAACGCGTCAGTAGCTGCTAATACCGTTGATCTCTCGGGCTTGGCCAAGGGTATTTACATCATCACCACGGGCAACCAATCATTCAAGGTTATCCGCTAACATTTCTTCATAATTATGCAACCATCAACGCTTCTGAAGCGGATGGCATTGGCATTCGCCGCCCTGGCTCCCTGTGTGGGGGGCTGGGCGGCCTCGTTCAATGCCGGACACTACAATATCCGCTATAACACCCTTCTGGACACGGGCGACTACGCTTGGGACACCCGTAAGCCGTATGTCGTGCAGACAATACGCGATTTCAATTACGACGTGATCGGCCTTAACGAGTGCAACGCCGGCGAAATGGCCGACTATCTTCAGGAACAGCTCACCGAGTACACCTACTGCGTGTGCGGTCTTACCGACGACAAGGCCCTCCGCGACCAGTTTATCCATCCGATCCTGTTCCGCACATCAATGTTCGACCTTATGGATCAGGGTGTCTTCCACCTCAACCTCGACCTCAACGCCTCGGGCCACTCCTGGGACTGCTCCAACCAGGATCGCACCACCCACTGGGCAAAGCTAAAGGTGAAAGCCACCGGGGAGATCTTCTTCTTTTTCATTACCCACCTCGACCACCTTGGCTCCGACGCCCGCAACGAGCAGGCGTTGATCAATTTCAACATGGTGCGCGAGATCGCTGGCGAGTACCCCGCCATCCTGTGCGGCGACCACAACTCGGCCGAGTCGCGCAAGCCGTTCTACAATCTGTTCTCCTCCTACATGCAGGATTGCCGTTACGCCTCGGCAACCCCCTTCGACTGGGCCGACGACGGAACTCTCAACAAGTGGGACCCCAACAACCTTTCCTCCACCCGTATCGACTTCATCTGGGTGCGCGGTTTCGACGTCAACACCTACAACCACATCAACGAAACCTTCGGTCGCTCGGTTACCCCCTCCGACCACTTCGCCCTTATCACCAATCTCACCTACGACAAGCCCGCGGGCAACTACGAAAGCTATGTCGACCCCTCGGCAAGCGACGGTGGTGACGGCTCGCTCCACTCGCCCTACAACAGCCTGCAGACGGCCATCGACAACGCCGCTCCCGGCGGTTACGTTTACGTCGCTGAGGGCACTCTCTCCGACCCGGGTGTCACCCTCGACAAATCCCTCACTATCCAAGGCGGCTACACCAAAAATTTCGCCAACGTCACTGGCGAGACCACTATCTCGGGCAACGGCGAGAATCGCTGCTTTTACGCCCCCGCACAGACATTCCTGGAGTTGAGCGATTTCAACATCACCGACGGCTACACCACAGCCAACGGTGGAGGCATCTGCTGCGACGGCGCTCGCCTGATCCTCGACCATGTGAATATCTCCAATTGCTACGCCAAGAAAAACGGAGCTGGCGCTTACTCGGCCCAGCAGTTGCTCTGCGACCAATGCACGTTCACCGCCAACCATGCCGACAATAACGGCGGCGCGTTCTACACCGATTACACCAAGACGTCGCTGTGGTGGCGCTACGCTCTCACCCACTGTCGCTTTACCCAGAATTACGCACGCCAAGGATCGGCCGGTTACGTGGCCGGTTATTCCTGGATGCACGTGCTGGGCAACACCTTCGACTCCAACGAGGCCATCTACGCGGCCACGCTGATGCTTACCTCATCATCCTACGACTCCCAAACATGCGTGGCCAACAACACGTTCGTCAACAACACCGTCTACTCCACCTCGGGTGCGGTCAACCAACTCAAGGGAGGTTCGGCCATGCTGATCAACGTCAAGAGCGACTCGCCCGTGGCTCTGGCTTGCAACACCATCATAGGAAATCGCGAAGCCTGCGGCGACACGGCCCCCGATGATTACTACGGAGCGGCAATTTACAACCTTTCGGGTAAGCTTTACCTCAACAACAACCTGGTGGCCGGCAACATCTCCAACACTCTCACAGGAGCGGGCGATCTTTACAGCGATGCGACATATCTTGGTGGTTACAACTGCTGGTCGGCCTCGGGTAGCACCTCAGTAAAGCAACTGCTATCCGACCTCCACGCCGATTCCTCCAGCGATGCCTTGCAACGCCTCTGCTCCATGGTCGAATACTCCGGCACAGAGTCCGACCCCACCTTCATTGTCGACGACTTTGGCGGGATTGTCCCCACTGTGTATATGCGCTCCACGCAATTCGGATCCGACAACATCGCTTGTGTGCCTTACGACCGCTTCTTTGAATCGGCGCTTAATATCGACGCCGACCTCGACCTTGTGACCACAGGCACTATCACTGTGGATCAGAACGACAGCGCGCGACGCTCGGACGGCACCTCCACTATCGGCTCCATCGAATCGGGCACTCAGGTCAACGGCATCTCTACACCCAGCGTTGACTCGCCGGGCCTGGACCCTTACACCCCACTTTACGATCTCCAAGGACGTTGCGTGGGGACTCTCAGTGACCATCCCACACTCTCCCCGGGCCTCTACCTCACCCCGGGCCGCAAAATCCTCATCCAATAACCTTATAACACAAAGGTTTTACCGAAAGCTAAGGCATAGAGGAATAGAATCCCCGGGGGCGTAGAAACGCTCTCGGGGATTGTGGGTTGACCGGGCTTGGGACCGGTCTTTTTCAGAAATTAGACTCTACTAACTTACATTCTTAGTTTGTTGCTTTCGGGGTTACTCTCACGAGCAAAAGGATAGATAGGAATCTTACATATAATCAACAAAACCCATAACCATATTCAAGTGCTATTTACAAATTAATATCTTATCTTGTAGGCGCGGTCGCCTTGGCGCAGGATGTAGACCTGGCCTTTGACGGGGGAGGCGACACGCACGCCTTGGAGATTGAAGTACTACCTGTTGGTTGAATTAATTTAGTAAAACATTTATGATGAAAAAGTTGCACATATCGCTGATTTTTAGTAATTTAGTGGGGCCAAACCATTAGTTACTAAAGCACTGCATATGCGCAACTTCATCGCTAAGTTAGGTAAAATCCGCGAGATCTGCAAACAATTTGCGGGAAATCGCGTCAATGAGCACG
>JAJBVP010000041.1 GCA_020859755.1 Bacteroidales bacterium | reverse complement strand
GTGCATGGCGAAACTACGCGCAAATCCTCGCGGAATATGAATAATGTAGGCTAACACACAAGTACTCTCAACCCTTAAGCGGGGGAAGCCATCCGGCCTCCCCCGCTTTGTTTTCCGTAAATGCCCAGAAACGCCTGCGGCAGCCTGGGCGGGCCTGCTCTTGGACGGCCCATATCAAAAGCCAGAAACATGCGCGGCAGCCTGGGCGGGCCGACTCTGGGACAGTCCACATCAAAAGCCAGAAACATGCGCGGCAGCCTGGGCGGGACGGCTATGGGACGATCCCTCCAGCCTTGCGCCTTGCGCCTTGTAATTACGTGATAACATAACTACGTGATAATGTTATTACGGCTGCCCTGAAGCCCCACCCCAGTAAAAAGAAAACCCCAGGATTTCTCCTAGGGCTCTCCTTGTAGCGGGACCGAGAATTGAACTCGGGACCTCCGGGTTATGAATCCGACGCTCTAACCAGCTGAGCTATCCCGCCATCTTGGTGGCATTGCGGGTGCAAAGGTAAGCTTTTTCCCGCAATCCGCCAAATTTTTTTGTGGGTTTAAAGTTAAAAGTTGAAAGTTTAAGGTTAAATGTTAGATTATTACCATTAAGATGAGCCTTTAACCTTTAACTAGAACTTTGCATTGCGCATGTCGCCGGTCTCGTTGAAGGCGTTGTGGAATGCGAACGCTTTCTCCAGCGAGTGGGGAGTCTGGCCACCCTTGCCAAGCCTCAGGTAGTCGTTGAGCAACTCGCGGTACATCGGGTGAGCGCAGTTGTCAATGATGCGTTTGGCGCGCTCCACGGGATCGAGTCCGCGAAGGTCGGCAATGCCCTGGTCGGTAATGATCACGTCCACCGAGTGCTCCGAATGGTCGGCGTGGGCCACCATGGGCACGATGTTGGAGATTGCGCCACCCTTGGTGATCGAGGGGCACGAGAAGATGGAGATGTAGGCGTTGCGGGTGAAGTCGCCCGAGCCGCCGATACCGTTCATCATCTTGGTGCCGAGAACGTGGGTGGAGTTGACACCACCAAAAATATCGGCTTCCAGGGCCGTGTTCATGGCGATAACTCCTATGCGGCGAATTACCTCGGGGTTGTTGGAGATCTCGGCGGGACGCATCAGGATCTTCGAGGCCACGTCTTTAAGTTGCGGGAACAGCTTGATTTCGGTCTCGTCGCTGAAGGTCATCGAGCAGGTGGAAGCGAAGGTGCACTTTCCTTTCTTGATCAGCTCAAGCACGGCGTCCTGAATCACCTCGGTGTACATCATGAACGGGGGAATCTCCTTGCTCTCGCCCAGGTCGTAGAGCACGGCGTTGGCCACGTTGCCCACACCCGACTGCAGCGGGAGGAACTCCTTGGGGATGCCGCCGCGGCGGTACTCATGAAGCAGGAAGCTTACGACGTTGGAGCCGATCTGCTTCGACACCTCATCGGGAGCCGTGAACGACTTCACGCCGTCGTAAAAGCTCGTCTTGACGATTCCAGCCACCTTGCTGGGGTCGATTTTCAGCACCGGCGAACCGATGCGGTCGTTGGCCTTATAAATAGGTATCTCGCGGCGATATGGTGGATCGTCGGGCAGATAGATGTCGTGCATGCCATGGAGCGAGGTGGGGAGCTTGTCGTTGACCTCGATGAGGATTTTCTTGGCGAGCTTCACATAGGTGGGAGCGTTGCCAAGGCCAGTGCCGAGGATCACCTCGCCGTCGGGGGTGACGTCGGCGGCCTCGATGATAGCCCAATCAATAGGGCCGAAGAAGCCGTAACGCACCTCCTGGGCCATGTCGCTCAAGTGACGGTCGTTGTAATGGGTGTCATGGGAGTTGATGCGCTTGCGCAGGTCGGGCACATTTTGGTAAGGCGCGCGGCGATTGATGGCATTGGCGCGGGAAAGGGCACCGTCGCAGTGGTCGGAGGTCGAAGCGCCGGTGTAAAGGTTGATTTTGAAGGGACGGCCCTCGGCGTGCTCGCGCTCGGCACGGTGGGCAATCTCCTCGGGGATAGCCTTGGGCACACCCGGAGCGGTGAAACCCGACAAACCGATGGAGTCACCGTCTTTGATCATTGCGGCAGCCTCGGCCGCTGTGATATAGTTGTAAGCCATACAGTGATGATGTTTTTGGTATATTCTTTCCTGTTGTATGAGGTTTTTTGAGTAATTTTGCGCGAATTTACGCAATAAATCACTCTAATAAAAATTTTCAACGCGCAAAAATTCGCATTATGCGCGTCGGGGTTCAGCCCTGTATACAATATGGAGACAAACGACCGAAAATTATATATCGAAACCTACGGCTGCCAGATGAACGTGGCCGATAGCGAGGTGGTGGCATCGGTAATGGGAATGGCTGGCTACGGCATCTGTGACACTGCCGAGGAGGCCGACGCCGTGCTGCTCAACACCTGCTCAATACGCGACAACGCCGAACAGCGCGTGGTGAGCCGCCTGCAATACCTCAACTCGCTGAAAAAGAAGAGTACCGGGTTGATCCTGGGCGTAATCGGCTGCATGGCCGAACGAGTGAAAGACGAGCTTGTAGAGAAATACGGGGTCGACCTTGTGGCCGGGCCCGACAGCTACCTCGACCTCCCCAACCTTTTCGCCGCCGCCGAGGCTGGCCAGAAAGCAATTAATGTGGAGCTGAGCACCACCGAGACCTACCGCGACGTGATCCCCAGTCGCATCTCCAAGGCACGGGTGAGCGGTTTTATCTCCATCATGCGAGGATGCAACAATTTCTGCTCCTATTGCATCGTGCCCTACACGCGCGGGCGTGAACGCAGCCGCGACCCGCAAAGCGTGCTGGCCGAATTGGCCGACTTACGGCAACGCGGCTTTAAGGAGACCACCCTGCTTGGCCAAAATGTCAACTCGTATCATCACGTGTCTCAGGACGGCACCGTCACCGATTTTGCCTCCTTGCTTTCGCTGGTGGCCCAGGCCGCTCCCGAAATGCGCATACGTTTCACCACGTCCCACCCCAAGGACATGACCGACCGCATCATCGAGACCATAGCCAAGCACCCTAACGTGTGCAAGCATATCCACCTGCCCGTCCAGAGCGGGTCCAACACAGTGCTCAAGGCTATGAACCGCAAGTACACCCGCGAGTGGTATCTCAATCGCGTGGCAGCTATCCGACGCATCATTCCCGATTGCGGAATCACCACCGACCTGTTCACCGGTTTCCATGGCGAAACCGAGGAGGATTTCCAGCTTACCCTGTCGCTGATGGAGGAGGTGGGATTCGACGCCGCTTTCATGTTCAAATATTCGGAGCGACCGGGCACACTCGCGGCCCGCACTATGCCCGACAACGTGCCCGAAGAGGTGAAAATCGACCGCCTTAATCGCATGATAGCCCTGCAGAATCGCCTGTCGCTTAAGAGCAACCTCAAGGAGCTTGGTCGCGAGGTAGAAGTGCTGATCGAAGGACCAGCCAAGCGCAGCCGCGAGCAGGTGATTGGCCGCACCGAGCAAAACAAAGCCGTGATCCTTCCCCGCTTTGGCTACCGCATAGGCGACCGCGTCACCGTCACTATCGACTCCGCCACCTCCGCTACCCTCTTCGCCAAATAATTTTTTGTTGAACGGCGCCTAAAAACATATACCCAACGACACAAAATCTCAAAATAGCACCCTATTTTCACGAAAATTCACTATATTTGCGGTAAACTCACCAACATCCCCACCACCATGTGCACCGAGCGATATATCCACCCATTCACCGACTTTGGCTTCAAACGCCTTTTCGGCAACGAGCATCACAAGGAATTTATGATCGATTTCCTCAACTCACTTTTAGAAGACGAGGAGCCGATCAAAGACATAACTTACATGCCCACTGAGCAACTGAGTCGTATTACGGGGGAACGCAACGCCATTTTCGACGTCTACTGCACCACCGAGAAAGGCCAACACTTTATCGTGGAGATGCAAAACGCCTATCAACCTTATTTCGCCGACCGCAGCATCTTCTACGCCACCTTCCCGATGCATGAAATAGCCCAAAAAGGCGATTGGAACTTCAACCTCCCCAGGATCTACACCGTTTCGTTCCTTAATTTCAACATGCCCGAATTCGAGGACTTGCCCCAGGCCAAACACGTGGTGAAGCTCACCGACACCGACACTAAGAAAATATTCTCCAACAAGCTCACACTCATATTCTTGGAGATGAAGAAATTCACCAAGGAAATCGACGAGCTGGAGAACAATTTTGAGAAATGGCTCTACGTGATCAAGAACATGAATCAGCTCGACAGCTTCCCGGACCGCCTCAAGAGCAAGTTGTTGGAACGCTTCTTCAAGGCCGCCGAGATATTCGCGTTCAACGCCTCCGAGCGACGTGCCTACGAGGGCAGCCTTAAGGCAATGCGCGACTACAACAACACTGTGCGAGCAGGAATCGACGAGGGCTATGAAACGGGCTACACCCTCGGAAAAGAGGAAGGTAAAGAAGAAGGCCGTGCAGAAGGCCGTGCAGAAGGCCGTGCAGAAGGCCGTGCAGAAGGCCGTGCAGAACTATTGCGGCAACTCAAAGAAGCAGGCATGAGCATTGAGGATATAGCCAAGTACTCCAAGATCCCTGTAGACGCTGTGGAGGAAATGCTTAAAATGACACTCCGGTGAAAGCGAGGGATGGGAAATTCTGTAACTTCGCAAAGACGAATTTCACTTATGAGTTGAATGATTAAGATATTTGATGATTATGATTTGAGCGGGCGCAATACGATGGCGATGGCTGTCAAATGCAAGCGCTTTATTGAATATGACCAAAAGGAGGATATTCCACAGGTATTTAAAGATCTCGGCCAACGTGAGCCGTGGCTCCATATCGGCGGTGGGAGCAACCTACTGTTTACCTGCGACTACGAGGGCACGGTGCTCCACAGCCGCATTCCTGGCATCGAAGTGATCGAGGACACCCCCGAAACAGTTACGCTTCGCATCGGTGCCGGCGAGACCCTCGACGAGGTTATCGAGTGGGCATGCGAGCAAGGATGGGGCGGATTGGAGAACCTATCGCTGATTCCCGGCGAGATGGGAGCGGCCGCCGTGCAAAATGTGGGCGCCTACGGTACCGAGGCCAAGGACGTAATCGTCCATGTCCAGGCCTACGACACCCACGAGCGCACATTTGTGACCATCCCCGTGGCCGACTGCGGCTACGGCTACCGTCAGTCGCGATTCAAGCACGACAAGGGTCGCTTTATCATCCACGATGTGGACATTCGCCTTAGCAAAAATTTCACCCCCAATCTCAAGTATCCAGGCTTGCGCGACCTCCATTCCGCCACCTGTCCTATGGATATCCGCAACGCTGTTATTGCCCTGCGCGACAGCAAGTTGCCCCGACCCGAGCAAGTGCCCAGCGCGGGATCATTTTTCATGAATCCACAGATCACGCCCGAGCAATTCGCGCAGCTCCAAGCCAATTATCCCGCAATCCCTCACTACCCAACGGCAAACGGGCTCATGAAGGTGCCGGCGGCGTGGCTTATCGACCAATGCCGATTGAAAGGCGTGGAAGTGGGTGGAGCCAAGGTGTGGTCAAAACAGCCCCTGGTGATCACAAATCCCGATCGTCGCGCAACCCCCGATGATATTTTAGCGTTAGAAAAGAAAATCGTGGAAGCGGTCAAGGCGCGTTTCAACATTACCCTCCACCCCGAAGTCGAGCACGTCTAACCCCTGTGCATTCGATACCTTATTCACTAAAACTTTACCCTTCACCCTTTACCATTCTGCTTTAGCAATGAGTACCTATATAATAGAAGGCGGCCGTCAATTGCACGGATCCATTGAGCCTCAAGGAGCCAAAAACGAGGCTCTACAAGTGATCAGTGCAACGCTGCTCACGAGCCAACCCGTCACCATAGCCAACGTCCCCGACATTCTCGACGTGCGTAACCTTATTTCCCTTTTAGAGCGCATGCAAGTGAAGGTCAACCGACTGAATCACAACACCTACCGTTTCCAAGCCGATGATGTTGACACCGATTATATAATGTCGCAAGATTTCGTAAAACGCTGTGCGGGATTGCGTGGCTCGGTGCTGGTTGTGGGTCCACTGTTGACACGTTTCGGCAAAGCTTGCTTCGCCAAACCCGGAGGCGACAAGATCGGTCGCCGCAAGGTCGACACCCACATCACCGGCCTACAAAAACTCGGTGCCAAGATCCAATACGACGATGATCTGCAGGCCTACTGTCTTAACCGCGACGGGCCGTTGAAAGGCTGTTACATGCTTCTGGACGAGGCCTCGGTAACAGGCACGGCCAATCTTGTCATGGCCGCTGCCTTGGCCGACGGTGAAACCACCATCTATAACGCCGCTTGTGAGCCATACGTGCAGCAACTGTGCCGCCTGCTACAGCAAATGGGAGTGGAGATCCAGGGGCTGGCCTCCAACCTGTTGACCATCCGCGGGCGCCGCGATCTTGGAGGCGCACACCACCGCATCCTCCCCGACATGATCGAGACCGGCTCGTTTATCGGCATGGCCGCGTTGACCCGCAGCGAGTTGACAATAAAAAACGTGTCGTGGGACAACCTCGGAATCATCCCTCAATCCTTTGAGCGACTTGGCATCCACATAGAGCGACGCGGCGACGACATCTTCGTCCCGGCCCAGGAAACCTATCCCATTGTCCCCAACCTCAATGGCTCCATCCCCACTATCGCCGACGCCCCGTGGCCCGGACTCACACCCGACCTTCTGTCGGTAATGCTGGTGACAGCCACCCAGTGCGACGGCTCGGTGTTGATTCATCAGAAGATGTTTGAGAGCCGATTGTTCTTCGTCGATTACCTGATCGAGATGGGCGCCCAGATCATGCTGTGCGATCCCCACCGTGCCGTGGTCATTGGATTGAATCACCGCGTGCCGCTGCGAGCCAACCGCATGCCATCGCCCGACATCCGCGCCGGTATCGCCATGCTTATCGCCGCCATGAGCGCCCGGGGCACGTCGCGTATCGACGGAATCGATCAGATCGATCGCGGCTACGAGGCCATCGACACACGCTTGAACGCGCTCGGTGCATC
Source organism: Bacteroidales bacterium (assembly GCA_020859755.1). Classification (GTDB taxonomy): domain Bacteria; phylum Bacteroidota; class Bacteroidia; order Bacteroidales; family Muribaculaceae; genus JAJPXC01. The sequence continues at coordinate 11,598 of JAJBVP010000041.1, read as the reverse complement.
CATCCACCGCGAATAAATTGCGACTCGTGACCCAAATTTGCACGGAAAGTGTTATCTTTGTGGGAGATTACTGAAACGATGAAAGACCAAGTAATAAGCAAAGAGACTACCGAGCGCGCCGTTCTTGTGGGACTTGTTACCCCGCAGCAAGGCGAGGCCAAGGTAAAAGAATACCTCGACGAGTTGGCTTTCCTGGCCGACACCGCCGGGGCAGTGACCGTTGCACGCTTCACCCAAAAAACCGACAACCCCAACCCACGCACTTTCGTGGGCAAAGGCAAGCTCCAAGAGATCAAGGAATATGTGGAGAAAAACGACATCGGCATGGTGATTTTCGACGACGACCTCACCACAAAGCAGGTTAGCAACATCGAGCGTGAATTGCAGGTGAAAATCCTCGACCGCACCAGCCTGATTCTCGACATCTTCGCCAAACGTGCCCAAACAGCCACCGCCAAAACCCAAGTCGAATTGGCACAGTATCAGTATCTTTTGCCGCGACTTACGCGAATGTGGACCCACCTGGAGCGCCAGCGTGGTGGTATCGGCATGCGCGGCCCGGGCGAGACACAGATCGAGACCGACCGCCGTATCATCCTCGACCGCATCTCGCGCTTGAAAGAGGAGCTGAAAAATATCGACCGTCAAAAATCCATCCAACGCAAAAACCGCGGCAAACTCACACGCGTGGCTCTCGTCGGTTACACCAACGCCGGCAAGTCGACACTCATGAATCTGCTGAGCAAAAGCGACGTGTTCGCCGAGAATAAGTTGTTCGCCACACTCGACACCACCGTGCGAAAAGTGATTATTGACAATCTGCCGTTTCTGTTGACCGACACCGTGGGTTTCATCCGCAAATTGCCTACCCACTTGGTCGATTCGTTCAAATCCACCCTCGACGAGGTGCGCGACGCCGATATTCTTGTCCACGTGGTCGACATCAGCCATCCCCAATGGGAGGAGCAGATCGAGGTGGTCAACCGCACCCTCGCCGACATTTGCAAGGAGGAGGGAGAGCAGGGCAAGCCCATGATCATGGTGTTCAACAAGATCGACGCTTTCTCCTACACTCCCAAGGATGAAGACGATCTCACCCCGCGTACTCGCGAGAACATCCCCCTGGAGGAACTTCAGGACTCCTGGATGAGCCGCCTCGGCGACGATTGCGTGTTCATCTCGGCCAAGAAGCAAATCAATATCGACGAGCTAAAGCAAAAGCTCTACGAAAAAGCCAAAGAGGTGCACCTCACCCGCTTCCCCTACAACGATTTCCTGTTCCAAAAATACGACGAGGACAATGGCGACCAACCAATCAACTGAGACATCCTCCCCGAAGACGGATTCCATCCTTGCGGTCGAGTGCCCCGCGGGTCAACGCGGGGATGCAGCCATGTCGTGGGAGCGCCTCATCTGCGACAAACGCTTCGGCCTGGAGCATTACCACAACCAGCGCCCGGGCGTGCGCAGCGACTTTACCCGCGATTACGACCGCCTGGTGTTCTCATCCCCCTTCCGACGCCTGCAGAACAAGACGCAAGTGTTCCCACTCCCGGGCTCTATCTTCGTCCACAACCGATTGACCCATAGCCTAGAGGTATCTTGCGTGGGGCGCTCTCTGGCCGGCGAGGTGGCACAAGCGCTCTTGGAAAAATACGCCTCCGAATCTTGGGTAGAATCACTTTACGCCATCGGCGAGATTGTGGCAGCCGCATGCCTTGCCCACGACCTTGGCAACCCTCCTTTCGGCCACTCCGGCGAGAAAGCGATCTCCACCTTCTTCTCCGAAGGCGACGGCGCTGTGCTCCAAAGCCAATTGACACCCGAACAGTGGAACGACCTGATTCACTTTGAGGGCAACGCCAACGCTTTCCGTCTCTTGACCCATCAATTCAAGGGACGTCGCCCCGGGGGATTCGCCATGACCTACTCTACCCTGGCCTCCATCGTCAAGTATCCCTTTGAATCGTCCTTGGCCAAGGACGCCAACAAATTTGGATTCTTTACCTCCGAGAAGGAAACTTTTGTCACTGTCGCCGAAGAATTGGGAATGATTCCCTGCCACAACGACAAGGGCGCTATCCAATACTGTCGCCACCCCTTGGTCTACATCGTCGAGGCCGCCGACGACATCTGCTACGAGGTGATGGACCTTGAGGATGCCCACAAGCTAAAAATCCTACCCACCTCCACGGTTATGGACTTGTTCCTCAACTACCTCTCTCCCGAGCGACAGGAACGCGCCAAAGCCGTAATGGCCGAATTGGACGACCCCAACGAGCGCATCGGCTACTTGCGCGCCACCGTCATCGGCGTGCTTGTTCACCGCTGCGCCGAGGCTTTCATCGAGCATGAGGAGGAGATACTGCGTGGCCAGTTCCATGGCCCACTCCTGAAGCATATACCTGAGTTGGAACGCCAAGCCTACTCGCGTTGCAACGACATCTCGTGGGCCCACATCTACGGGGCCTCCGATGTAGTCGATATCGAGCTAGCCGGTAACCGCATCATCACTTTCCTGATGGGCAAGTTGATCCACGCCGTGCGTTTCCCCACCCTCAACTACTCCCGACTGCTACTCTCCAAAGTGCCCCAGCAATATGACGTGCACGCCCCCACCCTCTTCGGCAAGATCCAAGCCGTGCTCGATCATATTTCGGGCATGACCGACGTGTACGCCCTCGACCTCTATCGCAAACTCAACGGAATGAGCCTACCCGCCGTATGACCCGACTAAAGTTATTCATATTGACCCTGTTGTGTTCCCTAAGCGTAGCAGCGGCCTACAAAGTGGACGACATCCCCAACGTGCATCTGCAGGACCGCTCACGCTACGTGTCCAACCCCGACGGCGTGCTATCCTCAGCCGCTCAAGCCCAAGCCGACAGCATCATCTCCTCTATTTGGAAGAACACCACGGCCGAGGTTACCATGGTGGTAATCAACGACTTTGACGGCGACGACATCGACACTTTCGCCACAAAACTGTTCGAGGCCTGGGGAATCGGTAAAAGCGACAAGAGCAACGGCATGCTCATCCTCGTGGCCAAAGACCGCCGAAAAGCCGTGATTCGCACCGGCTACGGGCTGGAAGGCGTAATGCCCGACGTGACCTGCGGGCGGATACTGCGCAACACCATGTTCCCCCGATTCAAGGAGGGGAATTACGATGAGGGCGTGATAGCGGCGTTGACAACCGTCTCGGAGGTGCTCAACAACCCCGAGAACGTCGACGAAATCCTCTCCAAGCAGAAAAACGACGCCAACGCCAAGGCCGAAAGCAACGGCGACACCCTGTTCTACATATATTTAATAATGTGTGCCGGGCTAGCACTGATAATGCTGGGCTTGTACGTCGAAAAGGTTCTGGCCACGCGCAAGTTGAGCGACTTTGAGCGCTATAACGCCCTCGACAGCTTGAAACAGCCTGCCCTGTTCTGCTCATTCCTCGGTCTTGGACTACCCCTCGTCGCCTACATCCCTATTGTCCTCACCATGAGACGGCTACGCAACAAAAAGCACATCTGCTCCAACTGCGGTACCCGCATGCATCGCCTGGACGAGGAAACCGACAACCTCTACCTCACCCCGGCTCAGGACAAGGAGGAACAACTCAACTCGGTCGATTACGACGTGTGGCTTTGCCCCAACTGCAACGCTACCGACATCCTTCCCTACGTCAACAAAAAATCGAGCTACACGGTGTGCGACAAATGCGGAGCACGCGCTTGCACCCTCACCAGCAATCGCACAGTAGTGCCCGCCACAACGGCCCGACCCGGTATGGGCGAGCGCACTTACCAATGCCTCAATTGCCACAATAAAAATATCACCCGCTATACGATTCCCAAACTTGCCGCACCAGTGGTAATCATGGGTCCAAGTGGACGCGGGGGAGGCTTCGGAGGCGGTGGAGGCTTCTCCGGCGGTTCTTTCGGCGGAGGCCTCACTGGAGGCGGAGGCGCCTCGGGCGGATGGTAGTCTCCGAAGGCCAAGGTTAAAGGCCGAAGGTTAAAGGTTAAAGGCCGAAGGTTAAAGGTTAGAGTAAAACAATAATTTCACTGTAAGGTTATAAATGTAACCAACTTTACCGATTATGAAAGCAAGATTTTTGATCATAGCACTGATTACGGCCGCGGTCACTCTCCCAGGATGTTCGGCCAAGAAAACTGCCACAACAGCCAAAACGACGACCACCACTACCGTTGTCGACCAGTCGTCGCTTGTCCCCGGCGAGTGGACTATCGCCACGGTCAACGGCAAAACCGTTACCGGCGACGAGCGTCCATATCTTACCCTCGAGCAGAGCACCGGCCGATTCTACGGCAATAACGGTTGCAACACTATCAACGGCGACTTTGCCCTCAGCTCGGGTGGCAAGATAAAATTTTCCAACGTGATCGCCACGATGCGCTCCTGCCCCGACGCGCCATTCCAGCACGCCATCAACGTCGCCCTCGATCAGGCCGCTACCTACTCTATAGCCGACAAAGGCCACGAAACCTACATGACCCTCAAAAACAGCCACGGAACAGCCCTGATGGTCATACGCAAGCACAACATGGATTTCCTTAACGGCACCTGGCAAGTTACTCGCGTGGGGTCGCAGACAATCGACCCCAACGAGAATCCCGAAATGAGATTGGTGATCGACGTAGCCGAGCTGCGTGTGCACGGAAATACCGGTTGCAACCTCCTCAACGGCAGCCTTTTGATCGACCCCGACAAGACCAATGCGATACAGTTTCACGACATAGCTACAACGCGCCGCGGCTGCGACAAGCCACAATTGGAAACCTCCTTCCTCCTCGCCCTCGAAAGCGTTGACGCCGCCAAGCAAAGTGGAAAGGACCACGTCGACTTGCTCGACGAGGACGGCCAGCGAGTAATCACCCTCAAGCGCGTGGCCGAGAGCAAATGATCCAGCTCTGCAACTGCAAAATCAACCTCGGGCTGTACATCACTGCCCGACGCCCCGACGGCTACCATGAGATTGCCACGGTAATGCTTCCCGTAGCCTGGGGCGACATCATCGAAGTCACCCCCCTTTCTGATCAAAGCGCCGTGGAGGTTGAGTGCCCCGCGGGTCACCGAGGGGTCGCCCTCACCACCTCCGGCTACCCCGTAAACTGTTCCCCCGAGAAAAACCTCGTGATGAAAGCCTACCGAGCACTGGCCGAAGAGGTTGAGCTTCCACCCCTGTCGCTCCACCTCCACAAAGACGTCCCCGACGGCGCCGGGCTCGGCGGCGGCTCATCCGACGCCGCCCACACTCTCCTGGCAATCAACCGCCAATGCGACCTCCACCTATCGGTAGAGCAACTCCAGGCCATCGCCTCCCGTATCGGAGCCGACTGCCCCTTCTTCATCACCTCCCAACCCGCCTTATGCACCGGAATCGGTACCACAATAACAGCAGTAAAAAGCCCCGGGTACCGGCCTGCTACCCCCCTTTCCCTACTTATCCTAAAGCCTCCTTGCTCAGTCTCCACAAAAGAGGCCTACGCCGGCGTAACACCCACCCCTATCAACCTTGACCTCGTTGACGCCATTCGCCAGCCCATCGACACATGGCCCAAGAGAATTCACAACCAATTTGAGGACTCAGTATTCCCCCTACTGCCCATTCTCCCCCAGATCAAAAGCCAGATGTACCGGATGGGAGCCTTGTATGCCTCCATGTCGGGCTCCGGATCAGCCATGTACGCCATATTCCCAGGCGACGTGCCACCGCTCCCCGTCCAATGGCTCGCCCAAGGATGGCACCACTACATCGGCCACTTTCACCTCCCGGTCGATTGAACGTTAAGCCCCGCCGATTGTTATCATATCAAGAGGATGTTAAAATTGTGCCACACGCCATATTTAACACCCTCCCTTGCCACTTTGGCAATGTTTTTGCATAGCCAATTTTGATAATCCAGAAACAAAAATATAGCAAGATATGAGCAACAAACACGACCAAAAGGCCAAAAACACCGACCCGAAGCCAATGCCCGACGACGTTGAAATCGCCGACGTGGCTGAAAACGAGCAGGACAACATCTCCCCCGAGGAGTTGAACAGCGTAATGTCGGAAACCGAGTCACTCAAGCAACTCCTCAACGACACCCAGGAGCAGCTCGAGAAAGAAAAGAAAGAATACCTGTTCCTGATGGCCGAATTCGACAACTTCCGCAAGCGCACGCTCCGAGAGAAATCCGAGATCATCAAGAACGGTGCCGAAGGCGCGATGAAAGGCCTGTTGCCTATCATCGACGACTTCGAGCGCGGCCTACAGGCCATCAACGCCTCCAGCGACGTCGCCGCCGTCAAAGAAGGCATGGAGCTGATCTACAACAAATTCATTAAATACCTCGAGCAGAACGGAGTCAAAGAAATCCCCACCCAGGACCAACCCTTCGACACCGACCGACACGAAGCCATCGCGATGGTGCCCACCGACGACCCCGACAAAAAAGGCAAGGTGATCGACACCATCTCCAAAGGCTACACACTCAACGACAAAGTGATACGTCACGCCAAAGTGGCCGTAGCGCAATAAACCCTAAAACAACTGCCTCCAATGGATAAACGCGATTACTACGAAGTGCTGGGTGTCAACAAAAACGCCACAGCCGACGAAATAAAAAAGGCATATCGTAAGATGGCCATCAAATATCACCCCGACAAAAACCCGGGTGACAAGGAAGCCGAAGAGAAATTCAAAGAGGCTGCCGAGGCCTACGACGTGCTCTCCAACGACGAGAAACGACAGAAATACGACCAATTCGGCCACGCAATGGGTCCCCAGGGATTCCCCGGAGGAGGAGCAGGCGGTTTCTACTCTCAAGGCTTCTCCATGGAGGACATCTTCTCGCAATTCGGCGACATCTTCGGAGGCCACTACGGAGGCCAATGGGGCGGAGCCACCGGCGGAGGACGCCGACAGCCACGTAAACCCACCCGAAAAGGCTCCGACCTCCGTATCAAGGTGAAAATGACCCTCGAGGAGATCTCTAAGGGCGTAAGCAAAACCCTCAAGATCCCCGCAATGGGCAAATGCGAACACTGCAACGGCACCGGCGCAAAAGACGGAACAGCCTTCACAACCTGCCACACCTGCAACGGCACAGGATCAATCCTCCACACCCAGCAGACAATACTCGGAGCCATGCAATCCACCGCCACTTGCCCCGAATGCGAGGGCGAAGGAAAGGTGATCACCGAACGCTGCTCCTACTGCCACGGCGAAGGCGTCGTGCGCAAAGAACAAGTCGTGTCGTTCAACATCCCCGCAGGCGTGCAGGACGGCATGACCCTCACCGTCAAAGGGAAAGGCAACGCCCCCCGCCACGGAGGTGTCAACGGCGACCTCCTCGTAGTGATCGAAGAAGTCAAGCACCCCGAGCTTATCCGCGACGGCAACGACGTTATCTACAACCTCATGCTCGACCTCCCTACCGCCACCCTCGGCGGCTCAGTCGAAGTGCCCACCATCACAGGCCGAGCCCGACTGAAAATCGCCCCCGGAACACAGCCTGGAAAGGTACTGCGCCTACGCGGAAAAGGCCTTCCCTCAACCGAAGGATACGGCACCGGCGACGAACTCGTCAACGTAATGGTGTACATCCCCGAGCACCTCAACGACAAAGAGAAAGAGATTATGGAGAAACTCCGCGACTCCCCCAACGTACAGGCCACCGACTCCGTCAAATCCCACATCTTCTCCAAGCTCCGCCACATCTTCGAATAACCCATCAACCCATAAGCGCAGCCCGGGCGGGCCGGCTCTTGGACGGTCCCATCCACAACCCCAACATATGCGCAGCCCGAGCAGCCCGGCTCTTGGACGGTCCCATCCACAACCATCTTGCGCCTCGTGATAACGTTATCACGAGGCGCAAGCCACATCCACCCCCCTTCATCCTTAAATCTTTTCACCCTTTCACCCTTTAATCATTTAATCTTCCCCCCCTTTCCACCTTTCATCCTTTAATCCTTTCCTCCACTTCACCTTTACCCTCTCCACCCATCACCACCCCTCCCGTGAGGAAGAAAAAATAACACTTTCCACCGTTAATTAACGTTAATTAGCTTAAATTGTGACAAATTGGGGACGTAAATATTTGCCAAGTACAAAAAAATACCTAATTTTGCGCAGATGATTGTTAAAGCTCTCTACAAAAAGGGAAGGAGAGTTACGGTAAAACAAAGATGCCAATTCAAGTAACGGCATAGATACACCAGTAACGCGCCAGCTGTCTATGGCGCATCCTCAACCTCGGAACGCTTTAACCGCCTGTTTTAGTTCAGGGCAGCCGGCATGTCACCACACAGCCATTTGCCCCGCAACACAAAATGGACACCATCCCTATGTTGCCACGCGGCAACGGCCGCCATCAGAGGATGGCACCCAAAACAGTTGACTCCAAACTTGAAGAGTTTAAGTATAAATAGTTGTTTTATAGATAATTGTGTATTTGTAATAATGGAGTTGTCGTGAGACAACTCCATTATTATTTTCATTCGATCCTATCCACCCCGCGGGTCGACCTCTCCCGATTGCGTCGCCCCGATGGTCGATTTCACTCGATCCCCAGCCATTTCTTTCGATCTCAGTCGACAATCATCACTTCTTCGGCAGCACTGCCGACGAGATCTCCACCGTCTTCGGAGGCATGCACGACTGATCGTCGCAAGCCATGAACGTCACCGACCCAGCCACCTTGGCGTCCTCACGCTTCCCCGTCAACGTGAACGTCGTCGTGAACGTCACCTCATCCTCCCAATACGACAGACGCATCCCCATCAACGCGTCGTCCTTCTCGATCGGCGACTTCGACACCCTCAACGGCATATCGATCTTCACACCCTTGCTCTCCCCCAACTTGATCACCGTGGGCTGCGGGCCGTCCTCAGGCAACTTAGTCGAATACACATGCCACCCCGGCTCCATCGTCGCCTTGATCGTCAACGTGCCGCGAGTATCATCAATCATGCGCGCAGTCGCGCGCCACTTCACAGGATTCTGAGCAACCGCCGAAGCTATCGCCACAACGGCCAATATCAATAAAGATGTTAAACGCATTACCATAACATTAAAACCAGATACAATTTTCCGTAAATTACCCGCAAAGATACGAAAAATCAAACACCACCCCCCGAAAATCCAAAAATTTTCGCTAACTTTGCACTAAAATCTATCACAGAGCCATTAATGGACAATAACAAAGTACTCTACGTAGCCCAGGAAATCATCCCCTACCTCCCTGCCACGCCTCAAGCCACCCGAGGCCAGAAAATCCCCGTCGGAATCCAAGAACAAGGCTTCGAGGTGCGCACATTCATGCCCAAATACGGATGCATCAACGAGCGCCGCAACCAGCTCCACGAAGTGATCCGCCTCTCCGGCATGAACCTCATCATCGACGACACCGACCATCCACTGATCATCAAAGTCGCCACCCTCCAGCCCTCACGCATGCAAGTATACTTCATCGACAACGACGACTACTTCCAGCGACACGGAGCCAGCGACCTCGAGACACGCCTATCCCCCCACGACAACGACGAACGCATGATATTCTTCGTGCGAGGAGTGGTCGAGACCGTCAAAAAACTACGCTGGGAGCCCGCCATTGTCCACTGCGCAGGCTGGCTTACATCGCTCGTCCCCCTATACATCAAGACAATGCTCCACGACGACCCCTCTTTCCGCTCGTCCAAAATCGTCTTCGCCCTCGGCGACGACCCACTCCAAGGCACCCTCGACCCCAGAATGGTCGAGAAACTACGCATGGACCGCTTCACCGACGACGACCTCGCCACCCTCGGCACCGACCCCGTCGACTACATCACCCTTAGCAAAATCGCTATCGACTACGCCGACGGAATTGCCCAGGAAACACCCGACGCCTCCCCCGAGCTCATCGCCTACGCACAGGAAAAAGGAAAGCCCTTCCTCCCCTACCCCGGCGACGACGCCCTCCTCCCAAAAGCCCTCCACCAATTCTACGAAACCCTCTAAGGCCGCCTCTCCCCTCCACCACACGGCCCATCACAAAATAAAGCTTACCCACCACCCGAAATGAAAATGCGTATCCTCCCCGCGCTGATCGCCACAGCTACAACCCTCACAGCACTCGTAGCCTGCGACCACGACGAAGATGTGGGATCGTCAATCGTCCAGAACGAAATCGAAATCATAATCGACTCATCGTTCACTATCACCGGACAAACCGTCCAGAACCCCCGCGTCCAATCACGCACCACAATGCAGCTCCTAGGAGCCATCAACGCCAACGGATTCGGCCAAATCTCATCCGAAATCGTCACCCAATACATGTCGGCCAACACAATCGACACCACCGGAATCACCCCCGACATGATCGACTCCCTCCAGCTAATGCTCGCTATCCCCAACGGAGGATACATCGGCGACTCAATCGCCCCTATGGGCCTCGAAATATACCGACTCAACCAGCAACTGCCCTCACCAATCTACTCCGACTTCGACCCACAAGGATACTACGACCCCACACCCATTGCATCCAAAATCTACACCGCCAACGTCCTTGGCGAACCCGACTCCATGGGCGAATACAACTACCGATTCGTATTCGTCGACCTCCCCGTCGCCCTCGGCCGAGAGCTATTCCAAGCCTACCGCGACAACCCCGCATCCTACGCCACACCCACCGCATTCTCCCAAATCTTCCCCGGCCTTTACATCAAAAACTCCTACGGCTCAGGCCGCATCATGAAAATCGAGGCCAACTCAATGCGACTCTACTGGCACCGCGACTCCACCCTCACCGACGGCACCGACACCACCTACGTATACGACGGCAACTACTACTCAGTCACCCCCGAGATCGTCACCAACAACGACATCTCCTACGCAATCTCCCCCGACCTCATCGCCCGAGCCCAAGCCGGACAAAAACTCCTCGTCGCACCCACCGGAATGGACGTCCAAATCCAATTCCCCATCAAAGACATCATCACAGCCTACAACTCCAAAGCCACACGGCTCACCGTCGTCAACTCCCTCACCCTCTCAATACCCGTCGAAGAAATCGCCAACGACTACTCCATCGCCCCGCCCCCCAACCTCCTGATGGTACTCACCTCCCAAAAAGACGAATTCTTCAACACCAACTCAGTCACCGACAACAAATACTCATTCTACGCCGCCTACGACTCCACCAACCGCCGCTACCTCTTCTCCACAATGCGCGACTACTTCACCACCATGCTCTCCGAATCACAAGACCGAGAGCTCACCGAGGACGACTACACATTCACCCTCACCCCCGTCACTGTCGACATAGAATACTACTCATCCTACTCCACATCCTTCTACATCTCCTCCATCGCCCCCTACGTCGAATGCCCCACGATGTGCCGCCTGTTGACCGACGACGCCCAGATCAAATTCACCTTCGCCATCCAATCCGTAAAATTTTAATCCCCGTAAACGCGATATTTACCAAAAAAATCACTACCTTTGCACCCGCAACCCCGCCATCGGCGAGAATCGCTTCAAGCCCCCGCCACCAGCGAGGATAGTTTAAGCCCCCGCCACCAGCGAGGATAGTTTACCCCCCGCCACAG
>JAJBVP010000165.1 GCA_020859755.1 Bacteroidales bacterium | reverse complement strand
ACCAGGTTGGGCAGAGTGGGCGACACAAACAGTGTCTTGGTGTAGATCTCGCCCTCGACAGTAGCCACAATCACGTAATTGCCAGCCGTTTGGCCATCGATATAGGGCATTTCGTATTCCACACCATTGATGGTCCAGGTCACGTCGGCATCATAGGGGTCGCCATACTGGTCGAGCAGCTCGATGCCGATGCTGATCTCCGATCCTTTCTCCACAAACGACGAGGTGGGAGTTATCGTGGCCGACTTCAGGTAGCTGGGCTCGTTGACCTCCATCTCCAGTGTAGCCGTGATGGTGCCAGAGGTGGCGGTGACAGTGAACTTGGAGCCAAGCGTGGCGCCCGAGGCGACGGTCACCTTGCCGTTCTGGTCGATCGACGCCGTCGATGCGGGGGAGACGCTCCAGGTGATGGTGGCGTCGTAGGTCGCGCCGTACTGGTCGAGCACGGTACCGGTCAGAGTGGTCGTGGTAAGCACCTTCGTGCCGTTCTCGGTCTCTATATTAATAGATGTGGACTCGGGGTCGTCGCATATGGCCACCAGCTTCTTCGACGGGGCCTTGACGGTCTTCACCACCGCGCCATCCTTGTAGAAGTTGACGTCGCGCTCCGACCCGGGGTTATACACCACGTAATAGGTCTTGTCGCCCTTGGTCATGATGTTGGCCGTGGGGATGTCGGCGTGGGCCGTGAAGTCGATCTCGCCGTAGGTGCGATGGGAGTGGATAGTATAATAAGAGATGTGGCCGGTCGAGACGGCGGTGGCGATATGGAGCTGTTTCTCCCAAGCCTCGTCGAAGATAGCCGCGGCCTCGTCGGGGAGCGCGCGCTGCATGTAGGCCAGGGTCACGTTACCCCAGTCGTTGTTGGCCATGGGATCAAGCTCGGTAGTGGTGGTCTTGATCGAACCGTCGTCCAGCGTGTCGTAGTCGTAATGATAAGTGGTCTCAAACCATTTGTGGGGCCACGACGTGCTCTCGGTCAAGTCCTTGTAGGCCCAAGCCACGAAATCGGTGTCCCACGACAGGTAATCCAGCGCCGGCGAGATTGGCATCCACTGGATTCCGTGCATGAACAGCGGGTCGCCGCCAAACCATGTCCACCAGCCGATACCCTTGCATGTGATGTTGGAGTTGTAGGGATAAGGGTAAAGCGTGTAGTCGATATTGCCACCGAGGCCGTACTTGTCGCAGCCCGTGTGGCCGTCGACGTCAAACCAATACTCGCGCGTAGCCCTGGCCTCGGTAGACCAACCGAAGATACCGGCGTCGCGCAACTCATCGTCGCCCAGGGCCACGCCCAGCAGGTAGACGCCGCCCCACGACTGCATCGCCTCGGAGGTCGACTCCTGGCCGTTGCCGTTGTTGTTACCCTGATCGCCCAAGCCGCCAGCGTAGCTGTGGCCAGCCCAGGGATCCATGTGGCGCAGGAACGGGAAGCGAGTGTCGTTGCGGTCGTAGTTGGCGTAATCCTTGGCGATCAGCTTCAGCATCTCGCCGTAGCCGGCGCGGAACTCGTCGTCGACCAGGCACAGCATGGCCGCCGCCAATGTGAAGTAGCCGTAGTGGAAATGGTGGTCGTTGAACGTGTCGCTGTCGTAGCTCGTGGCCTCGCCAAGCATGCCGCCCCAGCGGGGATAGTAGGCGAAGAAGAAGTTGGTCTCCCCAGGGGAGTAGGTGAGCCAGTTGACCAGCGTGTCCTTGAGTTTCTTCTTGGAGGACTCGAATTTCTCGGTGTCGCCCAATTGGAGAGCGAAGGTCATGTTCAACGCCATCTGCGTCAACCCCTTGCCTCCCCAGTAGGTGTCGCCGCCAAATTCGCCCCCATCGGCATAATTCTCCATCAACCAGTCCATTATCTCGGGGTTGAAGGGGTTCTCAACCGACGTGTCGACCTTCGGCTCGAGGTACCAGGGGAGGATGCCGGCAAACGTGTGGGTAAAGGTCCACTCGGTGCCCGTGCACATCTTCATCTTGCCGCGAGGGGTCAGGAACACATCATTAATATATGTAGGCTGCGCCACAGCTCCTTTATAGGCGTGGGGAATGAAGCCCTGCATCACGTTGCCGCCCTTCACGCCCGTGTTCAGGTTCTCAGCCGTCACCTTCCAGGTCGACGAGATCTGGCCCTTCTTGGCGTCGTAATTCCATGACACCTGCGTGTCGCGAGGCACGTTGTAGGCGAATTCCTCGTATTCCTGCAACTTCTTCACGTCACCGCCGGGCAACAACGCTACGATCACGAATCGCGACGCGCAGCCATCCTGGTTGATCGTCAATTTATTCTTGGAGGAATCATAGGTGAGGATCGATCCGTTCGGCAGGAATAAGCCGTAAGCGTCGTCGCCGATCTTGAAGGCCGTCTGGCTCATAGCCAAGCCCATGGGAGCCGAGATGGCCGAACCCTCGGCGTTGTAGAACGTGGCCTCAGCGCTCGTGTTAGTGAAGTTGTCGACAGGCTTCTGCATAGCCACAACGGGGTTGACGTTGGTCAACTCGATCCATGTGAACGGAGTGCCGTGGCTCAGCGTCGCCTTCATCTGCTTCGACGAATCGGTGCCCGGGACGATCATCTCCACGTCCCAGTCGTGCCACGAATCGGCGATTGCCTCCGCGCCCTTGAAATCCACGCCCTGGATCTCCACGGCCGAGTTCCAATTCACTTGGGCACCATCCGATTGCCAATAAGAGGGCCAATGAATAGTAATACCCGAAGCCGCGGGTTTCACCATCGCCGGATAATTCCACAAAGCCCCGCTCCACTGCGCATCCAGGATTGAAGTCCACCAGTCGTTGGTGGGGATGGGCTGATTTTCACGCTCCGTGAGCCAGATTTTCCGCGACAGCATCTTGATCGACTGGTCGCCCGTGTGATCATCGGTCTTGCCGTAACTCAACGGCATCGACGACGCGTAGCTTCCGCGACCGAGCTTCACCACGTCTTGCGCCATCGCGCCTGTCGCCAGTGACGACATAGCGAAAGCCGCGGCCAAAGCGTAGCCCGAAATTAAAGATTTCGACATAATTGCACTAAGTTTTTACTTTACCACGTAGGCCTTAGTAGTGCCTCATGGCTGAATTTTGGTTATAAATAATAGGTTACTAAAAAATCGCTTACTCCCCATCGGGGTATATTTCACCGCGAATATACGCATAATTTTCCAATTCCCAAAATCAAAAAATTTCCCCAATTTTCACAAAAACGTTTTGCCGTTCCAAAAAGATATAGTAATTTTGCACCGCAAAATCAACCAGCAAATAATCAATTAAAAACCATAACAATCAAAAAATGATCATCGTACAAGTAAAAGAAGGCGACAACATCGAGAAAGCGCTGAAGAAGTTCAAACGTAAATTTGAGAAAACCGGTATCGTGAAACAGCTTCGCGCCCGTCAAGCTTTCGAGAAGCCCTCTGTCACCAACCGCAAAAAAATGATGAAAGCGGTGTACGTGCAGAAGCTCCGTCAGGTTGAGGAATAATCCCCATCGCCCCACTTACTAGCAAGAAATAACGGTGACTCCACCTCGGAGCCACCCTTTTCTGCATATCCCCCCACCATGCTCCAGCCCTCCCTGGGAGCGTGGGCATCTTGCCCGCGCTCGCCACGGCTTAGCATGCGCGGGCGACGGCGCCCACGCTCCTTGCTTGTGGATGACCCCCTGGTGTCCCTCGCCCGCGCTCGCCACGACTTAGCATGCGCGGGCGAGGGCGCCCACGCTCCTTGCTTGTGGATGATCCCCAGGTGTCCCTCATCCTCTTTATCCTTTATCCTTTAAAAAATAAAAAAAGCGCGCCTTTTTGAAGTGACCCCAAAAAGTTGGACTGGTTAAACATTATCCAGTTATCGAAAGAG